>JAFAEC010000134.1 GCA_023424215.1 Pseudomonadota bacterium
ACTATGACCTTGCCATCGAGGGTGAGGGCTTCTTCCTGGTGGAGACACCCGAAGGCATCCGCCTGACCCGCGCGGGCGCCTTTCTTCCCTCCGCCGAGGGCGAGTTGATGACCGGCGACGGTTTCCGCCTGCTGGACGAGGGGATGGCGCCGATCATCGTTCCCGCAGGCGCCAGCGAGGTCGCGGTCGGCGCTGACGGGACGTTGTCCGCGAACGGCGTGGCCTTCGGCAAGATCGGCGTCTTCGCCGCCCCCGAGGATGCGCAACTGACCCGCCAGGGCGGCACCACCTTCACGACCGCCGCCGCGCCCGAACCTGTTGAGGACGCCCGTATCCGCCAAGGCTTCCTGGAAGAATCGAACGTCGATTCCGTCTTCGAGATCACCCGCATGATCGAGGTCCAGCGTGCCTACGAACTGGGCCAATCCTTCCTTGACCGCGAAGATCAGCGCATCCGCAGCGCGATCTCCGGCATGACCCGCTGAAAGGACCAGCCATGAGAGCCCTGCAGATCGCCGCGACCGGCATGAGCGCGCAGCAGACCCGTGTCGAGGTCATTTCGAACAACCTCGCGAACATGTCCACCACCGGCTACAACGCCCGGCGCGCGGAATTCGCCGACCTGCATTACCAGCAGGCGACCCGTCCCGGCACCGTGACCGCCGCCGACGGCACCGTCATTCCGGCGGGCGTGCAACTGGGCCTGGGGGTGCGCCCCACGGCGGTCAGCGTCAATCTGCAACAAGGCGCCTTGACCCAGACCGGGGGCGACCTGGATCTGGCCATCGACGGCGAGGGCTATATCGAGGTGACGCTGACTTCCGGCCTTTCGGCCTATACGCGCGACGGCGGGTTGAAGCGGTCGCCCGACGGGTTGATCGTGACCTCGGACGGCTATCCGGTCGTGCCGGGCATCACCATCCCCGACGACGCGAGCACCATTTCCATCAACGCGGCAGGCGAGGTTTACGCCTATTTCAGCGACCAGGTCGAACCCGAACTGCTGGGCCAACTGACGCTGGCAGGCTTTTCCAACGAAAAGGGGCTCGAGGCGATCGGCTCGAACCTGTTCCTGGAAACCGCGGCATCCGGCACGCCCCAGGTGACGACGCCGGGGCAGGACGGCCTGGGCACGCTGCGCCAGGGCTATCTGGAGGACAGCTCGGTCGATTCCGTGCGAGAGATCACCGAACTGATCAAGGCGCAGCGCGGATACGAACTGAACGCCAAGGTCATCACCGCCGCCGACCAGATGCTGGCGGCCACCACGCAGGTGCGCTGATGCGGTGGCTGGTTCTTCTTCTGGCCCTGGCGCCCCTGCCCGCATCCGCGGCGGTGCTGGCCGCGGCGCGAACTCTGCCCGCCGGAACTGTCATCACCGCCGCCGACATCCGCGCCATCGACGGCGACCGTCCCGGCCTTTCGGACCCGTCCCAGGCCATCGGGCTGCAGACCCGCATCACCATCCACGAAGGCCGCCTGCTGCAGGCCTCGCTCTTGCAGGCCCCCAGGCTGATCGGGCGCAACCAGATGCATCCGCTGGTCTTCCAGCGGGGTGCCCTGCGGATCGTCACCACCGCCCGGACGCTGTCGGACGGTGCGGCGGGCGACGTGATCCGCGTCATGAACCTTGAATCCCGCGCAACGATCAGCGCCGTCGTCCAGCCGGACGGCAGCCTTGTGGCGCTGAAGTAAGGACCACCGATGAAAACCATTCCCCTGCTCTGCCTCGTCCTGGCGGCTTCGGCCTGCGCGCGCGCCGATCACCTGGGAAAGCCGCCCAGCCTGACCTCTCCGCGCAACAGCGAGGAGTTCATCGCCATGACCAACCCGCCTTTGGAGATCCCCGTCGATTCCGGCCGCCCCGAGGCGGCGGCGTCGCTGTGGGCCGGGACCACCTCGTCCCTGATCAGCGACAGGCGGGCGTCAACGCGCGGCGACATCCTCACCGTGGTGATCGAGATCGACGACGAGGCGCAGATGAACAACACTTCGGGGCGCAGCCGCCAGTCCGGCGAAAGCGTGTCGATCCCGCAGATGATCGGTATCCCGCAGCGCCTGAACGAGAAGCTGCCCGAAGGCGCCAGCTTCGACAACCTGGCCGAGGCGGAATCGTCCTCGACCTACAAGGGCAGCGGCAACATCACCCGCCGCGACAAGCTGACCCTGCGTGTGGCCGCAACGGTGATCGACACCCTGCCCAACGGTACCCTGCAGATCGAGGGCACGCAGGAAGTCCGCGTGAACTATGAATTGCGCGAACTGACCGTCAGCGGCTTCGTCCGCCCCGCCGACATCGACCGCAGCAACGAGATCGCCTATGACCGCATCGCGGGGGCGCGCATCTCCTATGGCGGGCGCGGGCAGATCACCGATGTGCAGCAGCCCCGCTTTGGTCAGCAGATCGTCGATGTGATCCTGCCCTACTGAGGTATCCGCCGATGAAGAAGCTCTTGCCCCTTCTGATCCCCGTTTTGGCCCTGGTGGGCGGCGTCGCTGCCGGAGAGATGCTGCGCCCTGCCCAGGAAGCCGGTCATGCCGCAACCGGGGCGACATCCGGCAATCACGGTGCGGCGGAAGACGGCGCCGCCCCCGATGGCCATGTCAAGACGGCATTGGATGACCCGGCACCGCCACCCGCCGATGATCATGCCGCAGCCAGCGATCATGGCGGGGGCCAGGGCGCCCATGGGGAAACGGCCGCCCCTGCCGAGGGCTGGTTCACCTTCCCGAGCCAGTTCTTCGTGCCCTTGATGCGGAACGGGGACATGGGGGGGGTGATGATCCTGACCCTGACGATCGAGACGGGCGGCGCCGACCTGCCCGCCATGAAGCAGCAGGAACACCGGTTGCGGGACGCGCTGCTGCGCGAATTGCTGATCCATGCCAATACAGGCGGATTTGACGGCAACTTCACGTCCGAGGCCCGGCTGGCCCCCTTGCGCGAACGATTGCAGAAGGCGGCGCAGGCCAGCACCGACCTGTACGTCAAGGCCGTGCTGATCGTGGATATCGCCCGGCAGGCGGGCTGACGGTTGCATCGGCGCGGGCGGCAGGGCAGAAACCGGCCCTGCCCGACCAAGGACACAACCGGTGGACCGATCTGCCTTTCCAGCCCATGACCGTTGCGTGACGATCCTTCTGGCCAGCTATCGCGGCGCATCCTTCATCGAAGCGCAACTGGACAGCATCGCCGCACAGACGCACCGGAACTGGCGGCTGATCGTCTCGGATGACGGATCGGACGACGAGACGCGCGACATTGCAGCGGATTTCGCGGCCAGGCGCCCTGCGGGGCAGGTTCGGATCATCGACGGACCGCGCCGGGGCGCCACCCAAAACTTCCTCCATCTGCTGTCGGCCGCGACAGACGGCATGATCGCCTTCTGCGACCAAGACGATGTGTAGTTTCCCGACAAGCTGGCCCGCGCCGTGGCCGCGCTGTCACGACAGGACGGCCCCGCCCATTACGCGGCCCGCACGATCATCACCGATGCAGCCCTGGTTCCGACAACCGAGTCCCGCCATTTCCTGCGGCCCCTGGGATTTCGCAATGCCTTGGTCCAGGCGATCATGGCGGGCAATACCTCGGTCTTCAATGCGCCCGCCGCCGCGATCCTGCGCCGCTGCGCCCCAGAGGCCCGGGCGCGGGATATCGAGTCGCATGACTGGTGGGCCTATCAGGTCACCTCGGGCGCCGGCGCGGCGTTGATCCATGATCCGCGACCAGCCTTGTTCTATCGCCAGCACGCCCGCAGCGTGATGGGCCGCAACGATACGGCTGCCGCGATGTCGCAGCGGATCGCCATGCTTCTCGCAGGGATTATGGCGGCTGGCTGGCTGCCAACCATGCGGCCCTGGATGCTGTCCGATCGGAGCTGCTGCCGGAAAACCGCCTGATCCTGGATCGTTTCGGCGCAGCCCTGCGGCAGCACGGGCCGCTTG
>JAFAEC010000014.1 GCA_023424215.1 Pseudomonadota bacterium
CCCTTTTCCGTTTCAGGGCCGCGATTTCAGGGCCGCTGTCGCCTCCCGGGGCCTCGCCGACCGGACGACGCGCGCGACCCGGTCCGCCGAGCCGGTCGGTCGAGCGCGCGTTCAGGCCTGACTGCAGATGCAAAAAAGCCCGCCGCGGGGGATACGTCGCGGCGGGCTTTCTTTCGCTCTCTGAGGAGCGGACGTTTCCTCCCCGAAACGCCTCCGGGCGGCTGCGGCGTCGAAACGCTGCGCTTCCCGAGTGGTGACAGAAAGACGACAAATTCCGGCTCAAGTCAATCGACTGCCCCCGACCGGCGCCGGGTTTTCCTTTGTTATCAGTGATAACTCACGAAGCTGTGCGCGCCGCCTCGACGATGCTGCGGACCGTAGCGACGAGCTCGGCGCGGGGGACGAGTCGCTGCCCCGGCCGCTCCGCCTTCCAGGCCTCGTTGTCGGCGACGCCGGCGGCCAGCGCCCGGCCCGCGTCGAGATCCTTGATGGTGACCTGACCGGCCGCGATCTCGTCGCCGCCGAGGATGACCGCCGCCGGAGCGCCGCGCCGGTCCGCATACTTCATCTGCGCCTTCATCCCGGCCCGCCCGAGGTAGAGCTCGGCGGCGACGCCGGCGTGGCGCAGCTCGGAGACCGCGTCGAGATAGTGCTGCATGTCGGCTTCCGAGAAGACGATCACGACCACCGGTCCACGCACCGCGTCCTCTTCGCCGCGTCCCGCCGCGCGCAGGGCCGAGGCGAGCCGCGAGACGCCGAACGAGAAGCCCGTCGCCGGCAGGCGTTCCCCGGTGAACCGCGCCACCAGGTCGTCGTAACGGCCGCCGCCGCCGATCGAGCCGAAGCGCACCGCGCGACCCCGGTCGTCGATGGTCTCGAGCAGCAGTTCCGCCTCGAACACGGCGCCGGTGTAGTACTCCAGCCCGCGCACGATGGTCGGGTCGAAGCGCACCGCCGACTGGTCGATCTTCATGGCGTTGAGCGCCCGGTCGATGGCGGCCAGCTCCTCCAAGGCGGCCTCCCCGGTCGCGCCCAGCCCGCCGGCCCGCGCCACAGCCTCCAGCGTCGCCGCCCGCGACAGGCTGGCGTCCCCGGCCGACGCCAGGAAGGCCTCGATGGTGGCGGCTACGCCCAGCGGCAGGTTGGCCCCCCTGGTGTAGTCGCCGGATTCGTCCAGCCGGCCCTCGCCGAGCAGGGCGGCAACGCCGTCCCAGCCCAGCCGGTCGAACTTGTCGATGGCGCGGAGCGCGGTGAGCTTCTGCGCCGGATCGGTCACGCCGCCGGCCTCGAACAGGCCGTCGAACAGCTTGCGGTTCGACACGCGGATGACGGCCTGTCCGGCCGCCAGGCCCGCCGCCTGAAGCCCCTCGCAGGCCATGGCGATGATCTCGGCGTCGGCCTCTGGACGATCGGAGCCGACCGTGTCGGCGTCGCACTGGACGAACTCGCGGAAACGGCCGGGCCCCGGCTTCTCGTTGCGCCACACCGGCCCGAAGGCGTAGCGGCGGAAGGGCTTGGGCAGGGTCTCCCAGTTCTGGGCCGCGAACCGGGCCAGCGGCGCGGTCAGGTCGTAGCGCAGCGCCATCCACTGATCGTCGTCGTCCTGGAGGGCGAAGACGCCCTCGTTCGGCCGGTCGGCGTCGGGCAGGAATTTGCCCAGGGCGTCGGCGTACTCGAACGCGCCCGTCTCCAGCGGCTCGAAGCCCCACCGCTCGTAGACGGCCGAAACGCGCCGCACGAGACGACGTTCGGCCACCAGATCGCGGCCGCGGCGGTCGGCGAACCCTCTGGGGTTGCGGGCTTCGGGGCGGGCGGCGGCGGCGTCGGTCATGCCGCGCGCTTAAGCCATCGCCCGCCGCCGGGCAACGATCAGGCGGTCGCGGGCTTCCGGATCGCCACCAGCCGTCCGTAGGTCAGGCAGCGCCAGACCCATTCGATCGGCCCCATCTGGAAGGCCGACAGCCACAGCGGCGACCAGATCAGTTGCGCGGCCCAGACCGCGGCGATCACCATCCACATCTGGGCGGGGCCGTGCGTGCCGAACCACATCGGCCCCCAGGGCGCGTAGTAGAGGGTGACCATGATCAGGGTCTGGGTCAGATAGTTGGTGAAGGCCATGCGCCCCACCGGGACCAGCCAGAGAGTCAGCGGCCTCAGCCCGAACCGCACCAGCAGGATCAGCACGCTGGCGTAGAACAGGGTGATCAGCGGCGCCATGCCGCCGGCGGCGGCGGCGAGGCCCCCGGTCGGATCGGCGTCCTCGCCGGCCATCATGTCCTGCCAGCCCCAGACGGCGAAGGCGGCGAGGTTGGCGCCGCCCAGCAGCAGCGCGGGCAGATAGCTCCACAGCGGCGCGCGTCCGGACAGGTAGCCCGACTTGAACAGGCCCAGACCCAGCATCATCAGCGGCACGGAAACGGGGATCAGGAAGGGGCTGGCCATCAGCTGGAACATGGCCCAGTCCTTCAGGTTCTCGATCAGCCCGGCCGGCCAGCCGCTGCGGTACAGCTCGACCGTGGCGGCGATCGCGGCGGGATCGGAGGCCGGCTGGCCCGCCGCCAGCTTGGCGGCGAAGTCCGGCGGCAGGTTGGCCATGCCCCAGTAGCCGAGGGTGGCGACCAGCCCCCACAGCAGCGTCAGTCCGCCGCCGACCCACAGCAGCCGCCGCGCTGTCCACGAGCGGAACATCATCATGATCAGGCCGCAGTAGGCGTAGTGCAGCAGGATGTCGCCGTACCAGAGCAGGGCGCCGTGGAGCAGGCCGAACACCCCCAGCCAGAGCAGCCGCCGCGTCAGAACCGGCCCGCGCGCCGCGTCGTGCTTCTCGCCGCCGACGAGGAAGATCGACACCCCGAACAGCATGGTGAAGAGCGTGCGGAACTTGTCGGCGAAGAAGACGTCGGTGACCCATCGCCCGATCCGGTCCGCCTGCGTGAGCGCGATGGGCGGCGGCGCTTCCGACATCAGCACCTCGGCCGGCCAGCCGAACGACACCGCGTTGACGGCGAGGATCCCCAGGATCGCCCAGCCGCGCAGCATGTCGAGATTGTGGATGCGATCCTTCGGCCGGACCGGGCCCAGCGTGGCGTCGGCGGCCCTGGCGGCGGGCGCGAATTCTACGGCGGCCATGACGTCTCCCCCATTCAGGCGCACGGCAAGGTGGCGCCGGCCGGCGCCCGACCCAAGTGAATTCGCCGTCAGGCGGCTCTCAGTCGCCGGCGATCCCGCTTCGACCGACCCGACGCCGGATGCGCCCTTCGGGCTGCGGCGAGAAGGCGATGAAGGCGACGCAGAGGCCCGCCCACAGGGCGTAGGCGACGCCGATCAGAACCGCGAACGGCAGGCCGCCGACGCCATAGATGAGCAGCGAGGTCTCGCTGCCGCCCAGCCCCTCGCCGAAGCTGGCGGCGCTGAACCACTGCAGCACCGCCTGGATCAGGGCGAGCACGGCGCCGAGCGCCACCGCCAGCAGACCGCCGTAGAACATGAAGCGCCAGACCACGCCCAGCCGCGTGGACGGACGTCCGTTGCGCTCGCGCTCCCGCGCCAGCAGCCACAGGCCGGCCGGCACAGCGACGGCGCCCACGAACAGCACCGTCAGGCGCCAGTCCATCTCCAGGCCGGGCAGCCAGTTCTTCGGCCGCCAGATCAGCAGCGTCAGCACCAGCGGGGGCCACAGGGCCCCGGCGACCACCGCCAGCACGAGGCGCTGCGGCTCCGGCCGCCAGGCCACGCGCTGCTGGCCTGGGAAATCCTCGGGGCGTTCGGGAAGGCCGATCATCGCGTGGGAACCGGGGTGTCGCCGGCGTAGTCGTAGAAGCCCCGACCGGACTTGCGGCCCAGCCAGCCGGCCTCGACGTACTTCACCAGCAGCGGACACGGCCGGTACTTGCTGTCGGCCAACCCCTCGTAGAGCACGTTCATGATCGCCAGCACGACGTCCAGGCCCATGAAGTCGGCCAGCTCCAACGGCCCCATCGGATGGTTGGCGCCCAGCTTCAGCGCCTTGTCGATCGAGGCCACGTTCCCGACCCCCTCATAGAGGGTGTAGATCGCCTCGTTGATCATCGGCACGAGGATGCGGTTGACGATGAAGGCGGGGAAGTCCTCGGCGTTGGTGGTGGTCTTGCCCAGCGACTCGGCGAAGGCCACGGCCGTCTCGTAGGTCTGCGCCGAGGTGGCGATCCCGCGCACGATCTCGACCAGCTTCATCACCGGGGCCGGCTTCATGAAGTGCAGGCCGATGAAGCGGTCGGGCCGGTCGGTGGCCGAGGCCAGCCGGGTGATCGAGATCGACGAGGTGTTGGACGCCAGCAGGGTGTCCGGTCCCAGCAGCGGCATCAGTTCGGTCAGGATCGACTTCTTTACCGCCTCGTCCTCGACCGCCGCCTCGATGATCAGGTCGGCCCTGGCGGCCTCGGCCAGCGACGCGACCGCGCGAATGCGGCCCAGCGCCTCGTCCGCCGCCGACGGCTCGATCAGGTCGCGACTGGCCTGCCGGGCGAGGCTGGCGGCGATCGCGGCCAGCGCCTGCGGCGGGCGCTCGGCGGCGGCGTCGTAAAGGAGGACGTCGTAGCCGCCGGTCGCCACGGCCTGGGCGATGCCGGCGCCCATCTGGCCCGCGCCGACGATGGCGACTGTCTTGATCGTGGTCATGAAGTCCGGATGTCTGCCGGGCCCCTCGGCCCCGTCGCCGGCACCTTAGGACGGCCGCCCGAGCCGTGCAAAGCCGGGACCGTCCCCTTCCCGCGGATGCGCGGCCGCCGTGGCGCCCGGGACGCGACTAGCCGAGCACCGAGATCAGGAACGGCGCGCTCGTCCGCATGAAGAGGATCTTCAGGAACTGGATCACCAAGATGGCCACGATGGGCGAGATGTCGATCCCGCCCAGCGTCGGAATGACCCGGCGGAACGGCGCCAGGATCGGTCCGGTCACGGCGTCGAGGAAGGTCGCCACCTGGCTGACGAAGCGGTTGCGGTTGTTGACGACGTCGAAGGCGAACAGCCAGCTGAGGATGGCCGCGGCGATGATCGCCCAGACCATCAGGTCAAGAACGACGCCGACCAGCCAGACGAGGGCGTATCCCATGCACGGTGCTCCGAAGTTTCGCCGCTTCTAGCGCGGCCGGCCCCGCTCTCCAAGGATTCGCCGCGTGGCGCGACAATTGCCGCGCCGGCCCCGTTGACAGGACCGACCCGTCGCCCCTATGTCGCGCCCTCGCCTGAACCCGGAAACGGGGCCGTAGCTCAGTTGGTAGAGCGCGTCGTTCGCAATGACGAGGTCAGGGGTTCGACTCCCCTCGGCTCCACCATCCCGCCTCGCGCTGAAGCGCCTCGCGGGATGACGGACAGGACTTTCCGGACTCCCGACATCACGGCTGGGTAGCGTCCGTCGGCGGTTGTTCGACCGCGCGCAGCAGCGACAGATCGTAGCCCAGCGCGCGGGCGCGGCTCATCATCGTCTCGCGCACCGCGGGGGCCGGCGTGGGCGAGCGGCTGAGCAGCCAGAGATAGCGGCCCGAGGGTTCGCCGACGATCGACCACGAATAGTCCTCGGCGCGATCCAGCACCCAGTAGTCGCCGAGGAAGAACGGCCCGAAGAAGGAGACCTTCAGTTTCGCGCCGTCGCCGCCCTCGACAACCCGGGCGCGACCTTCCGAGACCTTGAGCTCCCCGCCGGGACTGCCCTGGCGACAGGCGTTGCGCACCCCGACCAGGCCGTCGTCTCGCAGGGTGTACTCGGCCGTCACGCCCTCGCAGCCGCGCTCGAAGCCGTTCTCGTAGCGGGCGATCTCGTACCACAGCCCGGCATAGCGGTTCAGGTCGACCGGCCGGGCCGGCTGGGGCACGGCCGCGTTGCCGACGGGCCCGCGCTGGAGGGTGGCGCAGCCGGCGACAGCCAGGGCGGCTCCGGCGAGCAGAAGGATGGGGATCAGGCGGGATGGCGACATGGGCGCGGAACGGGGCGCGGCCGGCGAGGTTCCTCCGCGGGGTCGCGACTATTGGTCCTCGTCGAAACGCCGGTTGACCAGGTCGGCCAGCGCCTCGACCGCCGCCGGGGCGTCGGGCCCTTCGGCCTCGATATGGACGTCGCAGCCGTTGCCGGCGCCGAGCATCAGCAGGCCCATGATCGACAGGGCGTTGACCGTGACGCCGTCGCGGGTGACGCGGATCTCGCTGTCGAAGGTCGAGGCCAGCTTGACGAACTTGGCCGAGGCGCGGGCGTGCAGGCCGCGCTGGTTGCAGATGCCGACGACGGCGGTCACCCTGTCCACGGCGGCGTCGGTCATTTCTCCCCCTGCAGCACCCAGCTGGCGACGGAGATGTATTTGCGGCCGGCGTCCTGGGCGTGGGCCACGCAGACGTCGAGCGGCTCGCGTCCGCGCACGCTGGCCAGCTTGATCAGCATGGGCAGGTTCAGGCCGGCGATGACCTCGGCGTGGGTTTCCTCCATCACCGAGATGGCGAGGTTGGAGGGCGTGCCCCCGAACATGTCGGTCAGCAGGATCACGCCGTCGCCGTCGTCGACGGCGCGGGCGGCGTCGACGATGTCGCGGCGGCGCCGCTCCATGTCGTCCTCGGGTCCGATGCAGATGGCGGCGACGCCGCGCTGCGGGCCCACCACATGCTCCATGGCCGAGAGGAATTCCGAGGCCAGTCCCCCGTGGGTGACGATCACCAGCCCGATCATGAAGGCTTCACCAAGACTCGCGCCCCCGCGTCCGGTCGCCCGTGGGCCGACCGCAAGCCGCGCGGAATAGCCCAAACCATCGCCGGGTTAAAGCCGCGCCAGCGCGGCCGCGACCTTTTCGACCGCCGAGGCCTCGCGCGGGTCCAGCTCGATCAGGGGAACGTCGACGCCGTCAAAGGCGCGCGCGGCCGGCTCGGGCATGCGCTCGACCGGGCCGTGGACCAGCTGGACCGCCAGCGCCACCCGGGCCAGTCCAAGGGCGGCGACCGGCCTCACGCCGAGGCCGCGGACCTCCATCCGTCCGGCGATGGTGTCGGGACAGCGGGCGTAGAGCCCGCCGCCCGAGGCGAACAGGTGCACATAGTCGTCGCCGACCAGCCTCCAGCCCCGCCCGATCAGGCGCAACGCCAGATCGCTCTTGCCCGCGCCGGGCGGTCCGGCCAGCAGGGCCGCGCGCCACCCAGCGCCCGCGGTCCGGGTGGCGACCGCCGTGGCGTGGAACGGCTGGGCAGGCGCGATCACGGCCGTCGACCCGCCGGGGCGGCGGGCAGCGCGACCTCCAGCCGGGCGCCGGTCACACGACCCTCGGCGTCGGTGCGGTTGGCGGCCCAGACGCGCCCGCCGTGGGCCTCCACGATCTGGCGGACGATCGACAGGCCGAGCCCCGAATTGGTACCGAAGGCGGTCCCGCGCGGCCGCGAGGTGTAGAAGCGCTCAAACACCGTCTCCAGGTTCTCGGCCGGAATGCCCGGACCGTCGTCGTCGACCCGCACCCGCACCGGGCGGGCGCCGTCGAGATCGTCGCGGGCGAGGGTCACCCGGACGACGCCGTCCGGCGGGCTGAACGAGCGGGCGTTGTCGATCAGGTTGCGGAACACCTGCCCCAGCGGGCCGTCGCGGCCGACCACGACCGCATGGCCGCCGGCCGGCGGATCGAACTCGACCCCCGCCTCGCCGGGCTTGCGGCTGGCCTCGTAGACGCCGACGATCTCGGTCAGCAGGACGGTCAGATCGATCGGCCGCGGCCGGTCCCGGTTCAACTCCGCGTCCAGACGCGAGGCGTTGGAGATGTCGGTGATCAGCCGGTCCAGCCGCCGCACGTCCTGCTGCAGCAGGGTGGTCAGCTTCTCGCGCTGGGCGTCGGTCTTGACCAGCGGCAGGGTCTCCAGCGCCGAACGGATCGAGGTCAGCGGGTTCTTGATCTCGTGCGACACATCGGCGGCGAAGGCCTCGATGGCGTCCATCCGGTCCGACAGCGCCGCCGTCATCGTCTCCAGCGAACGCGCCAGGTCGCCGATCTCGTCCTTGCGCCCTTCCAGATCGGGCAGGGAGATGGCGCGGGCGCGCTGCAGGCGGACCTCGTCGGCGGCCGCCGACAGGCGCATCACCGGTCGGGCCACGAACATGTGCATCAGCAGCGACCCCAGCAGGTTCACCCCGAGGGCGACGAGGGCGAACGGCATGAGGGCCCGGCGCTGCGCGGCGAGCGTCTCGTTCACGTCGCCCGCCTCCAGCGTCAGCACGCCGAGCACCTGCTCGACATGGCGCACCGGAATGGACACCGAAACCACCTGGTCGCCCGTCTCGGACATGCGGATGCCCGCCTGCGACTGCCCGCCCAAGGCGCCGTCGACCTCGGCGGCCAGTTCGGCCCGCGCCTGCTGCAGCGCGCGGGTCTGACGACCGGCCTCGTCGGGATCGGCGCCCGGGGCCGGCGAACCAGCCGGCCGGGCCGGCGGCAGCGGCCCGCCCGGAATGGCCTCGGTGACCTCGTAGCTGTCCGCCAGCGGGATGCCGTCGACATCGAACAGGCGGGCCCGCTGCCCCTCCGGGATGAAGTTGTCGCGCAGCCAGCGGCTGGCCTCGATGGGGTCGAGGGAGACCGGCTCGCCGCGGGTGACGCCGATCTGGGGCTCGCCCAGAACGCGCACCAGCAGCTCGCCCTGGGCGGTGAGGGTCTCCTGCCGTGCCTCGATCAGGCCGCGGCTCCACTCGTTCAGCAGCAGGGCGCCGATGAACAGGATCAGCAGGCTGACGAGGTTGAGGGCGAGGATCAGCCCGCCAAGGCGCGACCCGCCGAACCGCCGGGGCCGGCGGGCGGGCGCGTCACCGGGCGAAACCCCGGGCTCAGCTCTCGCGGTAGCGGTATCCGACGCCATACAGGGTCTCGATGGCGTCGAACTCGGGATCGACGACCCGGAACTTCTTGCGCATGCGCTTGACGTGGCTGTCGATGGTGCGGTCGTCGACATAGACCTGGTCGTCGTAGGCGGCGTCCATCAGGTTGTCGCGGCTCTTCACGAAGCCGGGCCGCTGGGCCAGCGCCTGCAGCAGCAGGAACTCCGTTACCGTCAGCTTCACCGGCTTGCCGTCCCAGGTGCACTCGTGCCGGGCCGGGTCCATGGTCAGCTTGCCGCGCTTGATGGCCTTGTTCGAATTCTCGCTGGACGGCTCCGCCTCGCCGCCGTCGGCGCCGGTCCGCCGCAGCAGGGCCTTGACCCGCTCGATCAGCAGACGCTGGCTGAACGGCTTGTGGATGTAGTCGTCGGCCCCGAGGTTGAAGCCGAGGATCTCGTCGATCTCCTCGTCCTTCGAGGTCAGCATGATCACCGGCAGGCTCGAGGTCTGGCGCAGCCGGCGCAGCACCTCCATGCCGTCCATGCGCGGCATCTTCACGTCGAGGATGGCCAGATCGGGCGGCGAGGTCTCCAGCGCCTCCAGGCCGGCCGCCCCGTCGTGGTAGGCGGTGATCTTGTGGCCATGGCTTTCCAGCGCCAGCGAGACGGAGGCGACGATGTTCTCGTCGTCGTCGACCAGGGTGATGTTGGCCAAGGGGATCTCCTTGCAGGCTCGTCGTCCGCACAGCAACGCGCGGCAAGCGTAACCGTTCTACGCGATCACGGTGGGATTACGGCGAAAAAGATGGGCCGCCCGGATGGGAATGGCAATGAAACCCGACCTTAAAGTCTGACCCGGAGAGTGGGCGCTCGAATCCGTAAGAGCGTCCCATGGCCGGCACCGTCCACTACGAAGTCTATATCCGCAAGACTGCGCCGGCCCCCTGGAGCCTCCAGATGGCGACCGAGGATCGCGCCCATGCGATCCAGAACGCCGAGGACATGCTGGCGGACAAGCGGGCGGCGGCGGTGCGCGTCACCAAGGAGACGCTCGACCCGGAGACCATGGAGTTCAACAGCGTGACCGTGCTGACCCGCGGCGCGCCCGAGGCGCCTCGCAAGCGGGTCGTGACAGACGACCAGGCCGGGCCGCGCTGCAACAGCCCGGAGGACTTCTACGCCTCGGTCGCGCGCGAGACGATCGGACGGGTGCTGGAGGACTGGCTGAAGCGTCAGGGCGTGACCGCCTTCGAGCTGCTGCACCGCCCCGATCTGGCGGAACAGCTCGACGCCGCGGGCATCGAGCTGCAGCACGCGGTGCAGAAGGTGGCCGTGCCCGAGAGCCAGGCCGTCGGTCAGCCGGTCCACGACCTCGTGCGCCACTACCAGCGCCTCGCCGACACCGCGATCGGCCGTCTGGTGTCGGCCGGCCGCAAGGGTCGCTTCCCCGACCTCGCCAACCATTCCCTGGCCGATCTCGCCCATCGGCTGGACGGCCAGCCCGACCGCGCCTTCATCATGGGCGGGGTCATCGCCGGCGCCCTGAAGGGAGTCCGCGGCGGCCGCGCCCGGCTGGAGCGACTGATGGACCTCGCCGAGCGCGCGCCGATGGAGGGCCAGCCGCGCGCCCTGGTGCTGGTCGCCATCGAGCAGTTGCTGTGCGAGATGCTGGCCGCGCGCACCAGCCTCGCGGAGGTGCTCGGCCCGTCGCTGGACCAGGGAGCGTCGCTGGCCGCGGTGGTGCGCATGGTCGCCCCGCGGGAGGTCGGCCTGCTGCTGCGCCAGGACCCGAAGATGGCCCTGCAGGTGCCGGTGGTCGACGGCCCCGCCGCCCGTCTCGGCGTCCGCATCGAGGCCGGCGAGTTCCCGCTCCTCTCCGCCGCCCTCGCCCGCATGGTGCTACGCGAACTGATTAGCCCGCGGCGGCTGCGCCCGAACGACGCCGCCGGGGAGATCTACATACTCCGCGCCCTGGCCATGTCGCTGACCGCCACCGCCGGGCGCCTGCTGACGCTCGAGGAGGTGCAGTCGGCCTTCAACGAGCGGTCGAAATCGCTGGTCACCGCCGATTTCGTCGCCGCCTACGTCAAGTCCTGCACCACCGTCCTGTGCGAGGCGGAGGCGCTGACCCGGCTGTGCGAGAACGTCACCGGGACCGCCAACAAGCGATCGGCGGCGCGCTGGCTGTCGGCCTGCGTCGGCTCGCTGAGGTTCGAGACCGAGATGCGGGGCGCGGGTCCGCAGACCCCGGCGCAGAAGCTGGGTGTTCTGGCCGGCCTGCAGCGCTCCATCCGCGCCTGCGGACTGACGGAGCGCGACGAGAGCGAGATCGTGGCGGCGATCGGCGCGGTCGGCGGCGCGGTCGAGGCCGACGCCCGCATCGTCGCCATGCTGATCCGCTCGCCCGCCCCGCTGCCGCAGAAGCTGTCCGTGCTGCTGCGTCTCGCCGCCGGCGAAACCGCGCCGCTCGGGCCGGCGGCCGACCGGGCCAAGGCGGAGGCGGTCAGACTGTTCCGCGCTCCGGAAGCGCGCGCCGCGCTCACTGCGACGCCGGAGTCCCTGGCCCCGCTGCGCAGCCTGATGCAGGCGGCCGGCCTCGCGGCCTGAGCCGGCTCAGTCGAAGATGTCGAAGATGTCCATCCGCTTCTTCTTCTTGTAGCGGTAGTCGTCATCGCGCCGGCGATCGTCGCGGTAGCGGTCGTCGCGATAGCCCGGCTGGCCCCACGGCTGCGGCGCGGCCTGCTGGGGCGGATATGCCTGCGGCGCGGGCTGCGCGGGCGGCGCGGCGGCGCGGCCCTCGGCGGTGGCCGCCTCCATCAGCTTCTCCAGCTCGCCGCGATCCAGCCAGACCCCGCGGCAGGTCGGACACATGTCGAACTGCACCCCGCCGCGTTCGAGGGTCTGCATCGCGGCGTTGTCGTTCGGGCACATCAGAAGCGGCATCGCTGTCTCCTTCTCCGGGTCGAAAACAGCTACGGGCGCGGAAGGCTCCGGCCAAGCCGGCGCGGCGATCCGCCGCTGTCAGTCCCGGGCGGGCGGCGCCGGCATCAGGTCGCCGTAGGGCGCGGCGTCCTCGAGCGCGCGGACGAAGGCGGGGCGCGCCATCAGGCGCGCGTGCCAGGCCCGCAGCCGGGGCCGGTCGCCGAACGGAACCAGCCGCCGGGCGTAGGTGGTCAGCGGCGCGCCGGCGCAGTCGGCGAGGGTGAAGCCCTCTCCCGCCGCCCAGGTGCGCCCGTCCGACAGCCGGGTCTCCAGCCAGTCCCAGGCGCGAGCCAGCACCTGCGCGTCCTGCTCCGCCCCGAAGGGATCGCGGCTTTCCGCCGGCCGGAACCTCTCCTGCACGATCCGGTTCATCGGACCGCCGACGTAGTGGTCGATCACCCGGTCGACCAGACGGGTCTCCAGCGCCGCTTCCGGGTCGGCGGGAATGAGCCGCCCGCCGCCGGCGTGGCGATCCATCCATTCGATGACCACGCTGGACTCGTAGAAGGCGCGACCGTCCGCATCGACCAGCGCCGGCATCTTGCCGAAGGGCGACACCGCCCGGAACTCGGCCATCAGCGCCTCGTCCGTATGATCCACCACGCGGAGATCGAACGACAGGCCCAGCTCGTAGGCCGCTGTCGCCGCCTTCTGGCCGTAGCCGGAATAGGGATGGTGCCAGAGCGTGAAGCTCATCGATCCGACTCCACCTCGCGGGCCAGATTCTCCAGCATCTCGGCGCAGCCTTCCTTGCGCAGGGGAATGTGGTCGCCGCCGTCGTCGCCATAGTAGGCGCCCTGTTCGGTGTAGATCAGGCGCGTGCCCTCCCCGTCGGCGAACAGCTCGACGGTGGCCAGCGACGCCGAGTCCCGGCGGCGCTCGCCGCCCAGTTCGCGGCCCATGACGTAGGCCAGGATGATCCGGCTGTTCTCGACGAGGTCCAGGAAGACCGTCTCGTTGAATCCGACCGGGACCTCGGGGCCGCCGAACCGGTAGCGCCCGCCGCCGTGCGCGCCGATGCGCAGGTCGTGCCGCCAGTCGAGGACCGTCGCCCCCGGCGCCTCGACGAACCACCGACGGAAGGCGACGGGGTCGGACCAGGCGCGGAAGACGCGCGCGGGCGAGTCGTCATAGCGGCGCTCGAGGGTGAACATGCCGTGGGCCAACGGGTCGGTCATTCGCGGGGCTCCGTTTCAGGTTTGGTCTGCTCGAGGAACAGGCCGAGGCGGTCGAGGCTTCGCTCGACCGACCGGCGCCGGTCGTTCAGCCAGCATTCGGCGGCGCCCAGGGCCTGCGGCTCCACCCGACAGGTGCGCACCCGGCCGACCTTCTCGCTGACCACCAGGCCGGCGCCTTCCAGCACCTTCAGGTGCTGCATCACCGCCGACATCGACATCGGCATCGGCCCGGCCAGTTCGCTGACCGAGGCCGGGCTCCGGGCCAGCCGCTCGACGATGGCTCGCCGGGTCGGGTCGGACAGCGCCTGAAAGGCGAGATCGAGCGGCTGTTGCTGAAGCATTCACTTAAGTATCCCGATAGCGCGAGCGACGCAACACCTCGTTAATCGACGCGGCGCAGGCTTCGGGGACTCGTGTTCGGAGAGGCCCGATGTCGACCATCCAGACAGGCGGTTTCCGGCGTCAGCGCGACCATTTCGAGCCGCAGGACGCCGATCCGCAGGAGCAGCGTCGGCTGCGCGGCCTGCTGGAGCAGATCGACTATTCGGCCTTCGTCGCCAACCGCGAGGTCATCGGCCAGATGCTGCCGAGGGTCGACGCCGCCGCCTTCCAGAGGCTGGCGGTGCTGACCGCCACGGCCCGCGGCAAGTGGGTGGCCGAAAGCCTGCGCCAGTCCGAATCCGGCGCGCCGTCGACGGTCGACCAGATCGCGCGGCTGACGGCGGCGCGGACCGCCTACGAGGAGCTGGCCGAGGCCTACGAGGGCCTGCGGCGCATGGTCGAGCGCGGTTACCTGACCCTGCGGTGACCTACTGCTGATCCAGCGGCTGCGGGCGGGTGGTGATCGGCGCGTCCGGGTCCGCCGGGGGACGCTCCGCGACGGTCGGCGGCGGTCCGGCGGGCGCGGCCGGCTCCGGCGGAACAACCACCACCACGGGCTCCGGTCCGACGGCCGGGGCCGGCGGCGGGGCGACGGTAGTCGCGGCCGGAGGCTGGACC
>JAFAEC010000076.1 GCA_023424215.1 Pseudomonadota bacterium
CCGCGGCCTGCGCCGTGACGGACGAGCCGGTGGAAGAGATGAAGGCGCCCGACGCCGAGGGGGGAAGGGTAGCGTCAGGCGCCTTCGGCCCGACCGCGCACGAGGCCAGGAGGAGGCTGGCGCCGGCGGTTGCGGTCAGGAACCGGAGAGAGGGTCGTGCGGTCATCAGGCGTCTCCCGTCCGCGGCGAGGCGGACTGGGCTTCGATGTGGGGGGGCAGGCCTTCGGTGGTCGGGACGGTGCGGTCCTTCTCCGGGGCCTTGGGCATCTTCGAGGCCAGCCAGCGGCAGACCACGTAGAAGACCGGGGTGAAGATCAGGCCGAACAGGGTCACCCCCAGCATCCCCGAGAACACCGAGGTGCCCAGCGACTGGCGCATCTCGGCCCCGGGGCCGGTCGCCAGCATCAGCGGCACCACGCCGAAGATGAAGGCGAAGGAGGTCATCAGGATCGGGCGCAGGCGGGTCCGCGCGGCGCGGACGGCGGCGTCCCAGCGGTTCAGCCCCTCGTCCTCGGCCTGCTTGGCGAACTCCACGATCAGGATGGCGTTCTTGGCCGCCAGGGCGATCAGGACCACCAGGCCGATCTGGACGAGGATGTTGTTGTCCAGCCCGCGCAGGTTGACCCCCAGCATGGCGGCCAGCACGCACATCGGCACGATCAGTACCACCGCCAGCGGCAGGGTGAAGGCCTCGTACTGCGCCGCCAGCACCAGGAAGACGAACACCACGGCGAGGGCGAAGACCACGGTGGCGCCGCCGGCCGAAGACTTCTCCTGCAGCGCCAGACCGGTCCATTCGTAGGCGAAGCCCGGGGGCAGGGTGGCCTCGGCCAGCTGCTCCATGGTGGCGATGGCCTGGCCCGAGGAGACGCCCGGCGCCGCCTGGCCCTGCAGCTCGGAGGCCGGGAACAGGTTGTAGCGCACGACTCGGGCCGGGCCGGAGTCCTCGCGCAGGGTGGCGACCGAGCCGATCGGCACCATGGCGCCCGAGGCCGAGCGGGTCTTCAGGTTGGCGATGTCGGCGATGTCGTCCCGCGCCGTCGGCTCCGCCTGGGCCGTCACCCGGAAGGTGCGGCCGAGGAAGTTGAAGTCGTTGACGTAGGACGAGCCCAGGTAGACGCCCAGGGTGCTGAACACGTCGGCGGGCTGCACCCCCATCATCAGCGCCCGGTCGCGGTCGACGTCGGCGGCGATGCGGGGCGAGCCGGTGTTGTAGGTCGAGAAGACCTGCTGCACCTGGTCCGGCGCCTGGGCGGCGGCTCCCATCATCGCGAAGGTGGCGCCTTCCAGCGCGCGATAGCCGGCGCCGGAGCGGTCCTGCACCATCAGCTGGAAGCCGTTGCCGTTGCCCAGCCCCTGCACCGCGGGCGGGGCGATGACGAAGATGTTGGCGTCCTCGATGCCGTAGGTGGCGCCGGTGATGGCGCCGGCCAGGGCGGCGGCGGACTGCTCGGCCGTCTTGCGCTCGTCGAAGGCGTCGAGGCGGATGAAGATGGTCGCCGCGTTGGAGCCGAACGAGAAGCTGGAGCCGTCGAGGCCGGCGAAGGCGACCATGCCCTCGACGCCCTCGGTGCCCTTGATGATCTCCGAGGCGCGCGTCATCACCGCCTCGGTGCGCTCCAGCGAAGCCCCCGGGGGCAGCTGCACGACGCCGATCAGGAAGCCCTGGTCCTGCTCGGGGATGAAGCCCGAGGGAGTGTCCATCAGCCGCCATCCGGTCAGGGCCAGCAGGCCGACATAGACGACCAGCACGATGCCGACGGTGCGCACGAGGCGGGCGGTCAGGCGGCCGTACTTGTCCGACAGCCAGTCGAAGCCCTCGTTGAACTGCCGGCCGGCCCAGCCGCCGTAGTGCACGACCGTGCCCAAGAGGCCCGGCTTGCGGGCGTGGTCGTCATGCGCCTTGTGCGGCTTGAGCAGCAGGGCGGCCATGGCCGGCGACAGGGTCAGGGAGACCAGCAGCGACACCACCGCCGCCGTCGAGATGACGATAGCGAACTCGCGATAGAAGATGCCCGGAATGCCCGGCACGAACATGGTCGGCACGAACACCGAGACCAGCACCAGGCCGATGGCGATCAGGGCGCCGGAGACCTCCTCCATGGAGCGGTGGGCGGCCTCGCGCGGGGTCAGGCCCTGGCGGATGTAGCGTTCGACGTTCTCGACCACGACGATGGCGTCGTCGACCACGATGCCGACCGCCAGCACCAGGGCGAACAGCGACAGGGAGTTGATCGAGAAGCCGAGCATCAGCTGCACGGCGAAGGTCGCCACCAGCGCCACCGGAATGGCCACGATCGGGATGATCGCCGCGCGCCAGGTCTGCAGGAAGACGATGACCACCAGCACCACGAGGATCACCGCCTCGAACAGCGTGTGCTGCACCGACTCCACCGAGGCGGCGACGAACTCGGTCGGGTTGTAGGCGATGCTGACGTCCATGCCCTGCGGCAGGTCGGGACGGACCGCCTCGATTTCCTCCAGCACCCGCTCGGCGGTGCCGAGCGCGTTGGCGCCGGGCTGCTGGATGATGGCGATGCCGACGCCGCGCTGGCCGTCGAAGAAGCCGCGGATGCCGTAGTCCTGGGCGCCGAGCTCGACCCGCGCCACGTCGCGGACGCGGGTCACCCGGCCCTCGGCGTCGGTCTTGAGGACGATGTCGTTGAACTGTTCAGGGTCGCTCAGGCGGCCCTGCACCTGCACCGGCAGCTGGAAGGCCGAGGCGTTGGTGGCGAACGGCGGCTGGCCGATGGCCCCGGCCGCGGCCTGGACGTTCTGGGCGCGCAGGGCGGCGACGATGTCCGGCCCGGTCAGGTTGCGGGCGGCCGCCTTGGCCGGGTCGATCCACACCCGCATCGAATAGTTGCCGCCGCCGAAGACCTGGACGTTGCCGACGCCCTCGACGCGCAGCAACCGGTCGCGCAGCACCGACTGGGCGTAGTTGCCGACGTAGTCGTTATCGAGACTGCGATCCGGGGAGGTCAGGCCCAGGATCATCAGGAAGCCGGATTCCTGCTTGTTCACGGTCACGCCGATCTGGCGGACCTGTTCGGGCAGGCGCGGCTCGGCCAGGGCGACCCGGTTCTGGACCAGCACCTGGGCGGCATCGAGGTCGGTGCCCGGGTTGAAGGTGACGGTGATCGCCACCGCCCCGTCCGAGGTCGACGAGGACGACAGGTACAGCATCCCCTCGACGCCGTTGACCTCCTGCTCGATGGGCGCGGCCACGGTCTCGGCCAGGGTCTCGGCCGAGGCTCCGGGATAGGCGGTGTTGATGGTGATCGTCGGCGGCGCGATCTCCGGATACTGCGACAGCGGCAGCAGCGGATAGGCGAACACACCCATCAGGGTGATGAACACCGAGATCACGGCCGCGAAGATCGGCCGGTCGATGAAGAAGCGGGAGATGTTCATCGGCTCAGTCGCCCGACAGGCTGTTGGCGAAGGTCGCGGTCGAGGCCGGGGCCGGGCGGGTCGTCGGCGCCTGGTTCTGCTGGGCCGTCGGCTGAATGCGGCCGTTACGGGCCTGCACCTTCATGCCCGGCGCCTGGATGCGCTGGACGCCGTTGATGATCACCCGGTCCGTCGGACGCAGTCCGGAGCGGACCACACGCAGGCCGTCGACCAGCGGCCCCAGCTCCACCGGGCGCGGCGCCACCGAGCCGTCGTTTGCGACGACATAGACGATGCGCCGGGCCTGGTCGGTGGCGACTGCCGCGTCGGGCACCAGCATGGCCTGGTAGGTTCCGGCGCCGGCGAGGCGCGCCTGCCCGAACATGCCGGGCTTCAGGAAGCCGTCGGCGTTGGGGATCACAGCCCGCAGGCGGATCACCCCCGAGGCGGTGTCGACGGCGTTGTCGGTGAAGTCGAGCGTGCCCGAGCGGGTGAAACCGGTTTCGTCCTGAAGCCGGACCTGCACCGGCGCCGCGCCCTGGCGCGCCTGCCGCTGGTACTTCAGCAGCACCGCCTCGGAGCCGTCGAAGACGAAGTGGATCGGCGCGCTGGAGACCACCGTGGTCAGCACGTCGGCGGCCGAGGAGCCGCCCGCCACCAGGTTGCCCGGGTCGACGCGACGGTCCGAGACCCGGCCCGAGATCGGCGCGGTGACGCGGGTGAACTCGAGATCCAGCCGCCGGGCGCGGACATTGGCGTTGGCGGCCGCGATCGCCGCCTCCGCCGTCTGCAGGGCGCCGCGGCGGGTGTCGACCTCGGCCTGCGATATGGCCTGCGATTCCAGCAGGGTCTCGGCCCGGGCCAGCTCGCTGCGGGCGAGGGTCAGTTGCGCCTGGGCCTGCGACAGTTGCGCGCGGGCCGAGGCCAGCGCCGCCTGCGCCGGACGCGGGTCGAGGGTGAACAGAAGCTGGCCGCGGCGGACGTAGTTGCCGTCACGGAAATGGACGCCGGAGATGTAGCCGCCGACGCGGGCCCGCACCTCTACCGACTGGGTCGCCTCGAAGCGGCCGGAGAACTCGTCCCAGTCCTGCACGGTCTGGACCAGCGGCCTCGCCACGGTGACCGCGGGCGCCGGGGGCGCCTGGGCCTCGCTCCGGGGGGAACAGCCATAGAGCGCGGCCGCCACGAGGGCGGACGCGGCCACGATCTTCACCGTGCGCATGAAGCGAGTCTCCGAGTGGGGAGAAAAATCCCTGTCTTGTCGACCGACGGCGAACGGGGAGGAAGCCGATAGTCAACGCCCGGTGACTTAATGGTGATCGCGATTGAGCTTGTCAACGGGTGATGACAAAGCCATATGGGCGCTGGGGCTATTCAGGGAGCCAAGTCATTGTTTTGCCATGTCGCGCCCCGGCCGAGAAACGCCGAGGCCACCCGCGCCGCCATTCTCAGCGCTGCGCGCGAGCGATTCGCGCGCGAGAGTTATGACGACGTCGGCATGCGCGACATCGCCGGAGACGTCGGCGTCGACGCCGCCCTGGTTTCCCGCTACTTCGGCTCCAAGGAAGATCTGTTCGTCGCCGTCCTCGACAGCTGCGAGAACGGGGCCGACCTGATGAACGGCGACCGGTCCAGCTTCGGCCGGCGCATCGCTCACGAGGCGATCTTCGAGGGCAAGAGCGAGAGCAAGCTCAAGGGCCTCCTCATCCTGCTGCGCTCGGTCGGCTCGACCAAGGCCATGGAACTGGTCCAGCGCACCGGCAACGACCGCTTCTTCAACCCGTTCGCGGAATGGGTCGGCGGCGAGGACGCCGCCGTGCGGGCCCGGCTCGCCGCCGCCTTCATCATGGGCATGGCTGTCAGCCGCGAGATCACCGGCGGTTTCGGCCTCACCGCGGCGCAGTGCGAGAGCATGAAGGCGCGGATGGCCGCCATCCTTCAGGACATCATCGACGGTTGAGGGGCTCAGTCCCGCGGCCGGAACTTCCGGATCACGCCCGAGAAGGTCATCAGGATGCGTTCGCCGGCATGGATCTGGCCGCGCACGAAGATCAGGCTCTTGCCGGCCCGCACCACCTCGCCGGTGGCCTCCACCAGTTCCCCCACATAGGCGCCGTCGATGAAGGTCGAGTCCAGCGACACGGTCACCCCCGAGGCGCCCTCCATCTCCTGGTAGGCGGTCTGGAACAGCGCGATGTCGGCGAAGGTCATCAGGCAGCCGCCGTGCATCCGGCCGCCGGCGTTCATGTGCTTGGGCTCGGCGCGGAAGGCGCAGCGCATCCGCCCGTCGGGGTCGGGCTTGAAGTAGAAGGGCCCGACCACCTGGTCGAAGGTGCCGTGCAGGTCCCAGGTCTGCCAGCCGGCGAACTCGCCTTCCGCCACCGTGATCTTCGCGACCATGCCGAACTCCGCCTTCTTCTCGCTATCGCAATGCAGCATATAGGGGCGATGAGCGACCCTATCGAAGCGGCCATTCTCGAAAAACTGGCGAAACTCGGCCCCGGCAAGAGCATCGAGCCGGCCGAGGTGGCCAAGGAGCTGCAGCCGGAGCAGTGGCAGCGCATGCTGCCCAAGGTGAAGACCACGGCGCTGGGGCTGATGCGCCAGGGCCGGCTGACCATCACCAAGAAGGGCAAGGCCATCGACCCCGCCCGGATGAAGGGCGTCATCCGCCTGCGCCTGCCGACGCCGGAGGAGACCGCCGCCGCGCTCGCCGCCCGCCCGCCGGCGCCGGAGAGCGATGACGACCTCGACTGATCTCGAGGCGGTCCTCGCCGACATCCGCGCCTGCCGCGCCTGCCTCGGACAGCTGCCGCACACGCCCCGGCCGGTGGTGCACGTCTTTCCCGAGACGCGCCTGCTGATCTGCGGCCAGGCCCCCGGGCGACGGGTGCACGAGAGCGGCCGGCCGTTCACCGACCCGTCCGGCGACCGGCTGCGCGACTGGCTGGGCGTCGACTACGAGACCTTCTACGCCGACCGCCGCCTCGGCGTCGCCGCCCAGGCCTTCTGCTATCCCGGCACCGCGCCGAAGGGCGGCGACTATCCGCCGCCGCGCCGCTGCGCCGAACTGTGGCGGCCGCGGCTGCTGGACCAGCTGCCGCAGGTGGAGTTGACCCTGCTGGTCGGCGGCTATGCGCAGGCGTGGGCGCTGGGCGACCGGGCGAAGCGCGACATGACCGCCACCGTCGCCGCCTGGCGCGATTACGCGCCGGACATCCTGCCCCTGCCGCACCCGTCGTGGCGCAACACCGCCTGGCTGAAGCGGAACCCGTGGTTCGAGGCCGAGGTCGTCCCCTACCTTCGCGACCGCGTCCGGGGCATTCTCGCGGGATGATCCGTCGCCTCGCCGCGCTGGCCTTCGTCCTGACCCTCGCCGCCTGCGCGACGCCGGCGATCCAGCCGCCGCTGGCGCCGCCCCCCGCCTTCGCCGGCCCGTCCGTCGAGGCCGACGCCCTGGTCATGGACGACGGCGCGCGGCTGCCGCTGGTCCGCTGGACGCCCGGGGGCGAGCCGTGGGCGGTGGTCGTCGCCCTGCACGGCATGAACGACAGTCGCGCCGCCTTCCGTCTGGCCGGACCGTGGTGGGCCGAGAAGGGCATCGAGACCTGGGCCTTCGACCAGCGCGGCTTCGGCGGCGCCCCCGGCCGCGGCGTCTGGGCCGGCGAGGCGCGCATGACCGAGGACCTGCGCACCGCCGTCGCCCTCGCCCGGTCGCGCCACCCCCGGGCGCTGGTCGCCGTCGCCGGGGAAAGCATGGGCGGGGCCGTGGCCATCGCCGCCTTCGCCTCGGACCGGCCGCCGGACGCCGACCGGGTCATTCTCCTCGCTCCCGCCGTGTGGGGCTGGACCTCCCAGGGGCCGGTGAACCGGGCCGCCCTGTGGCTGACCGCGCGGACCATGGGCGCGCGCGCCGTGGAGGCCCCGGAGTGGGCCGTCCGCGCCCTGCCGGCGTCGGACAACTGGCTGGAGCTGATCCGCAACGGCCGCGACCCCGCCAGCCTGCTGACCACCCGCTTCGACGCCCTGTACGGCCTGGTGGACCTGATGGAGAGCGCCTCCCGCGGCCTCGGAGAGGTGCGCACGCCGACCCTGCTGATGTACGGCGCCAACGACAACGTCATCCAGCAGGGGCCGATGCGGCTGGCGCTGGAGCGGGCCGGCGACCCGGCGACCTTGCGGACCGCCTGGTATCCGGACGGCTGGCACCTGCTGAACCGCGATCTGCAGGCGGAGACGGTGTTCCGCGACGTCGAGGCGTGGCTGGCCGGGCCGGCGGCGCCCCTGCCATCGGGCGCGGGGCCTGTCCTGCCCGCCCTCAGGGCCGGGGCTGAACGCCGGTAACCCACGCCGACGTGAAACCGCCATGCTTGCGGTGTTGATGCCCTGAGCGTATCAGCCGCCAACAAAAAATTTCCGGGAGGCGCCTGCCCATGAGCATGACGCTGTTCGATTCTCCGTCCTTTGCGAAGCATGAGGGCGTTCACGCGGTCTATGATGAAAAGACCGGCCTTCGCGCCATCATCGCCGTCCACTCCACCGCCCGCGGCCCGGCCGTCGGCGGCACGCGCATGTGGAACTACGGCTCGGCCGCCGAGGCGCTGGAAGACGTGCTGCGCCTGTCGAAGGGCATGAGCTACAAGAACGCGGTCGCCGATCTGGAGATGGGCGGCGGCAAGTCGGTCATCATCGGCGACAGCCGCACCCAGAAGACGCCGGAGCTGTTCCACGCCTTCGGCCGCTACGTCGACCAGCTGGGCGGCGTCTACTACGCGGCTGAGGACGTCGGGGTGTCGGTGGCCGACATCGCCGAAGCCCGCAAGGTCACCCCCTATGTGCTGGGCCTGTCGGATGGCCCCGAGGCCTCGGGCGATCCCAGCCCGGTCACCGCCGAGGGCGTGTTCCGCTCGACCCTCACCGTCGCCCGCCGCCTGTGGAAGCAGGACGACCTGACCGGCCTGACCATCGCGGTGCAGGGCATCGGCCACGTCGGCGGCTATCTGGCCGACAAGCTGCACAAGGCCGGCGCCAAGCTGGTGATGACCGACGTCAACACCGCCCTGCTGTCCGAGGTCGCCGCCCGCACCAACGCCGAGATCGTCGCCCCCGACGCCATCTACGACGTCAAGGCCGACATCTACGCCCCGTGCGCCCTCGGCGCGACGCTCAACCCGCAGACCCTCGACCGGCTGACCGTCAAGGCCGTCGTCGGCGCCGCCAACAACCAGCTGGCGACGCCCGAGATCGGCCGGACCCTGTTCGAGCGCGGCGTGCTCTACGCCCCCGACTACGTCGTCAACGGCGGCGGCATCATCAACGTCGCCTCCGAGATGAGCGCCCGCGAGACCGGTGGCGCCTATGATCCCCAGTGGGTCGAGGGCAAGCTGTCGCGCCTGATGGAGACGCTTGAGGAGGTTCTCGACCGCTCCGAGTCCGAGAAGCGCCCGACCCACGAGATCGCCGACGCCATCGCTGAAGCCCGCATCGACGCGGCCGCCCAGCGCAAGGCCGAGCTTCTGAAGGCCGCCTGATCAGTCCCGCTTTCGCGGGGGCGGAGTGAGAGGACTGCGGACAACTTCCGCAAGTTGGTCAAGCTTCGCCCCTACGTGGCCTTCCTGCCCAGCTTGGACCTGAGCGGCGGGCGAGAGCTCGCGTCCGTGGAACGGGTAATCGCTGGATCGCGGCGGCGGCGAAAACACTTCGTCGGGGACCCGCACGAAACGGAACAGGGCGAGGGTGGCGATTACGACGGATATCCCGCCGACGATTGTGTAGCCCGTGAGCCCGGCCAGTTCGAAATACGACGCGCGGAGGCCTCCGCGCCGTCGCGCAGTCATCCAGTCCGGCGCGATGTCTGCGATCTCACGATAAAGCCACATCCAGACGATCGAGAAGGCGATCAGGAGAACCCCGACTCCTATGACTGCGAACGCAGCCCGGATCATCCAGGGTCGGCGGAGGCGCTTCATGGGGGGGACGATAAGATGTGTTCGGGTATCCGGCCAGATGCCGACAAGCCGCCGGCGACGGTCCAGGCAGCGCTTTACCGCCGGATTCGCCCCCTCGCGGCCGGCGGCGCATCATGCGCTTTCCTGCTCCGTCTGATTCGGGCCGAGGCGCCATGACCGCACCCCCCCGCAAGGGCTTCGATCCGCTGCTCGTCGTCATGGCGATCGGCTTCGTGGTGGCCGTGGGGGCGCTGGCCTATCCGGCCTTCCGCGCCGATCCGACCAGCGCGCCGGGGCTGATGCTGATCTTCACCGTCGGCGCGGTGGCCCTGATCGGGCTTTTCGCCTTCGCGCGCGGCGAGACCGGCAAGCCGTCGGGCGACGACGCCGTCGACCTGCTCGACGCCATGGCCGAGCCCGCCGCCCTCGTCTGGGCCACCGGCCAGATCCTCGCCTACAACGCCGCCTGGGCGGACGCCGGGGGGGCGACCGTGGCCCTGCCGCCGACGCGCTCGGGGGGCAAGTCGGGGTCGGCCCTGTACATGGCTTTCGCCCAAGCCCGCGCCGGGGAGCAGGGGCGGGCCATCGTCGCCGTGGGCGACCGCGAGCTGGAGGTGCTGATCGGCCGTGCCGGCGAGGGCCGTTTCCTGCTCCGCGCCGCGCCCGAGACCGTGTTGCCGGTCGCCACGCCCACGGCCGACCGGCCGGCGCCCGCCTCCAACGCCGCCGAAAGCCGCGCCATGGCCGCGGGGGCCCCGTTCGGTTCGGCGGTGATCGAGGCGGAAGACCTGTTCGCCGGCCGCGTCGAGGAGCCGAACGCCGCGCTCGAGGTGCTGACCGGGCCCGCCGCGGCGCGCGACGCCGCCTTCGGCCACCTGTTCGAACCGGGCTGCGTGGCCGAGGCGCGAGGGAAACTGGCGGCAGGCTCGTCCGGCCCCATCGAACTGGTCGCCCGCGCCCACCCCGACCGCATGCTGCACCTCTACGTGGCCCCGGAAGGCGACAAGCGCCGCGTCTGGCTGTTCGACGTCTCGGCCCAGAAGTCGATGGAGCTGCAGCTGTCGCAGGCCCAGAAGATGCAGGCGGTCGGCCAGCTGGCCGGCGGCGTGGCCCACGACTTCAACAACCTGCTGACCGCCATCCAGCTGCAGCTCTCGGGCCTGCTGGAGCGTCACCCGGTGGGCGATCCTTCCTACGAGGGGCTGAACGAGATCCGCCAGACCGCCATTCGCGCCGCCGACCTGGTGCGCAAGCTGCTGGCCTTCTCCCGCAAGTCGACGGTTCGTCGCGAACGACTGGACCTCGGCGAACTGGTCGGCGAGTTCGCCGTCCTGCTGCGCCGCCTGCTGCGCGAGGACGTGCGGCTGGAGACCGACTACGGCCGCGACCTGCCGGTGGTGCTGGCCGACAAGAGCCAGCTGGAGACGGCGGTCATGAACCTCGCCGTCAACGCCCGCGACGCCATGCGGGGCGTGGTCGAGCCGGGCGACGCGGTGGTCACCATCCGCACCCGCCGGCTGTCCCGCGACGAGGCGCGGCGCATGGGCTGGACCCACGCCTCGACCGGGGCCGTCGCCCTGATCGAGGTGTCGGACACCGGGCCGGGCGTGCCGCCCGAACTGCTCGACAAGATCTTCGAGCCCTTCTTCACCACCAAGGCGGTGAACGAAGGCACCGGCATGGGCCTGGCCACCGTCTACGGCATCGTCGAGCAGGCCGGCGGCCACATCAATGTGGTCAATCTCGAAGGCGCCGGGGCCGCCTTCCGCATCTTCCTGCCCGAGGCGGCCGAGGCCGAGCTGGCCGAGGTCCCGCAGGTCGAGGTCAAGGCCAAGGCCCCGCGCGACCTGTCCGGGGCCGGCCGGATCCTGTTCGTCGAGGACGAGGCCGCGGTGCGCGGCATCGCCGCCCGCCTGCTGCGCCAGCGCGGCTACGAGGTGATCGAGGCGGCCGACGGCGAGGAGGCGCTGGAGCTGGCCGAACAGCACGCCGGCCAGATCGACATGATGATCTCCGACGTGATCATGCCCGGCCTGGACGGACCGTCCCTGCTGAAGAAGGCGCGGCCCTACCTCGGCGACGCGCCGGTCATGTTCATCTCCGGCTACGCCGAGAGCGACTTCTCCGACCTGCTGCAGGACGAGGCGGGGGTCTCCTTCCTGCCCAAGCCGCTCGACATCAAGACCCTCGCCGAGCGCGTGAAGCAGGAGCTCCACGCCTCCTGACCCATCGGTAACTTGCCAGCGGCGCCGTGACGGGCTCCTCTGGCCGCCTTCGCTGTCCCGGGAGACCGTCATGCTTGATCGCCGCCGCTTCCTTCTGTCGTCCGCCGCCGCCGCTGCCGCCGCCGTCGCGACCCCGGCGCTTGCGGGCGCGGTCCAGACGGCGGCGTCGCCCGAGGGGCAGAAGGTCACCGCCCTGCTCGAACGCATGATGCAGGAGTTCCTGGCGGAATCGCCGGAGTTCATGACCGCGCTCGGCCTTGACACCGGGCCCAACGCCGCTGCCCGCGGCCGCCTCGACGATCGCTCGCTGGCCTTCGTGGACCGGTCCTTCGCCGCCTTCCGGGACTACGGCGCCGAGCTGGAGACGATCGACCGGTCCGCGCTCTCGGGCATGGACGCGGTCAACTACGACACCACCCGCTTCATCATCGACGGCGCCGCCCGCGGGGACCGCTTCGACTACGGCATCCAGGCGCCCGTCGGCGGGGCGAACCCCTACGTCATCAGCCAGCTGACCGGCAGCTACAGCAGCATTCCCCAGTTCCTCGACACCCAGCACCCGGTGCAGACCGTCGAGGACGCCGAGGCCTACCTCGACCGGTTGTCGGCCTTCGCCGGCGTGCTGGACGTCGAGACGGATCGTGTGCGTCGGGATTTCGCCGCCGGGGCGACGCCGCCCGACTTCGTGCTGCGGCGGACGGGCGAGCAGTTCGCCGCCACCCTCGGCGTCGATCCGGCGGAGTCGGGCATGACCCGGTCGCTCGCCCGCCGGGCGGCCGAGGCCAATCTGCCCGGGGACTGGGCGGCGCGGGCCGAACAGATCGTGCGCGATGCCGTCTATCCCGCCATGCGGCGTCAGGCCGACGTCGTCGCCGGGGCCCTGCCGGGGGCCCCGACCGAGGCCGGCTGCTGGCGCCTGCCGGACGGCGAGGCCTACTACCGCTACGGCGTGCTCAGCTACACCACGACCGACATGGGCGGCGACGAGATCCACGAGATCGGGCTCGCCCAGGTCGCCGAGCTCAGCGCCCGCGCCGACGAGATCCTCCGGGCCGAGGGCCTGACCCAGGGCTCGGTCGGCGAGCGCATCGCCGCCGTCGCCCGCCGCCCGGACCAGCTGTACCCGAACACCGACGAGGGCAAGGCCCAGCTGATCGCCGACCTGAACGCCCAGATGGCCGCGATGCAGGGGCGTCTGCCGGAGGTGTTCGGCCGACTGCCGCGCGCCGGCGTCGAGATCCGCCGCGTGCCGGTCGAGATCGAGGCGGGCGCGCCGGGCGGCAGCTACCAGATGCCGTCGCTCGACGGGTCGCGGCCGGGCGCCTACTACATCAACCTGCGCAATACGGCGGAGACGCCGCGCTTCACCCTGCCCACCCTGACCTATCACGAGGCGACGCCGGGCCATCACTTCCAGATCGCCGTGGCGCTGGAGGCCGAGGGCATCCCCACGCTGCGCAAGATGCCGCTGTTCTCGGGCTACACCGAGGGCTGGGCGCTGTACGCCGAGCAGCTCGCGGACGAGATGGGGGTCTACGAGAACGATCCGCTGGGCCGGCTCGGCTACCTGCAGTCCTTCATGTTCCGCGCCGCCCGACTGGTGGCGGACTCGGGCCTGCACCACAAACGATGGACCCGCGAACAGGCCGTTCGCTACATGGTCGACACGCTCGGCGACGCCGAGTCGACCATGACCACCGAGATCGAGCGCTACTGCGTATGGCCGGGCCAGGCCTGCAGCTACAAGCTCGGCCACACGGTCTGGGACCGCACCCGCACCGCCGCCCGCACGGCCATGGGCGACCGCTTCGACATCCGCGGCTTCCACGACGTCTCGCTGGCCGCCGGCGCCATCCCGCTGGAGGTGCTGGAGCGGCTGGTCGCCGACTGGGCGGCGGGCGCGACGCGGGCCTGAACCCGCTTGCCAGTCGGGCCTGCGCGGGCTCCACTGCGCGGGTCCACCGCCGTGAGGAGCCGCCCATGATTGACCGCCGTCGCCTGCTCATCTCCGCCGCCGCCGGGGCCGCCGCGGTCGCCGCCGGCCCCGTGATCGCCTTCGCTCGCGATGCGGACGCAGAACTCGACGCCCTGCTGACCCGCTGGTTCGACGAGGACATCGAGGACTCTCCCGAAAGCGCCACCAACCTCGGCCTCGACCGGGGCGAGCGGGCCCATCTGTCGTCGAAACTGAGCGACCGCAGCGCGACGGCCTGGCAGGACGACCGCATCCGGACGCTGAACCGCTGGCGGACGCTGCAGGCGTTCGACCAGAGCTCGCTCAGCGAGGCCGGACGGATCAACTACGCCGTCGCCGCCTTCCGGGCCGGGACGGCCGCGACCGGGGCCGGCTTCGACTACGGCTCGGCCATGGGCGGCGGGCGGATGGGCCCCTACCTCGTCAACCAGCTGACCGGGGCCTATTTCACCGTCCCCGACTTCCTCGATACCCAGCACCGGGTCGAGGACCGCGACGGGGCCGACACCTTCCTCGCCCGGCTGGCGGCGTTCGCTCCGGCCATAGACGCCGAGACCGAACGGGTGCGCGCCGACGCCGGAAAGGGCGTGGTGCCGCCCGACTTCATCCTCGACCTCACCACCGGCCAGCTGAACGCCCTCGCCGCCCAACCGGCGGGCGACATGGCGATGATCCGCACCCTCGAGCGCAAGGCCTCGGCGCTCGGCCTGACGGGCTACGGTGACCGCGCCGTCGCGCTCGTGGAGGCCGAGGTGAAGCCGGCCCTGGCGCGGCAGATCGCCGCCTTCGAGGCGCTGCGCCCTGGCGCCGTCCACGACGCGTCGGTGCGCCGCCTGCCCGAAGGCGAGGCCTACTACGCCCACGCCCTCAAGCACTGGACCACCACGACCCTGACGGCCGACGAGATCCACCGCATCGGCCTGGAGCAGGTGGCCGGGATCAGCGCCTCCATCGATACGATCCTGCAGGCGCAGGGGATGAGCCAGGGCACGGTCGGGGAGCGCATCGACGCCCTGAACCGCGATCCGGCCCAGCTCTGGCCCGACACCGACGCCGGCAAGGTCGCCCTGATCGAGTCGCTGAACCGGCAGGTGCAGGCGCTGAAGCCGCGGCTGCCCGAGGTCTTTGGCCGCCTGCCGCGCGCCGACGTGGAGGTGCGCCGCGTGCCGCCGGCGATCGAGGCCGGCGCCCCCGGCGGCTACTACCAGGGCCCGCCGCTCGACGGCTCCCGGCCGGGCGCCTACTACATCAACCTGCGCTCGACCACGAACTGGCCGAAATTCGCCCTGCCGACCCTGACCTACCACGAGGCCTCGCCGGGCCATCACCTGCAGGTGGCGCTGCAGCGTGAGACCGACACCCTGCCGCCGTACCGCCGCGCCAACGGCTTCTCGGCCTACAACGAGGGCTGGGCGCTCTACGCCGAGGCGGTCGCCGCCGACGACCTCGACGTCTACGCCGACGATCCGCTGGGCCGCGTGGGCTTCCTGATGTCCTACCTGTTCCGCGCCGTGCGGCTGGTCGTCGACACCGGCATGCACCACCACGGCTGGAGCCGCGAGCGGGCGGTCGAGTACATGGCCGCGTCCGGGGCCAAGCCGCTCAACGCCGCCAACAGCGAGATCAACCGCTACGTCTCGATGCCGGGCCAGGCCTGCGCCTACAAGATCGGCCACACCGTCATCGCCCGCCTGCGGGCCGAGGCGGCGGCGCGGCCCGGCTTCGACCTGCGCGCCTTCCACGACCGCGTGCTGGTCAACGGCTCCGTGCCGCTGGCGGTGCTGGAGGAACTGATGCGGGCCTAGACCCCCGCGCGCGCCTCGACGATGGCCGGATCGGCGTCGGCCTGGGCCAGCAGCCAGTCCCGGAAGCGGCGAATCTTCGGCGAGCGCCGGCGGCCCTCCGGCCAGACCAGGTAGTAGCCGGTGTGGAACAACACGGTCTGGCGGAACGGGCGAACCAGCAGGCCCGCCTTGATCTCGCGCGCGAACAGGATGGGGGAGGCGAGGGCGACGCCCTGGTCGCCCAGCGCCGCGGCCACCTCCAGCACCTGGTAATCGGCGGTCAGCCGGGTCGCCGGACGCGCCCCGTCGGTGAGCCCCGCGGCGGCGAACCACGCCGCCCACTCCTTCTCCATGCCGATCCGCGGCGCATCCAGCAGGTCGCAGGGATCCGTCAGCTTCAGCCGCTCGGCCATGGCCGGGCTGCACACGGGGGTGAACACGCTGGGCATCAGAAGCTGGCTTTCCAGCCCGGCCCACTCGCCCGAACCGGACCGGATGCCGACGTCGAACGCCTCGCGCGACAGATCCAGCACCGCCGGGCTGGTGTCGAGCCGCACCGCCAGTCCCGGGTTCAGCAGCTGGAAGGCTCCGAGGCGCGGCGCCAGCCACTGCGTCGCCAGCGTCGCCAGGGTGGTGATCGACAGGATGTGCTCGTCCGCCTCGGTCAGGTCGTCGATGGCCCGGCGCAGCAGGGTGATGGCCTCGGTCGCCGCCCGCGACAGGCGCTCGCCGGCCTCGGTCGGCTGCACCTCCCGCGGCAGGCGACGGAACAGGCTCTGCCCGAGCCGGCCCTCCAGCGCCTTGATCTGCCAGCTGACCGCCGCCTGGGTCATGCCCAGCTCCTCGGCCGCCCGGGTGAAGCTCTTCAGCCGCGCCGCCGCCTCGAACACCCGGATCGACGCGAGAGGAATTCCAGAGAGCGGATCAGCCATAAGTCAGCCTTGTTGCGCTGGCGGACATTCTGGTTTGCCGGCTCCGTCTGTCAAGCCGATATTCATCAGCATCAGAAGCGCCCCTTAGAGGAGGTTGTCATGGAAGAGATGTACCGCACGCATAAGGAACCTGCATGGGGTTGGGCTTCGGTCCTCAGCGACTGGCGCCACAGCCGCACCCGTCGCCGGCTGCGCGGCCCCGCGCCCGTCCTCAAGCCCGAGGCCCGCTGACCCCATTCCTGATCCGGTCCGCCGCAGGCGAATTCCCTTCCCCCGCGCGCGACCGTCGGCCCTTCATGGGTCGTGGCCCGGCTCCGGAGTCTCCTGCTCCCGGGGCCGGGCTGAGCCGGTTCAGCGGGCCATGAGCCCGTCCGCTTCCCGAAGGTCGTTGTGGATCGCTGTCGCCCCGATGGCCGCCTCGGCCGCGGCCACCGCGATCTGGTTCAGGCCGCGCACGACATCGCCGGCGGCGTACAGACCCGGAACGCTGGTGCGCTGGCGCCCATCGACGACCAGTCGGCCGTCGTCCCCGGTTGCGGCGCCGACCGCCTGCGCCAGCCCGGCGTTCGGCGAGGTGCCCAGCGCCGAGTAGACGATGTCGAAGGCGCGGAAGGCTCCGCCCCAGCTCAGCGCCGTCACGCGATCTCCGTCGAGGCGCACATTGTCGATCGGCGCACGGATCAGCTCGATGCCGAGGCGCTCCAGTTCGCCGTCGGGCCCCAGGGCGTCGGACGCTCCGACGTGGATCAGCGTCACCCGGTCGGAGTAGGTGCGCAGGAAGGCCGCCTCGCGCACGCCCTTGGCGTCGCGGCCGATCACCGCCACGGCCTTGCCCGTCGCTTCGTAGCCGTCGCAGATCGGGCAGATACGCACCAGGGCCCGTTCTATGGCCCGCTCCACTCCCGGCAGGTCGGGATGATGGTCGACGACGCCGGTGGCGAGGAGCACCGCCCGCGTCCGCACCTCCCGGCCGTTCAGCCGGGCCGTGAAGCCTTCGTCATCGCGGGACAGCCCGCCGACCGCCCCGGGCTCGATGACCGCGCCGTACTCCTGCGCCTGCTCCGTCATGCGGCGCAGGATGGCGTCGCCGGTGATGCCCTGCGGAAAGCCGGGCATGTTGTGGCTGACCGGAATCCAGCAGGCTCGGGGGGAGCCGCCGTCGGCGACCAGGACGCGCCGTCTGAAGCGGGCGAGGTAGGTGGCGGCGGTCAGGCCCGCGGGGCCAGCCCCGATGACCAGGATTTCGGGCGCGTCAGTGTCGGGAGGGGAGCCGGGCATCGCCCCTCAACGCGCCGGGCGCGGAAAGGCTCGGGCGGCCAGCCGTCGCCGCGGGGTTTGCGCGTCCGGCGACGGGGGCTATACCGCCGCGACCATTCCCCATCCCCAGTCAGAGGCGCGAAACCCGCATGGCCAAGATCAAGGTCGCCAATCCCATCGTGGACATCGACGGCGACGAGATGACCCGGATCATCTGGCAGATGATCAAGGACAAGCTGGTCTTCCCCTACCTCGACCTCGAGCTCGACTACTACGACCTCGGCATGGAGAATCGAGACGCCACCGACGACCAGGTGACGATCGATGCGGCCGAGGCGATCAAGCGTCACGGCGTCGGCGTGAAGTGCGCCACCATCACCCCGGACGAGGCGCGGGTGAAGGAGTTCAATCTCAAGAAGATGTGGAAGTCGCCCAACGGCACCATCCGCAACATTCTCGGCGGCGTGGTCTTCCGCGAGCCGATCATCTGCTCGAACGTGCCGCGTCTGGTGCCGGGCTGGACCCAGCCGATCGTCGTCGGCCGCCACGCCTTCGGCGACCAGTACAAGGCCACCGACTTCCTGATGCCGGGCGCCGGCACCCTGTCGATCAAGTTCGTCGGCGACGACGGCCAGGTGATCGAGCACGAGGTCTACAAGTCGCCGGGCGCCGGCGTGGCCATGGGCATGTACAACCTCGACGCCTCGATCATCGAGTTCGCCCGCGCCAGCTTCGCCTACGGCCTGAACCGCAACTACCCGGTCTACCTGTCGACCAAGAACACCATCCTCAAGGCCTACGACGGCCGCTTCAAGGACCTGTTCCAGCAGGTCTTCGACGAGGAATTCGCCGAGGAGTTCAAGGCCCGCGGCCTGACCTACGAGCACCGCCTGATCGACGACATGGTGGCCGCGGCCATCAAGTGGTCGGGCGGCTTCGTCTGGGCGTGCAAGAACTATGACGGCGACGTGCAGTCGGACGTCGTGGCCCAGGGCTTCGGCTCGCTGGGCCTGATGACCTCGGTGCTGATGACCCCGGACGGCAAGGTGCTGGAATCGGAAGCCGCCCACGGCACCGTCACGCGCCACTATCGCCAGCATCAGAAGGGCGAGGCGACCTCGACCAACTCGATCGCCTCGATCTACGCCTGGACCCGCGGCTTCAAGCACCGGGGCAAGCTGGACGGCAACCAGGCCCTGATCGACTTCGCCGAGACCCTGGAGAAGGTCGTGGTCGACACCGTCGAGAGCGGGTTCATGACCAAGGACCTGGCGCTTCTGGTCGGCGACCAGCAGGGCTGGCTGACCACCGAGGGCTTCCTCGACAAGGTCGCCGAGAACCTGAACAAGGCCATGGCCGCCTGATCGGGCGCCAAGCTCGCCGCGCGGCGGCTCGCTGCTTGAGCGCCGCGTGATCCGCATCTTCCAGACCCGCCGGACTCGCGTCCGGCGGGCCTTTTCTTTGAGCCGAAGCCGCCCTCGTGCATTGATGGAGCGGTGTTCGGGAGACGCGCGTGAAGATCATCGGCAATCTGCTGCTGCTGGCCGCGATCGTGGCCGTGATCAGCTTCTTCGCCGCCCCGGCGGTGGCCTTCTTCGCCATCCGCTCCGCAGCCGACGCCAACGATGCGGCGGCGCTGGCCCGGCTGATCGACTATCCGGCGGTGCGCCAGTCGCTGCGGCCGCAGCTCGCGGGCAACCCCGCCGCCCAGGCGCCCGCGCCGTCCTTCCTCGAGGATCCCATCGGCGCAGTGCGCCGCCAGTTCGAGGCCCCGCCGGTCCCGGCCGAGGACGTCGACGCCTATCTGACTCCGGCCGCGCTCGCCGCCCTGACCCGGGGCGAGGGGCGCTTCTCTCGCCAGCGGACCACGACGGCGTCCGCCTCGCACAGCGCAGATGCGATGCCGGCGCCCGTCTACTGGGGCGTCGACCGCGCCCGGCTGGGCGTGACCGACGAGGGCGGGTCGCGGACCATCTTCACCTTCGAGCGGCGCGGCCCGTTCGAATGGCGGCTGGCTCACATCGGGCTGCCTGACGGCGCGGCTCCCGCGGGCGGTGCTCCGTCGCCGTCGGCGGCGCCGACCTCAACGGCGCGCAAGGCGGGCTGAGCGCCCCCAACCTCTGGCGGCGACCTTCGACTCGGGGCAACCGTGGCCGTGGGGAGGCGTTACGACGCCGGAGGGTCTGTATGAAGAAGTTGCTGATCGGGCTCGCGCTGGCGGCCATCGTCGCGCTGGTGGTCGCCTGGGCCGCCGCGCCGGTGCTGGCGGGCCAGGGGCTGATCCGCGCCGCCAAGGCCGGGGACGCCCGCAAGCTCGAGTCGCTGGTCGACTTCCCCGCCCTGCGCCAGAGCCTGAAGGAGGAGCTCAACGCCGAGCTCGTGGCCCGGATGCGGCGGGATCCCGATATCGCCGACAGCGATCTGGGCGGTCTGGGCCTGATGCTGGCTCCGATGCTCCTGTCGGGGGCCGTGGACACCCTGGTGACGCCGGAGATGGTGTCCGAGATGGTCGTCACCGCCGAGGCGCCGGACCCGACCCAGCCGCCGGAACGGGAGCCGGGCGATACGCGCGACGGCGACGACATCCACCAGTCGTGGGGCTACCGCGACCTGAACCACTTCGCCGTCACGCTGACGGATCGTGACCGGCCCGAACAGCAGCTGGCCCTGATCCTAGAACGCCGCGGCCTGTTCACATGGAAGCTGGCCGCGGTCGATATCGAGAGCGGCGCCTAGCCGGCCAGCGCGGCCCGCACCGCCGCCAGCCCCGCCTCGGCCTTGGAGCCGTCGGGAGCGCCGCCCTGGGCGAAGTCGGGTTTGCCGCCGGCGCCCTGGCCGCCCATGGCCAGCACCGCCGCCTTGGCCAGATCGGCGGCGTTGACCTTGCCGGCCATGTCCGAGGTGGCGGCGACGGTGACCGCGGCCTTGCCGTCGGCGACGCCGATCAGGGCGACCACGCCGGAGCCGACCTGCTTGCGGAAGTCCTCGGCCACCCCGCGCAGCTCCTTGCCGCCGACGCCGTCCAGCACGCGGGCGATCAGCTTGACGCCGCCGATCTCCTCGGGCGCCGCGGAGCCTCCGGCCCCGCCGCCGAGGGCCAGCTGCTTCTTCAGCTCGGCGACTTGCTTCTCCAGCGTCCTGACCGAGCCGGTCAGGGCCTCGACGCGGGCCGGAACGTCGCCGGGCTGGACCTTGAAGCCCTGGGCCAAGCGGCGGGCGACGTTGGCCTGGGCCAGCAGGTGCTGGCGGGCGGCCTCGCCGGTCAGGGCCTCGATGCGGCGCACGCCGGCGGCGATACCGGTCTCCGAGACGATCCTGAACAGGGCGATGTCGCCGGTGCGCGACACGTGGGTGCCGCCGCATAGTTCGACCGAATAGTCGCCCTCGCCGGCGAGCGCCTTGCCGAGGGTGAGCACGCGCACCTCGTCGCCGTACTTCTCGCCGAACAGGGCCATGGCCCCGGCCTCGATGGCTTCCTGCGGGGCCATCAGCCTGGTCTCGGCGGCCAGGTTCTGGCGGACGACGGCGTTCACCTCGTCCTCGATGGCGGCGATCTCGTCGTCGGTCAGCGGGGCGTTGTGGCTGAAGTCGAAGCGGATGCGCTCGGCGTCGACCATCTGGCCCTTCTGGGCGACGTGGGCGCCCAGCACATTGCGCAGGGCTGCGTGCAGAAGGTGGGTGGCCGAGTGGTTGGCGCGGGTGGTCAGGCGCGCCTGCGGGTCGACGTGCAGGGCGACGCGGGCGCCGATCTCGAGCACGCCCGAGGTCACCTCGAGCCGGTGGGCGAACAGGTCGCCGCCGTGCTTCTGGACGTCGAGGATGGTCGCGGTCCCGGTCTGGCCCGAGGCGTCGGTCCATTCGATCTCGCCGCGATCGCCGGCCTGGCCGCCGCCTTCGCCGTAGAAGGGGGTGCGGTCGAAGACGACCTCTGCGGTGTGGCCGCTCTCGACCCGGTCGACGGCGTGACCCTCGTGGACCATGGCGAGCACCTCGCCGGTGTCGTCCACGGCCTCGTAGCCGCTGAACACCGTCGGGCCGAGGCGGTCGCGCAGCGCCAGCCACTCGCCGACGTTGGCGCTCTGGCCCGAGCCCTTCCAGTTGGCCTTGCCGCGCTCGCGCTGCTCGGCCATGGCCGCCTCGAAGCCGTCCACGTCGACGGTGAAGCCGCGGCGGCGGGCCTCGTCCTGGGTCAGGTCAAGCGGGAAGCCGTAGGTGTCGTAGAGGGTGAAGGCGGTCTGGCCGGCGATGATCCCGCCCTGCGGCAGCTCGCGGGTGGCGTCCTCCAGCAGGCCCATGCCGCGGCCCAGCGTGGTGCGGAAGCGGAGCTCCTCCTGCTTCAGCGTGTCCTCGATAAAGGCCTGGGCGCGCTTCAGCTCGGGATAGGCCTCGCCCATCTCCGTCACCAGCGCGGGGACCAGCCGGTGCATAAGCGGATCGGAGGCGCCCAGCAGGTGAGCGTGGCGCATGGCGCGGCGCATGATCCGACGCAGGACGTAGCCGCGGCCCTCGTTGGAGGGGGTGACGCCGTCGGCGATGAGGAAAGACGAGCTGCGCAGGTGGTCGGCGATGACCCGGTGGCTGGGCGCGCGGTCGCCCTCGGCCTTCGTGGAGGTGGCGTCCTCCGAGGCCGCGATCAGGGCCTTGAACAGGTCGACGTCATAGTTGGAGTGGACGCCCTGCAGCACCGCGGCGATGCGCTCCAGCCCCATGCCGGTGTCGACCGAGGGCTTGGGAAGGGAACGGACGATCTCGTCGTTCTCCTTCTCGAACTGCATGAAGACGTTGTTCCAGATCTCCACGAAGCGGTCGCCGTCCTCGTTCGGCGAGCCCGGAGGGCCGCCGGGGATGTGCTCGCCGTGGTCCCAGAAGATCTCGGTGCAGGGGCCGCACGGGCCGGAATCCCCCATGGCCCAGAAGTTGTCGCTGCCGGCGATGCGGACGATCTTGTGGTCGGCGAAGCCGGTGATCTTCTTCCAGATGTCGAAGGCCTCGTCGTCGTCGATGTAGACGGTGACCATCAGTCGGTCGGGATCGAGGCCGAACTCCTTGGTGACCAGGGTCCAGGCGCGCTCGATGGCGTGTTCCTTGAAGTAGTCGCCGAAGGAGAAATTCCCCAGCATCTCGAAGAAGGTGTGGTGGCGCGCGGTGTAGCCGACGTTGTCGAGGTCGTTGTGCTTGCCGCCGGCGCGGACGCATTTCTGCGAACTGGTGGCGCGGCGGTACGGCGGGGTGGCGGCGCCGGTGAAGTAGTCCTTGAACGGCACCATGCCCGCGTTGACAAACAGCAGGGTCGGGTCGTTCTGCGGGACCAGCGGGGCGGACTGCACCTTCTCGTGGCCGTCGGCGGCGAAGAAGTCGAGGAAGGTGGAGCGGATCTGGTTCAGGCTGGCCATGGTTCGTCGCGGACGCTTCAGGGGAGGCTGCGTCCATATAGGGGTTTCGCCCCGAACGCATCACCCCTGCGGCCCGGCCTCAGCGTCGGGGCGCGAGGCGGGCGGCGGTGAAGGCCAGGGCGAGGCCGAACAGGGCGTGGGCGAGGAGACCGAGGCCGATCATTTCCGGCGCGGGGTCGGGCCGTTCGGGCGCCAGCGAGAGAGGCACGACCACGGCGTTCATCACCCCGTAGACGAACAGGCCGAAGGCGAGGCCGGGCAGCACGGGGCGGCGCAGCAGCACCGGCGCCGGGCCGGCCGCCGCCAGATACAGACCGGCGAAGCCGATGGAGATCAGGAGGTGGGCGGCGAGGCCAATCCCGGCGCTGATCACGCCGCCGTCGAAGGCGGCCGGTCCCTGCAGGCCCGCGGCGACCGACTGGAGAATCTGCACCGGGGTGGCCGGGCGGTAGATGACGAAGGCGGCGAGGATGTCGGCTGCGCCGGCGGCGAGGCCGGCGAACAGGATGGCGCGGGCGGTGGAGGCGGAGCGGCGGGCCATGGCGGTCTCCCTGACGGGCGGAGGCTAACCCGCCGGCGCCGCGGCCGCCATATGGTTCAGCTTGAGGTCTGGTCCGGTCCGTCCGCCGCGACCTCGTCGTCGAGAAGGTCGGCGAGGGCGTCGATGATGGCGTCGAGCTGCTCGGGGGAGGCCTCAACGGCGATGGAGGCGCCGCGGTCGCCCTCGATCTCGATCAGATAGCCGTCGGGGGTCTCCGACAGGGTGAACTGGCTGAGGGACTGCACGTCGGCCATGGCGGATCTCCGGCTTGATCACGCTGGCAGCCCGCGAGCCTGACTTTGGTTCGCGCCGCGGAAAAAGGCCGCCCGACGGGTGGGTCGGGCGGCCGCTCCGTCCGGCCCGGCCCGGCGGGGTCGGATGGCGGGTCGGCGGACCCGGCCGGAGAAGTGCACGGTGATTTTTCGAGTGCACATCGTGCACTTTTCGTCAGATCGACCTGACGTCAGCCCTCCAGGTCCTGCCCCTCGTCGGGTTCGGGGTGGCCCAGCAGTTCCTCGGCGATCTTGTTGGTCGAGGCGCGCACCGCCTTCTCGATGGAGGCGGCGACGTCGGGGTTGGCCTTCAGGAACGCGCGCACGTTCTCGCGGCCCTGGCCAATGCGCTGGCTGTCGTACGAGAACCAGCTGCCCGACTTCTCGATGATCCCGGCCTTGACCCCCAGATCGATGATCTCGCCGATCTTGGAGATGCCCTCGCCGTACATGATGTCGAAGATGACCTCGCGGAATGGCGGGGCGACCTTGTTCTTGACCACCTTCACCCGGGTGGTGTTGCCGACCACCTCGTCGCGATCCTTGATCGCGCCGGTGCGGCGGATGTCGAGGCGGACCGAGGCGTAGAATTTCAGCGCGTTGCCGCCGGTGGTGGTCTCGGGCGAACCGTACATCACCCCGATCTTGTGACGGATCTGGTTGATGAACAGGACGATGCACTTCGACTTCGAGATCGAGGCGGTCAGCTTGCGCAGGGCCTGGCTCATCAGGCGGGCCTGGAGGCCGGGCAGGCTGTCGCCCATCTCGCCCTCGATCTCGGCCCGCGGGGTGAGGGCGGCGACGGAGTCGACCACCACGATGTCCACGGCGCCCGAACGCACCAGGGTGTCGACGATCTCCAGCGCCTGCTCGCCGGCGTCGGGCTGCGACACCAGCAGGTCGTCGAGGTTGACGCCCAGCTTCTGGGCGTAGACCGGGTCGAGCGCGTGTTCGGCGTCGACGAAGGCGGCCACGCCGCCCTTCTTCTGCACCTCGGCCACGGTGTGCAGGGCCAGGGTGGTCTTGCCCGAGGACTCGGGACCGAACACCTCGATCACCCGGCCGACCGGCAGGCCGCCGATGCCGAGCGCCATGTCGAGGCCCAGCGAGCCGGTCGAGACGCTCTCGATCTCGGCGACCACGCCGGCCTTGCCGAGCTTCATCACCGAGCCCTTGCCGAAGGCGCGGTCGATCTGGGCGATCGCCGCCTCGAGCGCGCGCTGCTTGTCGCCGTCTTCCTTGCCCACCAGTTTCAAAGCCGCCTGTGACATCGCCTTCGTCTCCCTTGCCATGATTCCCATCTGGTTTCGGGAGAGACCCGCCACGGACCCGCCCCCTGTTTCGTGAGCCGGACTATGTGCACGGTTTGTTCCGGTTGCCAATATGTTCTTTTCGGCCGGACCGGAGGCTACGACCGAAACTGACGTATCGGTTCAGGTTTCCGACGCCGGCGGCGGCGACATGGGCTCCACGACGCGGGCGGCCAGAGCCGCGCCGGCGCCGAGGACCAGGATGGCCGCTGCGGCGATCAGCAGGGGGCGTCCGTGGGAGACGCCGGGCTCCATCGGGCGAAGCAGCATGGCGACGAGGAGGGCCACGATCGCGAGCGCGCCGGGCAGGTCCATGCCCACGCCGAGGAAGACCGGGTGCCCGAGGCAGAGCAGCCAGCCCGCGCCGAGGACGGCGGCGAGAGCGACCGGCGCCAGGGAGGGCCAGCGGGTCAGGCCGGGGTCCTGCCGGAAGGCCTGCCGTTCGCCCTGGTCAACACCGAGTTGAACAAGAAGGCCATCAGCCGCCTGATCAACTCCAGCTACCGCATGCTGGGCCTGAAGGACACGGTCGTGTTCGCCGACAAGCTGATGTACACCGGCTTCGGCAACGCCACGCGTGCCGGCGTGTCGATCGGCATCAAAGACATGACCATCCCGTCCGAGAAGGCCGGCATCCTGGTCGAGGCCGAGGCCGAGGTGCTGGAAATCCAGCAGCAGTACCAGTCGGGCCTGGTCACCGCCGGCGAGCGCTACAACAAGGTCGTCGACATCTGGTCGCGCACCAACGAGCGCGTCGCCCAGGCGATGATGAAGACCATCGGTACCGAGGTCGTCACCAACGCCAAGGGCGAGCAGATCGAACAGAAGTCAATGAACTCGGTCTACATCATGGCCGACTCCGGCGCCCGTGGTTCGCAGGCGCAGATCCGCCAGCTGGCCGGCATGCGCGGCCTGATGGCCAAGCCGGACGGCTCGATCATCGAGACCCCGATCACCTCGAACTTCCGCGAGGGACTGAACGTCCAGCAGTACTTCATCTCGACCCACGGCGCCCGCAAGGGCCTCGCGGACACCGCGCTGAAGACGGCGAACTCCGGTTACCTGACCCGTCGCCTGGTCGACGTGGCGCAGGACGTGGTGATCACCGAGACCGACTGCGGCACCCATGACGGCCTGACCATGACCCCGATCGTGGAAGGCGGCGACGTGGTCGAGCCGCTGAAGGACCGCGTGCTGGGCCGCATCGTGGCCGAGGACGTGTTCCTGCCGGGCGACGACGAGGATCCGATCGTCACCCGCAACACGCTGCTCGACGAAGCCTGGGTGCAGAAGCTCGAAGATGCCGGCGTGCAGGCCATCAAGGTCCGCTCGACCATCACCTGCGAGTCGTCTTTCGGCGTCTGCGCGCACTGCTACGGCCGTGACCTCGGCCGCGGCCACCTCGTCAACCTCGGCGAGGCCGTGGGCGTGGTCGCCGCGCAGTCGATCGGCGAGCCCGGCACCCAGCTGACCATGCGCACGTTCCACATCGGTGGCGCGGCGTCGCGTGCGGCGGCGATCGACAACGTGACGGTCAAGACCACCGGTTCGGTGAAGTTCAACAACGTGAAGTTCGTCTCGCACTCCGACGGCCACCTGGTCGGCGTGTCGCGCTCGGGCGAGATCTCGGTGCTCGACCAGCACGGCCGCGAGCGCGAGCGCTACAAGCTGCCCTACGGCGCGACGATCAACGCGAAGGACGGCATGGCGGTCAAGGCCGGCCAGACGGTCGCGACCTGGGATCCCCACAACCACCCGATCGTGTCGGAAGTGAAGGGCGTGGTGCGCTTCGTCGACTTCGTCGACGGCATCACCGTCATCGAGAAGACCGACGAGCTGACCGGCCTGGCCTCGCGCGAGATCACCGATCCCAAGCGCCG
>JAFAEC010000081.1 GCA_023424215.1 Pseudomonadota bacterium
CACACCCGCCCCGGCGGCGGGCCCCGGCGGCCCCCGGACCGGACGGCGCGACGCCGGCGAGCCGGGCCGCCATGTCGGCCAGCGGCGCCGCGGCGATCAGGCCGGCGGGGTCCTCGCCCCGCGCCAGACCCTCGAGCAGCGACGCCAGCACGGCGAGGCGCTGGCCGATCTCGTCGAAGGCCTGGGCCCCGCCGAGGGCGCCCGCGCGGAGATCGTCCGGAAGGGCGGCGACCCAGTCGCCCACGGCCGCGGCGCCCAGGTCGAGGCGCTCGCGCGCGTCGGCGGCCTCGGCGGCCATCGCGGCGAGAAGGTCCTTGTCCACCGGGATCATCAGAAGAGCTCCAGTTCGCCGCCGACCGCCATGACCGGGGGCATGGGCCGGGGACGGGGCGCCGCGGCGTCCGCGACCGCACGCTGCATGGCCCGCCCGGAGGCCGGCCAGTAGTGCAGCCGCCGCCCGCCCGCGCCGCGCAGACTGCCGCTGACCACGCGGATTCCCTCGTCCTTCAGGAAGCGTTCGGCGAAGGCGGCGTTGGCCTGGCCGACGTCGCGCAGGGCGTCGAACATGCGTCCGCCGCCGAACAGCTTGGCCTCGAGGCGCTCCCGGCGGGCCCCGGACTTGAGCAGGTCGTTGATCAGCAGCTCCATGGCGTAGGCGCCGTAGCGTCGGCCGGCGTCGGCCCCCGCGCCTGCGCCGTCGGGCAGCAGGAAATGGTTCATCCCCCCAACGCCCGCCGTCCGGTCGCACAGGCAGGCGGCCACGCAACTGCCCAGCACCGTGGTCAGGACCACGGCCGGGTCGGAGGTCACGTGATGCTCGCCCTGCCCCACGTGGACGCGGCGTTCGACGCTCTCGCCGAGGGGGACGGCCGTCATGTCAGCGGTCCGAACACCGCCTCCAGCTTCTCCTTGAGCTGGGCGACGGTGAAGGGTTTGACGAGGTAGTTGTTGACGCCGAACTGGACGGCGCGCTGGACCAGCTCGCGATCCGCGCGGCCGGTCAGCATGATGAAGGCCGTGGTCTTGATCGGCGGATGGGCGCGGATCGCGCGCAGCAGGCCGAGACCGTCCAGGTTCGGCATGTTGAAGTCCGAAATGACCAGATGGACCGGCTTGCTGATCACCTGGCGCAGGCCGGCTTCGCCATCGGCGGCCTCGGTGATCTCGCGCACGCCGAGTTGCTGCAGGCTGTTGCGGACCAGCGAGCGCATGGTCTGCTGGTCGTCGACGATCAGGACGTGAAGGGCGGAAGCGGCGGGCATGGTACTGGACAGTCCTCAGGCGGCGGGGGCGGCGCACAGGTCGAGAATGGCGGGGCGAAGACGGTGGAGCGGCAGCTGGCGCTCGACGGCGCCCAGTTCGAAGGCGGCGCGCGGCATGCCGTAGACGATGCAGGAGGCCTCATCCTGGCCGAGGGTCCGGGCTCCGGATTGTCGCATGGTCAGGAGGCCCCGGGCGCCGTCCTTGCCCATGCCGGTCAGGATGACCCCGGTCATCGGCCGGCGGGCGCGGGCGACGGAGTCGAACAGCACGTCGACCGACGGACGGTGGCCGTTGACCGGCTCGCTCCGGGTCAGGCGGCACCGGGGACTGGCCCCGGCGACTTCCAGATGCGCCTCTCCGCCGGGGGCGATGTAGACGTGTCCGGGCTTCACCGGCGCGCCGTCCTCGGCCTCCGAGACGTGCGGCGCGCACATCTTGTCGAGGCGGGCGGCGAAGCTGCGCGTGAAGGTGGCCGGCATGTGCTGGGTGATCACCGTCGCGGGGCAGTTGGCCGGGAACCCCGTCAGGATAGTGATCAGGGCCTCGACGCCGCCGGTCGAGGCGCCGATGGCGAGGATGTGGTCTGGGTCGGGACTGTAGTCGACGGACGCCGCGGGCGGGGCCGGCGGGGCGTCGGCGCGGGCGCGCACCCGCGACGCCGCCGCGGTCTTCACCTTCTGGGCCAGTTCGGCGAAGGCCACCGCCGCCGGGGCGCCGTCGACCGGCTTGCCCACCGCGTCCACCGCGCCGATCTCCAGCGCCGCCACGGTCACGTCGGCCCCGGCCTGGGTCAGGGTCGAGACCATGACCACCGGCATCGGCCGAAGGCGCATGATCTTCTCGAGGAATTCGAGGCCGTTCATGTTCGGCATCTCGACGTCGAGGGTGATCACGTCCGGGTTCAGCCGCTTGATCGCCTCGCGCGCCTCCAGCGGATCGGCCGCCGAACCCACGACCTCGATTTCGGGGTCGCGCCGCAGCGCCGCGGTGATCAGGCCGCGCATGGTCGGGCTGTCGTCGACCACCAGAACGGTGACGGGACGGGTCATGCCGCGCCCCCCAGGCGGTAGGTGGTCAGGCCGTCAGGACGCAGCAGGGCGGCGGCCGGACCGGACACCCGTTCCGAATGGCCGATGTAGAGGGTCGCACCCGGCGTCATCAGCGGCGCGAACCGGCTCCACACCCGTTCCTGAGTGGCCTCGTCGAAATAGATCACGACGTTGCGGCAGAAGATGACGTCGAACCGGCCCTTCATCGGCCAGTCGCCGATCAGGTTCAGCTCGCGGAACGCCACCAGCCGGCGCAGTTCGCCCCCGGCCGTCCAGCGGTCGCGCCCGGCGTCGGCGACACGCCTGAAGTAGCGCCGCCACAGCGTGGCCGGCGCCTGCTCCAGGGCCTCTTCGGCGTACTCTCCCGCCGCGCCTTCGGCGACCATGTTGGGATCGATGTCGGTGGCCAGGATTCGGACGTCGAGCTCGGCCGCCTCAGGCAGGGCGGCGAGCACCGTCAGGGCCATCGAATAGGGCTCCTGCCCGTTCGAGCACGCCGCCGACCACAGTCGCACCCGCCCGCCGGCGCGGGCGCGCTCTGCCAGCCGCGGCATCACGCGGGCCAGCAGATCCTCGAAGTGGTGCGGCTCGCGGTAGAAGCGGGTCACGTTGGTGGTCAGGGCCGCCGTCATGGCCTGGCGCTCGTCGACGCCGTCGAGGCCGTCGATCAGGGCGCAGTACTCGCGGAAACTGCGCAGGCCGAGCGCCCGCAGCCGCTTGGCCAGCCGCGAGTAGACCAGCGCCGCCTTGCCCTCGCCCAGGGCGATGCCGGCGTGGCTGTGCAGGACCTGGGCGATATGGCGGAAGTCCTCTGCCGTGAGGGCGAACTCGCCCTCGACCAGCGACGACGCCGCCCCGGCGGCGGCGGTCATGCGGCCTCGGCCTCCGTCGCCGGCAGGATCAGGGACAGGTCGATCAGGCTGATCATCCGCCCGTCGATGGCGAAGATGCCCTTGACGAAGGCGCGCACCTCCTCGCTGGCCACGTCGGGCGTCGGCTGCACCGCGCCCTCGTCCAGCTGGATGATGTCCGACACGGCGTCGACCAGCAGACCGACCATGCGGCCGCCGATGTGGGCGACCATGATGACGTGGCGGGCGGTCGGCTCCGAGGTGCGCAGGCCGAAACGCGCGCCGAGGTCGATGATCGGCAGCACCGCGCCGCGCAGGTTGATGACCCCCTTCATGTAGCCCGGCGCGCGGGGCAGCGGGGTCGCGGGCGTCCAGCCGCGGATCTCGCGCACCGACATGATGTCGACGCAGAACTCCTGCTCCCCGATGCGGAAGGCGATCAGTTCGCGGGCGGCGGCGTTGGTCAGGGCTTCGGTCATGTCAGCTCGCAAGCTTGAGATCGGCCGCGGCGGGGCGGCGGCGGGCGTTGGCGACGAGGGCGTCGACGTCGAGGATCAGCGCGACGCGTCCGTCCCCGAGGATGGTGGCGGCGGCGACGCCCTCCACCTGCTGGTAGTTGGTCTCAAGGCTCTTGATCACGACCTGCCGCTGGCCGTGGATCGCGTCGACCATCAGCGCGGCCCGGGAGCCGGATTCGGTCTCGACGACCACCGCCACGCCCTGCCCCGGCGGGACCGGCGTCTCCCGGAAACCCATGGCGCGCGCCACGTCGACGAGCGGCACGAAGGCCTCGCGGAAGCGGATGACGGCGTCGTGGCCGCCGACGTAGTGGACGTCCTCCGCCTTGGGCGTGAGGCTTTCGACGATGGCCGGCAGCGGAGCCACCAGCGTCTGTCCGGCCGCGCCCAGCACCATGCCGTCCAGCACCGCCAGGGTCAGCGGCAGGCTGAGGGTGAAGGTGGAGCCCTTGCCCGGGTTGGAGCTGATCGAGATGCGTCCGCCCAGCGACTGGATCGAGCGCTTGACCACGTCCATGCCGACCCCGCGGCCCGAGATGTCTGACACGGCGTCGGCCGTGGAGAAGCCGGGCAGGAAGATCAGGTTGTCGATCTCGTCGTCGGTGAGCGCCGCGTCCTCGGCGATCAGACCCTTGGAAACGGCGATGCCGCGCACTCGCTCGCGGTTGATGCCGCGGCCGTCGTCGCTGATCTCGATGACGATCCGTCCGGAGCGATGCAGCGCGGCAAGGCGAACCACGCCCTCCTCCGGCTTCCCGGCGGCCCGCCGGTCCGCGGGCGTCTCCAGTCCGTGGTCGATGGCGTTGCGAAGCATGTGGGTGATCGGCTCGGCGAGGCGCTCGACCACGGTCTTGTCGACCTCGGTCGCCTCCCCTTCCGTGACCAGCCGCACCCGCTTGCCGGTCATGTCGGCGACCTCGCGAACGAGGCGGGGCATGCGCTGGAACACCGACTTCACCGGCTGGGCGCGGATGGCCATGACGCTGTCCTGGATCTCGCGGGTCAGCAGCTCGAGGTCCTCGAGGCCGACCGAGACGCCCGAGGAGCGGGCCAGGCCGCTCTCGGTCACGCGCTGGGCCAGCATGGCCTGCTGGATGACCAGTTCGCCGACCACGTTGATCAGCCGGTCGACGCGTTCGAGGTCGACGCGGATGGTGGCCGGGGCGGCCGCGCCGGCGC
>JAFAEC010000082.1 GCA_023424215.1 Pseudomonadota bacterium
GGCGGCGCGCCGCCGGGGCCTCGCCGGGCTGCTCGGCGCCGCGCCGCAGGAGCACATCGGCGACGGCCTGTCCGCCATGGCGGTAGACCGCGGCGCGCAACCGCGGCTGGGTCATCGACAGGTCGACCTCGGTCGCTGCGGTCGCCGCCGCCGCGAGCCGGTCGCGAATGCGGTTCGAGAGACGCAGTCGCCGGCTGACCCCGGCCGTCACGGCCGCGTCGGCAGGCACGAGGATCATGAGCCGGAGAACCGGGTCCTCGCTGAGCCGGACCATCTCCGCGAAGGCGGGCGACAGGCGGCCTTCCGGGAGGATTCGCCCCAGCACGCCGGCGGCGTCCATGGCGGCCATCGCCGGTCCGGGGTCGGGGGCGGCCAGAAGCTTCATCATCTCCTTCGACACCCGTTCGGCCGAGAGGCGGGTCATCCCCGGCGCCAGGTCGGCGCATGCGGCGAGACCCTTCGCGTCAGGCTCGCCCCGCCCGTACCAGGCGAAGAAGCGGAAGAAGCGCAGGACGCGCAGGTAGTCCTCGCGGATGCGGGTTCCAGGATCGCCGACGAAGACGATGCGCCCGGCCAGCGCGTCGGCGACACCTTCCCCGGTCGGATCGAACACGCCCCCCCCGGCGTCGGCGTAGAGGGCGTTGAGGCGGAAGTCGCGGCGGGCCGCGTCCTCCGCCCAGTCGTCGGTGAAGGCGACAGTGGCGTTGCGGCCGTCGGTGGAGACGTCGCGCCGCAGGGTGGTGATCTCGAAGGGCCGGTGATCGGCGATGGCCGTCACCGTGCCGTGGGCGAGGCCGGTCGGCACGGACTTCAGGCCTGCGGCGCGAATGGCCTGGTCGGTTTGCTCCGGAGTGAGGGTCGTGGCGATGTCGACGTCGTCGACCGGCTGGCCGATCAGCGCGTTGCGGACGCAGCCGCCGACGAAGCGCGCGCAGCCGGGGCCGCCGGCGGCCTCCAGCGCCGCCATGACCCGTCGGGTGGCGGCGGCCTCGAGCCAGTCCTGCCCCTGCAGAATCACGCCGCGTCCTCCCCGACCGCCTGCGCCGGGGCGTCCTCGTCGCCGTACAGACGGACGCGCAGGGCGCGGACGATGCCGGCCGTGACGCCCCAGATGTAGCGCTGCTCCCACGGCATGGCCCAGAACCAGCGTCGCGGCTCGCCGTCGCGCTGGTAGGAGTCGCGACGGTGGTTGGCGGGATCCATCAGGAAGTCCCACGGCACCTCGAACACCTCGGCCACCTCGTCCGGCGACGGCCGGGTCGTCGGGCTTTCCGCGAGCCAGCCGACCACCGGGGTGACGAGGAAGCCGGTGCCGGTCTCGTAGCCGTCGCCGAGCCCGATCACTTCCACCGCGCCGGGGTCGAGGGCGACCTCCTCCCACGCCTCCCGCAGCGCGGCCTGGGCCGCGGTTTCGCCGGGGTCGAGGCGGCCGCCGGGAAAGGCGATCTGGCCGGTGTGGTTGGCAAGGCTGTCGGACCGGCGGGTCATCAGCACCGCCGCCCCCTCGGGTCGGGCGATCACCGGGACGAGGACGGCGGCCGGGCGCAGGAGGCGGGCCGGCCGCGGGGCGTCGGGATTCAGATCGAAATCCGAGCGCACCGCCCCCGCCTCGGGCGACCACGCCGAGATCGGCGCCAGCCGGTCGAGCAGACGGGCTCTCAGGGTGCCCAGGCTCATGGGACCCCCGCGCCCGCCGGCCCCAGCGGAAAGGTCGCGCCCTTTGAGCGCACCACCAGCCGGTCGCCCTCCACCTCGGCCATGTCGACCAGCTGGTAGAAGATCGGCCGGGCGATGCGGGCCCACAGGTCGGCGCGCACGCGGACGCGGGGCGAGGGTTCGCCGGTGGCGGGATCGGTCTCGACGACGATGGGCCGGTCCGGCCCGGCTTCGGCCACGTCGCCCACGTCGGTGGTGAAGACAAGCCCGTCGCCGCGGCTCTCCAGCGCCACGGCGCGGAACGGCAGGTCCTCGACCCGGATGGTCAGCTTCTCGACGGGGGTCACGAGGCAGTAGCCGTCCGGATCCTTGCGCAGGACGGTGGAGAACAGCCGGACCAGCTCCGCGCGGCCGATGGGCGAGCCCTCGTGCATCCACACGCCGTCGCGGCGGATGACGATGTCGATGTCGCCGCAGTGGGCCGGGTTCCACAGGTGCACCGGCGGCAGCCCGCGGCCGGGCGCCTGTCGCGCCGCCTCGGTGACGCCCGCAAGCCCGCCGCCTCTGTCCCCTTGCTCGGCCATGTCCCAGACTTAGGCCGCGCCGCGCCGCGCGCAAAGCGTTCAGGCGACGCGAACGACGCCCGCCGGCTCTCCGGCCCCCAGCCACATCACCCGACGGGGATCCACCGGGCCCGGAAGCCGCGCCCCGGGCGCCGGCCCGAAGCCGAAGCGTCCGAAGTACGGCGGATCGCCGACCAGCAGCACGCCGGTCTCTCCGGCCGCGGCGAGACAGACGTCGACCAGGGCCGCGCCCATGCCCTCGCGGCGGCTCTCCGCCTCGACCGCGATCGGCCCGAGAAACAGGGCCGGCGTCTCGCCGATCCGGATGGGCCACAGCCGCACGGAGCCGATGACGCGGCCCTCGTTGCGGATGACGAAGCCGTGCGCCGGCCGCGCGCCCTCGCGCAGGCGCTCCGCGGTCTTAGCGAACCGGCCGGGCCCGAAGGCGGCCAGGACCAGGTCGTCGACGGCCGGACCATCGGCGGGCGTTTCCGGCTCGACCCGCCAGGACAGGGCATCAGGGGCGGACGAGGGGGCGTGGGTCATGGAGCGCGCGCACCTAAGGCCGACGCGCGCGCGAATCAACCGGCTTTCGAGAAGTCCGGCGCCCGCTTCTGGGTGAAGGCCATGAAGGCCTCCATGGCCTCGGGGCTCTTCATCTGGCTGCCAAAGGCCTCGCCCTCGACCTGCATGCGGCTCCACAGCGCGGCGGCGTCGCGCATCAGCCGCTTGGTCTTGCGGATCGAATTGGGCGCCCGGGCGGCGAGTTTCGCGGCCAGATCGGCGGCCGTGGCCTCGACCTCGGCCGCCGGCACGGCCCGGTTGGCCAGCCCCCACACCAGAGCCGTCCGCCCGTCGATCGGCTCGCCAAGGGCGAAGATCTCGAACGCCCGCTGGTGGCCCAGCGCCTGCGGCAACAGCAGGGAGGAGGCCGCCTCCGGAGCGAGCGCCAGATTGACGAAGGGCGCCGACAGGAGCGCGTCCTCGGCCGTCACCACCATGTCGCAGTGGAGCAGAAGCGTCAGGCCGATGCCGACCGCGCGCCCGCGCACCGCCGCCACCGCCGGCTTGTCGAGGTCGGCCAGCGCCTTGAGGAAGCGGAACACCGACATGTCGAACGGCTTGTCGGTCTGCGAGCCGATGGCGATGAAGTCGCCGATGTCGTTGCCGGCGGAGAAGCTGTCGCCCTTGGCCCGGAACAGCAGGACGCGGACCGCGTCGTCGGTGCGGGCCCGCTCGGTCGCCTCGGACAGGGCCGCATACATGGCCTGGGTGATGGCGTTCTTCTTCTCCGGCCGGTTCAGGACGACGGTGAGCACGCCCCCGGTCAGTTCGGTGGTGATGTGGTCGGTCATGCCGCCCTCCCCTTCGCTGCAGCGCTCCACCAGTCGACGTCGTCGGCGTCGCGGACGCGTTCGGCCCGACCCTGGCGGAGCAGATAGTTGAGATGAGCCACGGCCTCGCCCGTGGCCATGCCCCGCACCCCGTCGCCGACCGGGCGGGCGAACAGGGCCGGGAACACGTCCACCGCCCGCTTCGGGGCAGCCAGCGCCCGCTCGAGCCGCCGCAGGGCCGTGCGATGCCCGCGCAGCAGGGCGTCGAGCCGCGCCTGCACGCCGCGGAACGGCTCGCCGTGAGACGGCAGCACCAGCACCTCGTCCGGGAACACCCTCTTCATCCGTTCCAGCGACTCCAGCCAGTCGCCCAGCGGATCGGCGTCGGGCTCCGTCGGCCACACCGAGACGTTCGAGGAGATCTTCGGCAGGATCTGGTCGCCGCCCAGCACCACGCCATCGGCCTCACGCCAAAGGCAGGCGTGCTCCGGGCTGTGGCCCTCGCCGACGACGACCCGCCAGTCCGCGCCGCCGATGCCCAGCCGCTCGCCCTCGCGGATGCGGACGAAGCCCGCCGGCATCGGCGCCACGGCCCGGCCGAACTGGCCGAAGTCCCGGCGGTAGCTTTCAAGCTGGTCCTCGTTCCAGCCCGCCGCACGGTAGAAGACGGATCCGCTCCCCGGAGCCGGCCGGCCGGTGTCCGCCAGCAGCATGCGGGCGGTGACGTATTCCAGCCGGGTCATCGCCAGCGGCGCCTGGAATCGCTCGCACAGCCAGCCGGCGAGGCCGATGTGATCGGGGTGCATGTGGGTGCAGATCACCCGGGTCGCCGGCCGGCCCTCCAGCGGCCCCGCCAGCAACGCCTCCCACTCGGCGAGCGTGGCCGGCAGGTTCAGGCCGGTGTCGACAAGGGTCCAGCCGGCGCCGTCGCGCACCGCGTAGACGTTGATGTGATCGAGGGCCATCGGCATGGCCAGCCGCATCCAAAGGACGCCCGGCGCGACCTCGATCGCCTCGCCCGGCGCCGGCGGACCGCCGAAGGGATAGACCAGGCCGCGCGAGCCCGCCTCCCCTGCTGTCGTGGCGGCGCCGTCGGCCAAGTGCGTCTCCAATCGAAACCCAGGCGGAGGGATAACCCGACGCCCCGGCGTCGTCCAGCGGCCGCCTGTCTCCCGCCTTGACCCGGCCACACCGCCTCGCCAAGGGTGACGGCCACGAACTTCCACCCCGGAGCTGCCTTGTGTTGAACAGAAAGCTTATCGCCGTCCTCGGCGGCGCCTGCGCCCTTGCCCTCTCGCTGGCCCATCCGGCCGCCGCCCAGAGCCCGGGGCAGACCGATTCGGATGCCGCCAGCGGCACGGTGAGCGGCGAACGCGTCCTTCCGGGCCGCATCGGCGGCGATCGCAACGACCGGAACGCGCAGCGCCGTCGCGGCCGCCAGCAGAACCAGCCGGCCGCCCCCGCCGCGCAGACCCCTGAGCAGATCCTCGCCGCCGCCCAGGCCCAGGCCCAGGCCGCCGGCCTCGACTGCCGGGTGACCGAGGCGACCAATCCGGGCCTGATCGGTGAGGCCCAGGTCTATGAGGTCGCCTGCGCCTCGGCTCCCGGCTACATCCTGGTGGCCTCGACTCCGCCGCAGGCGTCCAACTGCCTCGAACTGGCCGGCAGCGCCTACATGGCTCGCCTGAACGATCCGGCGGCCGACGTCGGCCAGCAGTGCGCCATCCCGGCCAACCAGAACGGTCTCGCCCTCATCGGCGGGTGGGCCCGCGAGGCGGGCGTGACCTGCACGGTCGACGAGGCCCTCGCCGTCGGCAAGAGCGACGCCAACAACATCGTCTATGAAGTCGGCTGCGCCGGCGTCGACGGCTATCGCCTCGAGAAGGTGGAGGGCCAGTGGAGCCTGGAGGACTGCCTGCAGATCACCTCGTCCGGCGGAACCTGCCGCTTCACCACCACCGAAGAGCAGAACGCCACCCTGCAGGCCAAGCTGGCCGGCACCGAGGCCGCGAACTGCGCCGTCCAGCAGGTCCGGCTGATGGGCTCCAACCCCAACGGCCGCTTCTTCGAGGTGAAGTGCGCCGCCGAGGGCGAAGGCTACATCGCCCGTATCAAGGACGACGTGGCCCAGCAGATCTACCCGTGCGCCACCGCCCAGCGGATCGGCGGCGGCTGCACCCTGACGCCGGCCCCGGCCGCCGCGCCGACGACCGAGCAGTAAGCGCTCCGAAACGACGGACCAGACGCCCCGGAGGAGACTCCGGGGCGTTTTTCGTTCCGGCGATCGACGCTTCACAGACCCGGGCGATACGGCGTAGGCATGGCGCATGCGCATCGCCACCTGGAACGTGAACTCGGTCAACGCCCGCCTGCCGACGGTGCTGGCGTGGCTGGAGGCGGCGCAGCCGGACGTGGTCGGGCTCCAGGAGATCAAATGCCTGGACGAGAAGTTCCCGCACGAGGCGTTCGAGGACCTCGGCTACAACGTCGAGACCCACGGCCAGAAGACCTACAACGGCGTCGCCCTGCTCTCGAAACATCCGATGAGCGACCTGCGTCGCGGGTTGCCGGGCGTCGACGCCTCGGGCCATGAGGCCGAGGCCGAGCAGGCGCGCTACATCGAGGCGGTGATCGAGACCGTGCGCCCGGTGCGGGTCGGCTGCCTGTACCTGCCCAATGGCAACCCGGTCGGCACGGCCAAGTTCGCCTACAAGCTGGCCTGGTTCGACCGGCTGCAGGCCCACGCCCGCACCCTTCTCGCCCAGGAGGAGGCCTTCACCCTGTGCGGCGACTACAACGTCATCCCGACGCCGGAGGACGCCCGCAACCCCTCGGCGTGGACGGGCGACGCCCTGTTCCAGCCCGAGAGCCAGGCCGCCTTCCGGGCGCTGCGCCACCTCGGCCTCTACGACGCCGGGGAACTGGGCAAGCAACCGCCGGGGACCTACACCTTCTGGGACTACCAGGCCGGGGCGTGGCAGCGCGACCACGGCATCCGCATCGACTTCCACCTGCTGTCGCCGCAGGCCGCCGACCGCTTCCGCGGCGTCGAGACCCACCGCGAGGCCCGCGACATGGACAAGCCGTCGGACCACGTGCCGGTGGTGGTCGATCTGGAGGACTGACGGTGGGCGAGGCTCTCCGGGTCCTCCTGCTGGCGGCCCTGGCGGCGGCGGCGCTGACCACCGGGGCCCTGCTGCTGGCCTGGTGGATGGAGCCGGTGCGACGCATGAAGCGCGCCCTGCTGAAGTCCCTCGGCGTGGTCCCGGAGGCCGAGGCGCTGTCGCCGGCCGAAGGGCGCGCCGCCGGGCTCGACTTCGACGGGGCCCAGATCGCCGTGCTGTGGAACCGCGGCGCCATGGGGCTGGTCTACGCCTTCGAGGAGATCGAGGGCGGCGAGGTCATCGTCGACGGCCATGTGGTGGCGCGGGTGCGGCGCGGCGAAACGCGCAAGTCGCTGGACGTAATGGCGCCCGATGCCGGCCAGGTGGTGCTGCGGCTGATGTTCGCCGACGCGCGAAACCCGGAGTTCGAGCTGGCGCTTTGGGACGCGACCCTGCCGGTGCAGACCGGCTCGCCCGGCGAGGCGCTGCGTCTGGGGCGCCGCTGGCTGTCGCACCTCGAAGCGCTGCTTCGTCCCTGAAGTCCCGTCTCCTCCCCGACGCGAAGCGGTGGGGAGGGGGACCGCGAAGCGGTGGAGGGGTGAAGCGGCCGCCCAACCCCGCCCCCATCCCCCATGCGGCGCAACGGGGCGGCGCCCGCGGCGGCCCCCCCCCCCCCCGCGGCCGCACAACCCCTCCCCCATCCCCATTGCTGCGCAACGGGGAGGAGACTAGGAAACCCCCTCCCTCCACCCGATCACCCGAGGAGCGCCCGCCGTGGCCCGCCTTTTCGACGCCGTCATCATCGCCGACTGGACCGCCGCGGAGGGGAAGAAGCTGGGCGACCAGTCCGTCTGGATCGGGGTGGCCAAGCGCGACGTGCGCTTCCGCCTCTACACCGAGACCCACAACACGGCGACGCGGGCCGAGGGCGAGGCGCTGCTCAACAAGCTGATCTCGGAGCACCGCAAGCGCGGCGACCGGGTGCTGGTCGGCTTCGACTTCAACTTCGGCTTCCCGGCGGGGACGGCGGAGCGGCTGAAGCTGACCGGGACGCCGTGGCAGGCGATGTGGAAATTCCTCGCCTCGAACGTGGTCGACAAGGCCGACAACACCAACAACCGCTATCAGGTGGCGGCCAAGATGAACCGGCTGATGACCGACGAAGCCTGGCCGCTGTGGGGCGCGCCGGCCAAGCAGGCGCAGCGCTGGCTGACCACCACCAAGCCGCCGCAGGGCGCGGGCGACATCCCCGAGTTCCGCGCCGCCGAGGACGCCGCGCGCAAGGGCCGGCTCCAGCCCAAGAGCGTCTGGCAGATGCACGGCGCCGGCGCTGTCGGCGGCCAGACCCTGGTGGGCATTCCCGCCGTGCGTCGTCTGCTGGAAAGCCTGGGGCCGTCCGGCGCCGTCTGGCCCTTCGGCACGGGCTGGCGCGCCCTGACGCCCGACGATGTTGAGCCTTTGTCGGCCCTGGTGGTCGAGGTGTGGCCGTCGATGTTCGACGCCCGGCCGGCCGAGGGGGAATACAAGGATCAGGCCCAGGTCCGCACCACGGCCGAGGCTCTGGCGCGCCTGGACGACGCGGGCGACCTGGCCGGCGCCTTCGCCCCGCCCAAGTCGGCCACGCCTGAACTGATCGACAAGGTCGAGCAGGAAGAGGGCTGGATCCTGGGCGTCTGACGCCGGACCCAGCCCCTCCCGATCAGGCCCCCATCCCTATCAGGCTTCGGGCGTCCAGCCGCCCGCCAGCGCCTTGAACAAGGCGATCTGATAGGTCGAGACCAGGGCGTCGGACTGCGCCAGGGCCGCCTCGGCGGCCGCCTGGGTGCGTTCGGCGTCCAACACCAGCAGGAAGCTGTCGGCGCCCGCGTTGAAACGCTGACGCGACAGGTCGGCCGCGCGCGCCGCCTGGTCGCGCGCCTCGGTCAGGGCCGCGCGGCGATCCAACTCGTTGGCGTAGTTGGACAGTGCGGTCTCGGTCTCCTGCAGCGCGCCCAGCAC
>JAFAEC010000110.1 GCA_023424215.1 Pseudomonadota bacterium
GCCCTGAGGCCGCCGTGGGTCTCTGGCGGGCGCGGCGGCGGGGCGGTCGCCGCGGCCCGGATCAGCAGGGCGGCGAGGACGAGGTTGGGGGCGATCAGGGCCAGGCTGGCGGCGCGCCAGCCCTCCAGCCCGGCCACGCCGCCGCCCAGCAGGACCAGCGCGGCGCCGCCCAGCAGCAGCGCGCCGCTGCGTCCCGACGCCGACCCGGTGGTGAACAGGGACAGGCCGCGGGAGCGTCGGCCGAAGTCGGGCTGGCCGGCGATCAGCATCAGCGCCGCCGGCACGAAGACGGCCTGGCCGGCCCCCAGCAGGACCCGCCCGGCGACCATCCCGCGGTAGTCGGGGGCCAGCGCGAAGACCAGCGCTCCCAGGGTCCAGACGGCCACGCAGGCCAGCGACAGCCTCCACGGATTGACCGCCCGCACCCATTGTCCGGCGGCGAGCAGGCCGATGACGTACAGGGCGACGAAGGCCGGTCCCTGCAGCGCCCCGATCTGCGCGTCGGCGAGGCCCAGCTCGGCGCGAATCAGAGGGGCGGTGACCGCCGGCAGGGCGCGGTCGACATAGGCCGCGAACTGCACCGATGCGAGCAGGACGACGGCCGACCAGGGCAGTCTGCTCCCCCCCTCCGACCCGGCGTGCGGGACGGCGGCGCGGGAAGCGGAATCGGTCAGATGGGGGACTTGCAAGGCGAGCCTTCGGAACGATTCCCGTTATGGAAGCATGAAGGTTAACGGTCAAACGTCCGGCCGACGCTTTTGTTACCCCCAGTAGGATATTCGTGCCCCTTTTGGGACGGACAGCCATGGCGGGCGGACGCTCGGGTGGCCAGCCTCTGCGGGTCCCGAACGTCGACCGCGACTTCGGGGCGCGGACTTCGCAGGGGGAGCGGACGGCCGGAACCGTCCGAACAGACTGATGTCGAGTGATGTGACCGGCGCGCGCCAGATCGCGGCCGACGGCGAGGCGACAGGGCGGGCGACCGCGCCGATTCGCTGGCGTGGACGGGGCCCTGCGGCGGCCGCGGCGGCGTCGGCGGACCTGCTGCCCCCGATCAGCTGGGACCAGCTGGAGGAGGTGCTCACGGCCATGGCCGTCACCACCGACCAGGCCCTGATGGTCAAGCATCTGCTGGCGGGAGCCCGGCGCGACGCGCCCCGCCTGCCGGTGGAGGAGACCATCCGCGACATCCTGTGCATCGGGGCGGCGGTGGCCGCGGTCGAGCCCATCGCCCGGCCCGCGGCCTGACCCGCCCGGAGGCGGGGGGCCGCCGGACCTTCAGGGCGCTGAGACGCCTGTTCTGCCGACACCGCTACTGGTGGTCCGAACGCCGTCAGGCTGAGGTCTGCTATCACTGCGGCCACGCCCGGACGGGCGACGATACGCCCGGGGAAGGCGGCGACGATGATGCGAATTGAACTGGAGCGTCGCGCCGGCGCCCGCCTGCTCCGCGTCGATTTCGTCGGCGTCAGCGGCCAGGTCTGCGGCAGCCGCTTCGAGGTCCACGGGACGGACGTGGAGACCTTCTTCGACCTTGAGGCCGCCCGCGCGCGCTTCGACCAGCTGGCCGACGCGCCCTCGTCCGCCGCCGCCTGAGCCGATCACCCCTGATCGTCGGGGCCGGCTTGCGGACGCCGACGGGGAAAGTGGAACCGGTCGCCGCAGGACAGGACGTGCATCCGCACGTCGAAGATCGACAGGGGCCGCTCGGCCCGCGCCTCGGCGATGTTCGAGTGGCTGGCCTCCTCCCCGTCGACAACGTAGACCGCGCCCGCCCCGATCACCCGGCCCTCATCGCCCTCGACGAGCAGGGCGGTATCCTCGTCGACGCCGACCCCGAGCAGGCGCGGATTGTGGGCGACAGCGCCAAGCAGGCGGCCGTAGCGGCCGCGCTCGGCGAAATGCTGGTCGATGATGACGTCCCTGATCAACCCCAGCCCCGGCGCCATGTGCAGCTCGCCGATGCGGTACGATTCCGCGCTGGGTCCCTTGACCAGCATGGTCTCGCTCATCACCGCCGCCCCGGCCGAGGTGCCGGCGATGACGCCGCCGGCGCGGTGGATCTCGTGGATGCGACGCTCGACCGGAGTGTCCCCGATCTGACTGGAGATGCGCAGCTGGTCGCCGCCGGTGAAGAAGACGCCGGCCGCCCCCTCCAGCTTCGCCAGCGTCTCCGGAGCTGCGCCGTCCGACCGCTCGTGGACGTAGAGCTCGACCATATCGTTGACGCCGAGGGCGGCGAAGGCCTTCTCGTAAGCGTCGAAATATCCGTCCGGCTCATGCGAGGCCACCGTGGCAAGTACGAGCCGCCCCCCGTCGAGCAGGCGCGCCAGTTCGCTGAGAATGACCCGGTCGCCGTCCTTGTCCTCATGGCCGCCGATGATCAGCAGTGGACCCGTTCGATCAGCCATGCGGCGGCTCCAGTATGGTCTCGTCCAGCGGCGACGCGGGCGCACGAAGCGGGCGAAAGTCCCGGATGATCTTCCAGACAGCCTCGATCCGGGAGGGCGTGAGCACCACGAGGTCGCCCGGCTCGGCCAGCCGCAGGCACAATTCCGCGGCCTCCGACTCCTCATAGACCTCGTGGATCCGGTTGGGGGCGCAGCCGGCGGCGACGGCGCCTTCGCTCAACAGCCGCATCACCTCACCCTTGCCGCGACCGCGGTTGTCGGGGGTCTCGCGGAAGACGAGGACGTCGAAATGCTCGGCCCCGATCCCGCCCATCTGGCGGATGTCGGCTTCGCGCCTGTCGCCCGGAATGCTGATCATGCAGATGCTCCGCTGGCCGGCCGGCTTCAGCGCCGAACAGACCCGCCCGAGCGCGCGCAGGGCTTCCGGGTTGTGGGCGTAGTCGAGGATGACCCGAAAGCCGTGGTCCTCGTGCAGGTTCATCCGGCCGGGGTTCTGCTCGAAGGTCGAGCGGAACGACCCCAGCGCCTCGCCGATCGCTTCGGGCGAAACCCCGGCGCCCCAGGCCATGGCGGCGGCGGCGAGCGCGTTCTGCACATTGAACACGGCGTGCCCCTCGAGCGTCGCCGGAATGCCGGCGGCGCGACAGATCAGGCGGCGCTCGCCGCGGTCGTGCAGAACGATCTCGTCGGTGTCCGCTTCGTGCAGCACCGCCGCCCCGCCGTCGGCGATGTGCTTGAGCACGAAGCCGGGCGTCTGCTCCCCGCCGCGCAGCGAGAACCAGCACACCCGGCCGCCGGCGTGCCGGGCCATGCGGATGGTGAGCGGGTCGTCGGCGTTGAGGACGCTGACGCCGCGGCGGGAGACGCTTTCGACCACCACCGACTTGACCGCCGCCAGATCCTCGAGCGTGTCGATGCCCTTCAGGCCGAGATGGTCGGGCTGGACGTTGAGCACGGCGCCGACGTCGCAGCGGTCGAAGGCCAGGCCCTCGCGCAGGATGCCGCCGCGGGCGCATTCCAGCACCGCCACCTCGACCGTCGGGTCGCGGAGCACCATGCGGGCGCTCTTCGGTCCGCTGGCGTCGGACGCCGCCACCTGTTCGCGCCCGATGTAGACCCCGCTGGTGTTGGTGAGGCCGACGACCTTGCCCTGGGCGGCGAAGATGTGGGCCACCATGCGGCCGACGGTGGATTTGCCGTTGGTCCCCGTCACCGCCAGCACCGGGATCCGGGAAGGCGTCCCCCGCGGATAGAGGGAGGCGATGATCGGCTGGGCCACGTCGCGCGCCTGGCCCTCGGAGGGCGCCAGGTGCATGCGCAGCCCCGGGGCGGCATTGACCTCGACCACCCCGCCGCCGGTGTCGCGGATGGAGCGGCCGATGTCAGGAGCGAGCAGGTCGACCCCGGCCACGTCGAGGCCGACCGCGAGCGCCGCGCGGCGGGCGATGGCGGCGTTGTCGGGATGGATCCCGGCGGTGCGATCCGTCGCCGTCCCGCCGGCGGACAGGTTGGCGGCGGTGCGCAGCCGCACCTCCCGACCGACTTCGGGGACGGAGTCGACGGAAAGCCGCTGCCGGGCAAGCACCTCCTGCGCGGCGGCGTCGAGGCGAATGCGGGTCAGCACGGCCTCATGCCCCTCGCCGCGGCGGGGATCGGCGTTCACCGCCGCGACGAGTTCGGCGACGGTGCGGACGCCGTCGCCGATCACCTTCGGAGGCTCGCGCTCGGCGACCGCCACGACCTGCCCGTCGACCACCAGGATGCGGTGGTCGCGGCCGGGGAGCTGCTCCTCGACGATGACGCGTCGGCTGTGGCCGATGGCCTCCTCGAAGGCGGCGCGCAGGTCGCCCTCCGTGCGCAGGCCGGTGGTCACGCCGCGGCCGTGATTGCCGTCCAGCGGCTTGATCACCAGGGGCGGGCGCAGCCGGGCGGCGGCGGCGACCGCCTCGTCGGCGCTGCGCACCACCGCCCCGCGGGCCACCGGAATGCCAACTCCTTCCAGCAGGGCCTTGGTCTCGGCCTTGTTCCCCGCCGACTCCGCCGCGACCAGGCCGGTGCGGCCGGTGACGCTGGCGCGCAGGCGGCGTTGGTGAACGCCCCAGCCCAGCTGGATCAGGCTCTGGCTGTTGAGGCGCTCGATGGGGATGCCGCGCCGACGCGCGGCGTCGACCAGCGCCCGGGTGCTGGGCCCGAAGGCGGTGCGGCGCAGGGCCGCCGCCACCGCCGCGACGGCGCTGGCTGGATCGCCGTCGAACAGCGCCGCCGGTCTTGCGATCCGGTCCAGCCCCTCCACGGCCCGGAGATCGGGGGTGAGCAGGCCGAGCACCAGCTCGATGGCGAGGCGGCCAGCCAGCAGCGCGGCCTCCTCGTCGTGCCAGGCGTACATGACGTTGTAGACGCCGGTCCGGCCGCGCACCGAGCGGGTCTTGCCGCGCGTCACCGGCGCGCCCGCGGCGCTCTGCAGCTCGAGCGCCACGTGCTCGATCACATGACCCAGCCAGGTGCCGTCGCGCAGCCGCCGCACGAAGCCGCCCGGCTCGCCGTAGCAGCAGCCGTGGCGCTCAAGCCCCGGCAGGCGCTTCAGCAGGGCCTCGGTGAAACCGTGCAGCCGGTCCGTCGGCCAATGCTCCAGCGCGCCGAGATCAAGCTGCAGCCGGACCATGGGCCGGGCGCTGTACAGGTGAGGGCCGCGGTAGACGGCGCGCTCGAGGACCCGCAGCGGTCCGGTCCCCCCGATGGCGGAAGTCATGCGGGCGCAGCCTCCTGCTGGCGCAACACGCCCATCGACATGGCCCGGACGAGATAGGCTGCCGCCTCGGCGCGGGTGCGCGCGACGCCCTGGACGAGCACCGTCTGGTCGCCGCGATCGATCGCCTTCCAGCGCCACTGGTCGCCGACCCGCCTGAGCGTCCAGCTGTAACCTGAGGGGTCCATTAACGTTCTCCGTTGAGGCACCGGAAATGCCCCGGATTTCAGTCGGTTCCTCTGTCGGGAAACCGACGGTCGAAAAGCGAGGCGGGTCGTGCCGGGCGACGGAACCGCCGGGGGACTGGGGCGTATTGCGGGCTCAGAAAGCCTCACGAGAGCCCCCATGCCCCCGGCCGAGAACCTCACCCCGCTGCGCCCGGACAGCAGCGATCCCGCCGCCTTCCATCGCCGGCTGACGCGCTGGAACAGCCGCCGGCTGGAGCCGGTCACGCCCTACGAGGGCTGGGCCGACCACGCCCGCGAGGACGCCGAGATGATCCTCGTGGAGGGCGCCTTCATCGAACGGCTGCGCGCCGACGCCGCGCCGTGGCTGGCCGACCTGCCGACCGATCCCGACGGCTTCGTGGCCTGGTTCGAGGCGCTGCAGGGGGCCGGGCCGGGCGAGAACGATCCCCTGTTCCCGTGGCTGGCCGAGGAGGCCGACCTCGAGCAGATGCGCTGGTTCCTGCAGCAGGAGGTGGCCGGCGAGGCCGGCTTCGACGACCTCGTGGCCATGGCCCAGGTGCGCATGCCCGACCGGCCCAAGATGGAGCTGGCCCGCAACTACTGGGACGAGATGGGGCGCGGCAACCAGGCCGGCATGCACGGGCCGATGCTGCAGAAGCTGGCCGACCACCTCGATCTGCGCCCGACCATCGACGGCACAGTGTGGCCGGCGCTGGCGCTGGGCAATGTGCTGGTCGCCTTCTCGACCACCCGCCGCTACGCCTTCCACGCCCTGGGCGCGCTCGGCGTGGTCGAACTAACCGCCCCGTGGCGCGCCGACCATGTCGCGCGCGGCCTCAAGCGGCTCGGCGTCGGGCCGGAGCGCAAATACTACGCCCTGCACGCCACGCTCGACGTCGAACACTCGCGCGCGTGGAACGACGAGGTGCTGCGCCCGCTGGCCGAGACCCGGCCCGACGTCATCCGCAGCCTGGCCGAAGGGGCGGTGATGCGGCTGATGGCCGGCGCCGCCTGCTTCGAGGCCTATCGCGACCGGCTCTGGGGCCCCACAGACCTGCGGAAGAGCGCGTGAGCGTACTTCCGCTGGAGGTCCGCCTCCGCGAGACCGCCCCGCCCGAGGCGGCGCTCACGGAGGCGGATCGCGCCCTCGTCCAGCTGCTCGACCGGCTGGCGGCGGACGGTTACGGCTTCGTCGCGCCAACGCCGTCGACCGCCGCCATCGTCGCCGGCCGTCGCGAGCGCGCCCGCCCGGGAAATCTCCGCGACGTGCTGGGCTGGAGCCTGCCTTTCGCCCCCGGCGACCTGCCGCACGACATCGAGGCGTTGCTGCGCGCCGGCGACGCCTTGCGGCGCGACGGCGAGCTGCTCCGCGCCACCGTCCGGGTCAGCACGGTCGACGGGCGCCTGCACCTGCACTCCGCCCGCGGGTCCGAAACCGACGCCGTCTTCCTCGGCCCCGACAGCTGGCGCTTCGTACGCCTGCTCCACGTGACGCTGGACCGCCGCCCCGGCTTCGCCCGGGCGCTGGACATCGGGGCCGGAGCCGGGGTCGGCGCCCTCGCCCTGGCCGCCCGCGCGCCGCTGGCCGAGGTCGCGGCCACCGACGTCAATCCCCGCGCCTTGCGCCTGATGCGGATCAACGCCGTCCATGCCGGCCAGCCGCTGCGCGTCGTCGAGGGCTCGGGCCTCGCCGGCCTGACCGGCCCGTTCGACCTCGTCGTCGCCAACCCGCCCTACATCGCCGACAGCGACGGGCGCACCTATCGCGACGGCGGCGAGGCGCTGGGCACGGCGGTAGCGTTGGGATGGGCGCGCGAGGCGACCGGCGTCCTCGCCCCCGGCGGCCGCATGGTGCTGTACACCGGCGCCCCGGTGGTGGAGGGCCAGGACCTGGTCCGCGCCGGCCTGACCGAGCTGGCCGCCGCCCGCGGCCTCGACCTCGCCTACGAGGAGCTGGACCCCGACGTCTTCGGCGGCACGCTGCGCCGGCCGGAGTACGCCACCGTCGAGCGCATCGCCGCGGTGGGGGCGGTGCTCAGGAGGGGTTAGGGGCGGCCCTCAATCCTCATCCATCTTCAGCGCGGCGATGAATGCTTCCTGCGGGATCTCCACCTTGCCGAACTGGCGCATCCGCTTCTTGCCTTCCTTCTGCTTCTCCAGAAGTTTCTTCTTCCGGGTCGCGTCGCCGCCGTAGCATTTGGAGGTCACGTCCTTGCGCAGGGCGCGGACGGTTTCGCGGGCGATGATCTTGCCGCCGATGGCGGCCTGGATGGGGATCTGGAAGAGGTGGGGCGGGATCAGCTCCTTCATCTTCTCGACCATGCCGCGGCCGCGGGTCTCGGCGCGGCTGCGGTGGACCAGCATCGACAGGGCGTCGACCGGCTCGGCGTTGACGAGGATGTTCATCTTGACCAGGTCGCCGGGGCGGTAGTCGGCCAGCTCGTAGTCGAAGGAGGCGTAGCCCTTCGAGATCGACTTCAGCCGGTCGTAGAAGTCGAACACCACCTCGTTCAGCGGCAGGTCGTAGACGACCATGGCGCGCGTGCCGACCCACGTCAGCTCCTTCTGCTCGCCGCGGCGGTCCTGGCACAGCTTGATGACGCCGCCGAGATACTCCTCCGGGGTCAGGATGGTGGCCTTGATCCACGGCTCGCGGATCTCGACGATCTGCATCACGTCGGGCAGGTCGGCCGGGTTGTGCAGGTCGATGTGCGCGCCGTCGCGCAGCTCGATCTTGTAGACCACCGAGGGGGCGGTCGCGATCAGGTCGAGGTTGAACTCGCGGCTGAGGCGCTCCTGGATGATCTCGAGGTGGAGCAGGCCGAGGAAGCCGCAGCGGAAGCCGAAGCCGAGGGCGGCCGAGGACTCCATCTCGTAGGTGAAGCTGGCGTCGTTCAGGCGCAGGCGGGCGATGGCGGCGCGCAGGTCCTCGAAGTCGGCGGCGTCGACCGGGAACAGGCCGCAGAAGACCACCGACTGGACCTCCTTGAAGCCCTTGAGCGGCTCAGGCGTCGGGCGCTTCTCGTCGGTGATGGTGTCGCCGACGGCGGCGTGGGCGACCTCCTTGATCTGGGCGGTGATGAAGCCGACCTCGCCCGGGCCGAGCTGGTCGACCGGGGTGTTCTTGGGCAGGAAGACGCCGACGCGGTCGACCAGGTGGGTCGAGCCGTTCTGCATGAACTTGACCCGCTGGCCGGCCTTGAGCACGCCGTCGAAGACGCGCACCAGCAGGACCACGCCGAGGTAGGGGTCGTACCAGGCGTCGACCAGCATGGCCTTGAGCGGGGCGTTCACGTCGCCCTTCGGGGCCGGCAGGCGGGTGACGATGGCCTCGAGCACGTCCTCGATGCCGATGCCGGACTTGGCGCTGCACAGCACGGCGTCGGAGGCGTCGAGGCCGATGACCTCCTCGATCTGGGCCTTGACCCGGTCGGGCTCGGCGGCGGGCAGGTCGATCTTGTTGAGGACCGGAACGATCTCGTGGTTGTTGTCGATGGCCTGGTAGACGTTGGCCAGGGTCTGGGCCTCGACCCCCTGGGAGGCGTCGACGACCAGCAGCGACCCCTCGCAGGCGGCGAGGCTGCGCGAGACCTCGTAGGCGAAGTCGACGTGGCCGGGGGTGTCCATCAGGTTGAGGACGTAGTCGTGGCCGTCCTTCGCCTTGTAGGTCAGGCGCACCGTCTGCGCCTTGATGGTGATCCCCCGCTCCTGCTCGATCTCCATGTTGTCGAGCACCTGCTCGCGCATCTCGCGCGCCGTCAGGCCGCCGGTGAATTGAATCAACCGGTCCGACAGCGTCGACTTGCCGTGGTCAATGTGGGCCACCACACTGAAATTTCTGATGCGTTCGATAGGAGGGGTCGGCATGGCCCGGCGCCTAGCACGGGCGCGGGAAAAGCGCCAACGGGCCGCCGCGCGGCCCGACGACGGTCACTGATTTTGTTGCGGATTACTTCGACGTAAGACGCCCGATGGCGGGTTTCGCCAGCCCACGGGAAACGCTATTCAACAGCGGATGACAACCGGGCGCCGGGACGGCGCTCCATCGTGCGCGCCGGCGTCTCCCCCCGTCGGCGCCCAAGGGGATACACAGTGGCCATCAGCTTCCGCCTCAACCGGACCCTGGCGACCCTCGCCCTCACCGCAAGCCTCGGCGCGCTGGCCGCCTGCGGCTCGCACGGCGAGGAAAAGGCGCGCGAGGAGACCCCCAACGGCGGCCAGACCGTCACCGTGGTCGCGCCCGTGCTGCAGGACCTGCCGCGGGTGATCAACGCCTCCGGGACCGTCTCGGCGTGGGAGGAGGTGCCCGTCGGGGCCGAGACGGGCGGGCTGACCGCCGTGTCCGTGCTGGTCGACGAGGGCTCCTATGTGCGGCAGGGCCAGCCGCTGGTGCGGATGAACGACGCCCTGCTGCGCGCCCAGGTGCGGCAGCAGCAGGCGGCGGTGCAGACCGCCGAGGCCAACGCCGCGCGCGACGACGCGGCCCTGTCGCGGGCCCAGGAGCTGAAGGAGCGCGGCTTCCTCAGCCAGGCCTCGCTGGACACGGCCCTGGCCAACCAGCGCGCCTCGCAGGCCAATCTGGCCGCGGCGCGGGCGGCGCTGGCCGAGACGCAGACGCGGCTGTCGCAGGCGACGCTGCGGGCTCCGGTGTCAGGGCTGGTGATCAGCCGCAGCGTGACGCGGGGCCAGATCGTCGCGGCGGGGACCGAGCTGTTCCGCATCGTCCGCGACGGCCGGCTGGAGCTGGACGCCCGCGTGCCGGAGACCGAGCTGAACCTAGTCCGGGCCGGACAGTCGGCGACGATCTCGTCCGACGAGGTGGGGCAGACCACCGGCCGGGTGCGCATCGTCACCCCCGAGGTCGATCCCGAGACCCGGCTGGGCGTGGCCCGCATCGCCCTGACCGGCGCCGGCGGCTTCCGCCCGGGCATGTTCGCCCGCGCCCGCATCGAGGCCGGCAGCCAGCCGGCGCTGACGGTGCCGACGGCGGCGGTGCTGTATCGCGAGAACCGGGCCGGGGTGTTCGTGCTCGGCGAAGGCGGCCGGGTGCGCTTCCAGCCGGTGACGGTGCTGTCGCGCACCGACCAGCGCTCGGCCCTGAGCGGCCTGACCGCCGGCGTGCGGGTGGTGGTCGAGGGGGCCGGCTTCCTGGCCGACGGCGACCGCGTGCGGGTGGTCGCTCCGGCGGCGCCGGCGACGGCGCGCGCGCCTGCCGCGGCCGCTCCCGCCGCGAAGAAGTAAGGCCCGGCCATGCGCAACATCTCGTCCTGGTCGATCCGGAATCCGATCCCGATCATCCTGCTGTTCGTGCTGCTGACCCTCGCCGGGGTGGTCGGCTTCATGGGCATGCGGGTCAACAACAACCCCGACATCGACTTCCCGCTCGTCGCGGTGACGGCGGTGCGGCCCGGCGCCGCGCCCAGCGAGATGGAGGTGCAGGTCACCCGCCTGATCGAGGACTCGATCTCCGGCCTGTCGGGCGTCCGCCACATCTATTCGAACATCTCGGACGGCGTGTCCTCGACCACCATCGAGTTCGAGCTGTCCACCGACACCGAGCGCGCCACCAACGACGTCCGCAACGCCATGAGCAGCGTGCGCGCCTCGCTGCCGCAGGACATGCAGGAGCCGACGGTCCAGCGCATCGACATCACCGGCGACGCCCTGATCACCTGGGTGGTCCGCTCGCCGACGATGTCGCCGGAAGAGATCAGCTGGTTCGTCGACAACGAGGTCAGCCGCGCCCTGCTGGGCCTCGGCGGCGTGGGGGAGGTCAACCGCTCGGGCGGCGTCGACCGCGAGATCCGGGTCGAGCTGGATCCCGACCGGCTGGCCGCCTTCGGGGTGACGGCGCAGTCGGTCAGCCAGGCGCTGACCAGCGTCAACAGCGACATGCCCGGCGGCCGGGTGACGGTGTCCGGGTCCGAGCGCTCGATCCGCACCCTCGGCGCGGCCGGATCGGTCGACCAGCTGCGCGAGAGCCTGATCCCGCTGGGCGGCGGCCGCACCGTGCGACTGGGCGACCTCGGCACGGTCGAGGACAAGTGGACCGAGCCGCGCCGCCTGGCCCGCTACAACGGGCAGGAGGCGGTGACCTTCAACTTCCTGCGCTCGCGCGAGGCGTCCGAGGTCGACCTGGCGAAGAAGGTGCGGGCCGAGGTGGCGCGCATCGACGAGGCGCACCCCGAGCTGGAGATCTCGCAGGTTACCTCGAGCGTGAAGTACATCGAGGAGAGCTACCTCGCCTCGCTGGAGGCGCTGGCGCTGGGGGCGGCGCTGGCGGTGGTGGTGGTGTTCATCTTCCTGCGCGACTGGCGGGCGACCCTGATCGCGGCCACGGCCATGCCGATGTCGCTGATCCCGACCTTCGCCGTGCTGGCGCCCATGGGACAGTCGCTGAACGGGGTGACCCTGCTGGCCCTGTCGCTGACCATCGGCATCCTTGTCGACGACGCCATCGTGGAGATCGAGAACATCGTCCGGCACATGCGGGACGGAAAGCCGCCCTACCCCGCCGCCATGGAGGCGGCCGACGAGATCGGGCTGGCGGTGCTGGCCACCACCTCGACCATCGTGGCGGTGTTCGCCCCCGTGGGCTTCATGCCGGGCATCATCGGCCAGTTCTTCAAGGCCTTCGCCCTGGCGGCCTGCGTCTCGGTGCTGTTCTCGCTGCTGGTCGCCCGAACGCTCACGCCGCTGATGGCGGCCTACATGCTGAAGCACACCAAGCATGAGGACCGCGATCCGCCGTGGATGGCCAACTATCTGCGGGCGCTGAAGTGGACCTTGGCCAACCGCTGGAAGGTGTGGGCCGCGGGCGTCGCCTTCCTGGTGTCGTCCTTCGTGCTGGCCGCCGTGACCCAGATGTCGTTCGAGTTCATGTCGCCGGCCGACGAGGGCCGCGCCGCCTTCCAGGTCGAGCTGCCGCCGGGTTCGACCCTGCGCCAGACCGACGCCGTGGTGCAGCGCGTGACCCGCGAGCTGCAGGCGCGGCCGGAGGTGGTGTCCGTCTACGCCGCGATCGGCGGTCAGGACGTCAACCAGGCCAACGTCTACGCGGACATGGTGCCCAAGGGCGAGCGCGAGCTGAGCCAGCAGGAATTCGCCCGCGCCATGGTCGACGAGTTCAAGGACATTCCGGGAATCCGGGTGCGGGCCGGCGTGGCCCAGCAGGGCGGCGGGCCGAGCGACGGGACCAGCTACACCTTCGCCATTCTGGGCGACAATCCGCAGACCCTGAACGCCGCCGCCCGGGCGGTGGAGGCGGAGATGCGGGCGGTCGAAGGCCTCGCCAACGTGGTCAACACGGCCGCGATCGCCCGGCCCGAAATCCTGATCACCCCGCGGCCGGACCGGGCCGCCCTGGTCGGCGTCTCGACCGCCGCCATCTCGCAGGCCATTCGCGTGGCGACCATCGGCGACGTCGAACAGGCGCTGCCCAAGTACAACCTTGGCGACCGGCAGGTGCCGATCCGGCTGCAGCTGACCGCCGAGGCGCGCGAGGACCTGTCGGTGCTGGAGACCCTGCAGGTGCCGACCGCCTCGGGCGGAACGGTGCCGCTGGGCTCGGTGGCCGACATCCAGTTCGGCGCGGGCCCGGCCACGGTCAGCCGTCAGGACCGCTCGCGCATCGCCTCGATCACGGCCGAGCTGGAGGGCATCACCACCGGCGCGGCGGCCCAGCGCGTGCAGCAGCTGGAGTCGGTCCAGAACCTGCCCACGGGGGTACGCCAGGTGCCGGCCGGGGACGCCGAGTTCATCCAGGAGATGATCACCGGCTTCGCCATCGCCTTCGCCTCCGGCCTGTTCCTGATGTACGCGGTGCTGGTCCTGCTGTTCAAAAGCTTCGCCTATCCGATCACCATCATGGCGGCCCTGCCGCTGGCGGTGGGCGGGGCGATCATCGCCCTGGCCATCTCGGGAACCAACTTCTCGATGTCGGCCCTGATCGGGGTGCTGATGCTGATGGGCATCGCGGCGAAGAACTCCATCCTGCTGGTCGACTACGTCATCATGGCGGAGAAGGACGGCATGCCCCGGCACGAGGCGATCCTCGACGCCGCCCACAAGCGCGCCCGGCCGATCCTGATGACCACCTTCGCCATGGGCGCCGGCATGGTGCCGGTGGCGATCGGCTGGGGGGCCGACGTCGAGTTCCGCGCCCCCATGGCCATCGCGGTGCTGGGCGGCCTGATCTCCTCGACCTTCCTGTCCCTGCTCTACATCCCGTCGATCTTCACCATCGTCGACGACATCGCCGGCTGGCTGAAGCGGCGCCTCGGCGGCCGTCTGGCGGCGCGGCGGATGCAGACGGCGGACCGGCCGGCGACGGTGGAGGCCGAGTAGCGGGGTCGCGCCCCGGGGCTAGGACGCCGACGGCGTCCCACGGGACCGCGCCGGTTCAGATCCGGATATCCAGCCGCCGGCCCGTGGACGGCAGGGCGGCGAACGCCTGCGCCTTGGCGAGGGCGGAGACACGCCCTGTATTGTCGAGAAGCAGCGCCCTCAGCTGCCCCATGGGCGAGGCAACGCGCGGTTGATCCACAGGAAGCTTGTCGATGGACATGCCAGCAACTCGCCTGTGACGCGGCCGATTTCGCCGCGCCGACTACAACTAATCGTTTAGTCATAAAAATTGCATAACAACGATCTGTCGCCTTGGGGTTGCAGATGTCGGATCGCGCATTCCACGACCTGGGTCACCGGCCACGGAGCGGAGAGCCCGAACCCGCCTCCCTGAAGGCAGGCGGGCCGCCGCACTTCCAGGCGGGCGGCGCGCAGCCCGCAGCCGGCCCCTCCTCCCGCCTTCCGGACCTGATCGCCATGGCGCGCGAGCCCTCGAGCGAGCGACGGCGCGAGCTTCTGCGCGAGCTGACCGAGCACTTCTTCGGCGCGCCCGCCCACACCCCGGCGGAGATCGAGCTCTACGGCGAGGTCCTGACCCGACTGCTGTCGGACATGGAGACCGCGGTCCGGGTCGAACTGGCGAAGCGGTATGCGACGCTGCTCAACGCGCCCCGCCCGCTGATCCGCCGTTTCGCCGTCGATCGGATCGAGGTGGCGGAGCCTGTGCTGGGCTCTTCCCCCGTGCTGACCGACGAGGATCTGCTGGCCGTCGTGGGGACCGGGAGCCAGCCGCATCTCAGGGCGGTTTCCCGTCGCGCCGAGGTCAGCGAGGCCGTCAGCGACGCGATCGTCCAGTGCAGCGACGACGAAACGCTGAAGGTGCTGCTGGGGAACGACGGCGCGCGGCTGTCGCGGCGCGCCTCCGAGGACGCAATCGACCGGGCCAGGCGCAATCCGGCCCTGCACGAGGCCGCGGTCGATCGCAGAGCCCTCCCGGCGGATCTGCTCAACGAGATGTATTTCGTGGTCGGTAGCGAACTGCGGCGGCGCATCCTGGCGCGGAACGCCAGCCTCGACCCCAACCTCCTGGAGGACGCCCTGAGCGCCGGGCTGGCGCGGGTCGCGACCGAGGACGGCGTCTGGCCGAAGGACTATCCGGAAGCCCTCCGCCAGGTGAGGGCGAGCCGCAGCGGCGAGCGGCTGACGCCGGGGGAGATCACCCGCATCCTGCGCTCCGGCAGCCGAACCGCCTTCTGCATCGCGCTGGCCGAACTCTCGGACGTCGATTTCCGGACGGTCGCGCGGATACTGGAGCAGCAGGAGATCGATGGCCTGGCGGTGCTGTGTCGGGCCGCCGATCTGGATGGCCCCCTGTTCCTGACCATCGCGCTGGCGATCCTCGACGAGGACGCGCACGCCATGGGACAGGCGCGCTCATACTCGCACTTCTACGCCGAGCTCTCGAAGTCGGCGGCTATGAGGACGGTGCGCTTCTGGAAGATGCGAAGGCTGGGCGCGGCCTGACCGGCGGTCCCGGTCGCCGCGAAACAAAACCGGCCGGGGATCGCTCCCCGGCCGGTTCCTCGTTTCACCGATGCAGCGAAGCGATCAGTACTTGAGCCGCAGGGTCATGCCGTAGGTGCGCGGCTGGCCCAGGTAGGCGTCGTAGGTCTGCGTATCCAGGGCCGGGTTGTAGTAGGTGCCGTTCGGCTGGATCGTGCTCTGGAAGGCGGAGCCCTGCAGCGGCGCGTTGTAGGCGACCTGCACATACTCCTCGTCGGTCAGGTTCTGACCCCACAGCTCCAGGGTCCAGCGCTCGTCGACCGAGCCCAGCGAGATGCGGCCGTTGAGCGTGGTGAAGGCGTCCTGCTGCTTGTAGGGCAGCAGGTCGGAGCCGGTGTTGTAGTCCGACATGTACTTCGCCGCGAGGCTGAAGCCGCCGCGCAGGTTGCCGCCGAGGTCGCGATCATAGTTGATCGAGGCCGTGGCCGACCATTCCGGGGCGAACGAGGCGGTGGCGCCCGGCAGCAGCGACAGCTGCGGGAAGTTGCCCGGGTTCGTCAGGTCGGCGGCGGTGAACTCGCCGTACTCGGTCTTCGTGTAGGTGACGCCGCCCTGCAGGCTCAGCCCGTCCATGGGCGTGAACCACAGGAAGTCGGCGTCGATGCCGCGCGAGGTCAGCTCGGGGATCGACTCCACCACGAAGGCGGTGCCGAGGAAGGTGTTGAGCTGGAAGTCGGTGAAGGTCTGGTCGAAGTAGGTCGCGTTCAGCAGCACGGTGCGGTCGGCGAGCGTCATCTTCACGCCGGCCTCGTAGCTGTCCACGACTTCCGACGGGAACAGCAGGGAGTCGGTCGGGGTGATGCCCGACTGCACGCGGTCGAGGTTGTAGCCGAAGCTCTTGTAGCCGCGGGCGTACGAGGCATAGGCCATGATCGCGTCGTTCAGGCGGTAGGACGCCTTGATCGTGCCGCTGAGCTCGCCGTCGTCGAAGCTCTCGCTGATCGAGCGGTTGTTGTAGGCGAAGTTCGACCACGGCAGACAGAAGTTGCCGATGATGGTCGGCGCATTGGCCGCGCCGAGCGCCCCGGCGATGGCCGCGGCGTTGGCGGCGGCGGCGGCGCAGGTCGTGCCGTTGCCGTTCAGGTTCTGCTGCAGGCCGTCGAGGCTCTTCTCGTCCATCGTGTAGCGAAGGCCGAGCGTGACATCGAACTGGTCGGTGACGTGCCAGGTGTTGTTGGTGAAGATCGCGAACGAGGTCGATTCCTGCTCGTAGGCGTCCTGGTAGCCCTGGCCGACGGTGAAGCCGGGGCCGGTGGCCGGAACCAGGCCGTAGAGGCAGCCCTGCAGGCCGGCGGCCGTCTGGCCGGGGGCGGTGAAGCAGCCGACGCGGGCCGGGCTGATCGGGATCGGGCCCGGAGGCGTCGGGAAGCCGGCGGTGGCGGCGTTCAGACGGGCCGTCAGCAGGAAGGAGAGGAACGGCGTGTAGTCCGGTCCGTACCACCAGCTGTCGGTGCGGCCGATGTCCTCCTTGGTGGCGAACAGGCCGACCAGCCAGTCGAGGCGGTCGTTCTGGCCGGCGAGCCGGAGCTCCTGGGTCAGGTTCTCGACCGTGTAGGCGTAGCCGCCGTCCTGCGGACGGTAGGCGATGTCGGCGCCGGTGTAGTCGACGTCCATGCCGATGTCGCCGGACCAGTCGCGCCACGAGGTGACCGAGGTCAGGGTGGCGTTCATCGACGGAATGTCGATGTTGGCCTCGATCGACACGCCCTTGTCCTCGATCTCCTGGCCGGTGTCGCGGTTGGCGAAGGCCTGGCGCGAGAACGGCAGCGGCCCGAAGCCCGCCGCCGGCGGACGCTGGCCGGTGCCCTCGGAAAGGGCGTCGACGAAGGGATAGGTCGGTCCGGTGCGGATCTGCACGCCGGTGCAGCAGTATTCGTCGCGCGAGGTGTAGTCGGCGATGACGCGCACCGAGGTGTTGTCGTTCGGCAGCCACAGCAGCTGGCCGCGGACGGTGCCGAAGTCCTGGTTGGCGTCGTCGGTGTTGGCGCGCGGACCGTCGCCGGTGTCGACGTCATAGAAGCCGTCGCGCACGCGGCGGCCGGCGTAGAGGCGGAAGGCCAGCTGGTCGGTGATCGGACCGGTCACCGAGCCCGAGGCGCCCATGGCGCCGTAGTTGCCGACGGTCAGTTCGGCGTTGTAGCCCGGCGTGAAGGACGGGGCTTCCGTGATGATGTTGATGACGCCGGCCGAGGTGTTCTTGCCGAACAGGGTGCCCTGCGGCCCCTTCAGCACCTCGATGCGGGACATCTCGCCCAGGTCGCCGAAGCCGACCGAGTTGCGCGAACGGTAGACGCCGTCGATCACCACGCCGACCGAGCTTTCCAGGCCGGGGTTGTCGCCCACCGTGCCGACGCCGCGGATGCGCGCCGTGGTCGAGGCCTCGGACTGGGTCGAGGTGACGGTCATGCCCGGGGTCAGGATCTGCAGATCCTTGATGTCGCGCACGCCGGCGTCCTGCAGCGTTTCCGCCGGCAGGCTGGTGACCACGATCGGCACGTCCTGAAGGTTCTGCTCGCGCTTCTGGGCGGTGACGATGATGTCGTCGATGGTGGTCGGACCTTCCTGGTCCTGGGCGGCGGCGACGCCGGCGAAGCCGAAGGCCACGGAGCCGACGACGGCCGCCGAGACGGTGGTGCGAAGAAGGTTGGTAAGGCGCATGCACGGCTCCCCGACGTTGGGCAGGGCGTCGCGTGGCGCCCGGCGTTTCCTGATCCCTGGCCCGCGCCCTTGCGTGGAGCGCGGAACTCCAAGCTTTGGGGTAATCCAAGCCGGACTCACCGACAAGCTGCGCTCGCCGATCACGCCGCATTTCAGCCGTGGCCGCAGCCCGACTGTGACGCAAAAGCGACAGAAATCGATGACGTTAGGTCAATATTCGCTCACGTTTCCCGAGTAACCGGAGCGGTTTCGACCAATTTTTTGCGTCGACGGGCCGCGACCGCGAGGACGGCGGCGCCGGCGACGGCTGAAAGGAACGAGCCGCCCAGAACGCCGAGCTTCACCTCAACCTGCGCCGGCGAGTCGATGGCGCCGGGGAAGGCGAGTACGCCGATGAACAGGCTCATGGTGAAGCCCACCCCGCAGAGCAGGCTGACCCCGTAGAGCTCCAGCCAGGTGGCGTCCGTCGGCCGCCGCCCGATCTTGAGGAAGGACGCCAGGGCCGCGGCGCCGAAGACGCCGATCTGCTTGCCGACGAACAGACCGAGGGCGATGCCGAGGACGAGGGGGGCGAAGGCCTGCTCCAGCGACAGGGCGGCGAAGCTCACCCCCGCCTTGGCGAAGGCGAACAGCGGCAGCACCAGGAAGGCGACGTAGGGGTGGAGGTCGTGCATCGCCTCCTTCAGCGGGCTCTGGCCGTCGCCGCGGCGATCCTCGACCGGGACGATGGTGGCGAAGGCGACGGCGGTGAGCGAGGTCGACAGTCCGGAGATCACGGTGAGATACCAGACGAGGGCGAAGCCGAGCACCCAGAACGGCGACGGGATCTTGGTCCAGCGCACGCCGATGGCGCCGAGAATGAGCAGGCCGGCGATCAGGGCGAGGGGCGGCCACGAGACCCCGCTGGAGAACAGGGCCGCGATCAGGGCGATGGCGCCCAGGTCGTCGACGATGGCGAGGGTGAGCAGGAACACGCGAAGCGAGGACGGCAGGTTTCGCGCCGCCATGGCGAACACCGCCAGGGCGAAGGCGATGTCGGTGGCCAGCGGAATCGGCCAGCCGGCGTGCGGTCCGGAAAGCAGGCCGGAGAAGGCCAGATAGACCAGGGCCGGCGCGATCATCCCGCCCGCGGCGGCGAGCACGGGGGTCGCCAGCTTCCTCGGATCGCTGAGTTCGCCGCGCAGGATCTCGTATTTGATCTCCAGACCCACGACGAGGAAGAAGATCGCCATGAGCCCTTCCTTGATCCACTCCGAGATGGAGAGTTCGAGGATGAGCGGCCCGATCTGGAGCACGTGCTCGCTTTTCAGCCAGCCGAAATAGATCCCCGCGAGGGGAGAGTTGGCGACCACGAGGGCGGCGAGGGCGGCGAGGCCCAGCACCGCGCCGGATCCGGCCTCGGTCTTCAGGAATTCGAGCGTCAGCTTGCGCGCCACGGCGGCCTCCAGCGGTTCGATGGGACTGTCGTGGCGCCAGGTTATCGACGGGCGCCGGACCGGGTTCGCCGCGAAGGGCGCCGGCCTGGCCGGCGAGCCGGCCTGATCTCTGCGGGGGAAAATACGGCTCGAACGCCGGCGTTCAAGCGCAATCCGCACGGCGACGGTTGCCATGACCCCATGCCAGCCGCATCTGGAGCCGATGCCGCCCGCCCCCGCCTACCGTCCCGAGCCGCGCTTCTTCGATCTCGGGGAGGAGTACGGCGACGCCGTCAGACCTGCCGATTTCCCGCAGACGACCCTGCGCTTCCGCAACGATCGGGCGGCGGCGACGGTGGGGCTGGAGACCCTGGGCGAGGCCGAGTGGATCGCCCACCTGGGCCGCTTCGACCCCCTGCCCGGGCAGCCGGGGCCGGTGGCGATGCGCTACCACGGCCACCAGTTCCGGACCTACAATCCGGACCTCGGCGATGGACGCGGCTTCCTCGCCGCGCAGCTGCGGGCCGACGACGGGCGGCTGCTGGACCTTGGCACCAAGGGCTCGGGACAGACCCCGTGGTCGCGCGGGGGCGACGGGCGGCTGACCCTCAAGGGCGGGGTCCGCGAGGTGCTGGCGGCGGAGATGCTGGAGGCGCTCGGCGCGCCGACCAGCCGGGCCTTCTCGCTGATCGAGACCGCGGAGGCGCTGGAGCGCGGCGACGAGCCCTCCCCCACCCGCTCGGCGGTGCTGGTGCGGCTGTCGCACAGCCACATCCGCTTCGGGACCTTCCAGCGCCCGGCCTACTTCGGGCGGCCGGACATGATCGAGACGCTCATCGAGCATGCACGTGCGCTCTACCACCCGCAGGTGGCGGCGGGGGACGCGGCCGGATTCCTGCGCGAGGTGGTAGCCGCCTCAGCCCGGCTGACGGCGCGCTGGATCGCGGCCGGCTTCGTGCACGGGGTGCTGAACACCGACAATCTGAACGTCACGGGGGAGAGCTTCGACTACGGGCCGTGGCGCTTCCTGCCGTGGTACGAGCCGGGCTTCACCGCGGCCTATTTCGACCAGACCGGGCTCTACGCCTTCGCCCGCCAGCCCGAGGCGGTGTTCTGGGCCCTGACCCAGCTGGGCGGGGCGCTGAAGCTGATCGCCGAGGTCGAGCCGCTGACCGAGGCGTTGAACGGTTTCGGGCCGGCCTACATTCGCGAGCTGAGGGCGGCCTTCCTGGACCGGCTGGGCGTGCGCAGCCTGGGGGAGGCGGCGGATCAGAGGCTGCTCGACACGACTCTGGCCCTGCTGCGGGAGCGCGGCGAGGCGCTGCGCTGGGAGCCGCTGTTCCATGACTGGTTCGGCGGCTTCGCCTCCTCGGCCCGGGCGCTGGGCGGCCCGCGGGCGAAGCTCTACCAGGGCGAGGCCTTCGACGCCTTCCGCTTCGCCCTGTTCGAGCACGAACCGGAACGGCCGGAGCGGCTGGAGCATCCGGTCTTCGCCCGACTGGAGCCGGAGGAGATGCTGATCGACGAGGTCGAGGCGATCTGGGCGTCGATCGACACCCAAGACGACTGGCGACCGTTCGACGAGAAGATCGGACGCGTGCGGGCGGCGGGCGAGGCGCGACGCTGAGCGACTGCTGACAGCAGGCTGGCGAGAGGGTGTCAGTAGATCGGCGGGGCGCTGATCCGGAGGCCCCATGCCCTGTCCCGCTTCGTCCTGCCGACCGTCCGCCCCCTGCGGCCGGGAGGGCGTGACATTACGGCGAATTATGCTTGCGGCCACGCTTTGGCCGCGGCCGCGGCGCAGGAACGGGTCACGGAAGGTTACGCTCCGGCCCCGTCCCCTTGCGGAACCGCACGGCAGAACCGATCTCGTCACTGTTACCAATCAACAAGAGCGCTCCTCCCCGGGCGTCATCGACATGACTTCTCAGGCCCTCTCCCCCGCCCGCTCGCGGCTGAACGCGAGCTACCGCAACCTCACCCTGTGGACCCTCCAGGGGTGGATCGCGATGTTCTTCATCGCCGCCGGCTACGCCAAGCTGAGCGAGCCGATGGCGAACCTCGTCGAACTGATGAAGTGGCCGGCGTTCGCCTCCGAGAACCTTGTCCGGGGGCTCGGCGTGGCCGAGATCCTGCTGGCCGTGCTGGTGCTGGCGCCGCTGGCGTCGTGGAAGGTAGGGCGTCCGCTGCTGCTGACCGCCGCCTCCGGTCTGCTGGCGCTGGAGACGGTGATGCTGGCCATCCACGCCCTCGGCCTGGAGTACGGCCTTGCCGCGACCAACCTCGCGCTGATCGCGATCACCGCGCCGGTGCTGTGGCTGCGGGCACGGGAGACCCGCTGAACCGGAGGCAGCAGGCAGCAGGCAGCAGGCAGCAGGCAGCAGGCAGCAGGCAGCAGGCAGCAGGCAGCAGGCAGCAGGCAGCAGGGTTGGGGCGGCGGTGGGGACGTCAAGCTGGATCCTTCCCGTTGCCTGATGCCTGATGCCTACCCACGAAACCTTCCCTTTACGTGCACGTAAAGTTCGGTTTATCTGGCGGCCATGGCGACCGCCGACGATCATCGCACCTATTCGATCCGCCAGCTGTGCCGCGAGTTCGGGGCGACGGCGCGGGCGCTGCGCTTCTACGAGGACAAGGGTCTGCTGACCCCCGCCCGCAAGGGCCAGACGCGCGTCTATGACTCCCGCGACCGCGCGCGGCTGAAGCTGATCCTGCGCGGCCGGCGCATCGGCTTCAGCTTGCAGGAGATCCAGGAGATGCTGGATCTGTACGATCGCAAGGACCACAACGCCCATCAGATGGCGGTGGCCCTGCGACGTCACCGGGCCCAGATCGCGGCGCTGAAACAGCAGCTTGAAGACATCGAGGGCGCCATCCAGACGGCCGAGGAGGCCTGTCAGTGGATGGAGCAGAAGCTGGGCGAGCACCGCCCCGACCTGCTGCCCGGCGCCGAGGAGTACGCCGTGCTGCTGCGCGAGCGCCTGAACCCCGACCACCATCACCAGCCCTTCAAAGCGAGAGCGTAGTCCCATGGCTTACAAGGCGCCCGTCCGCGACCTGACCTTCGTGCTGAACGAGGTGCTGGAGATCGACCGCTATTCCAACCAGCCCGGCTTCGCCGAGGTGTCGTCCGAGCTGGTCGGCCAGATCCTCGAGGAAGGCGCGAAGTTCGCCGAGGAGGTCATCGCCCCGCTGAACCGGACCGGCGACCTGGAAGGCTGCAAGTGGGACGACGGCAAGGTCACCGGCCCGACCGGCTGGAAGGAGGCCTACCGGCAGATGGTGGAGGCCGGCTGGCCCAGCCTGACCTGCGACCCGGAGTTCGGCGGACAGGGCCTGCCGACCATCGTCGGCATGGCTTTTGGCCAATTCACCGCCGCCGCCTCGCCCGCCTTCTCGATGTACCCGGGCCTGACTCACGGCTGCTACGAGGGCCTGCACGCCAACGGCTCTGACGAGCAGAAGGCGGTCTACCTGCCCAAGCTGGCCTCGGGCGAGTGGGGCGGGACCATGAACCTGACCGAGCCGCAGTGCGGCACCGACCTGGGGCTGATCCGCACCAAGGCCGTGCCGAACGCCGACGGCAGCTACAGCATCACCGGCCAGAAGATCTGGATCAGCTCCGGCGAGCACGACTTCACCGACAACATCATCCACCTGGTTCTGGCCCGCATCGAGGGCGCGCCGGCGGGGATCAAGGGCATCAGCCTGTTCGTGGTGCCGAAATTCCTCGTCAACGACGACGGCTCGCTCGGCGAGCGCAACGGGGTCCAGTGCGCCGGGCTCGAGCACAAGATGGGCATCCACGGCAACGCCACCTGCGTGATGTCCTACGAGGGCGCCAAGGGCTGGCTGGTCGGGACCGAGAACAAGGGCATGGCGGCGATGTTCGTCATGATGAACGAGGCCCGCCTCGGCACCGGCCTGCAGGGGCTGGCCATCGGCACGGCCGCGTACCAGGCGGCTGCGGAGTTCGCCAAGGACCGCCTGCAGGGCCGCTCGCTGACAGGGCCGAAGAACCCCGACGGCCCGGCCGACCCGATCGTGGTCCACCCCGACGTGCGTCGCATGCTGCTGGAAGCCCGGGCGATCGTCGAAGGCGGGCAGGCCTTCATCCTGTGGACGGCGCTGCAGGCCGACCTGCAGCGTTCGGAGGACGAGGCGGTCGCCACCAAGGCCCGCGACTACATGGGCCTGATCACCCCGGTGCTGAAGGCCTATCTGACCGACCGCGGCTTCCACGCGGCCTCGCTGGCCATGCAGGTGCACGGCGGCTCGGGCTACACCGAACACTTCCCGGCCTCGCAGTACCTGCGCGACGCGCGCATCACCATGATCTACGAGGGCGCCAACGGCATCCAGGCGCTGGACCTCGTCGGTCGCAAGCTGCCGGCCAACGGCGGCCGGGCGATCATGACCTGGTTCGGCGAGATCGACGCCTTCGTGGCGGAACACGGCTCCAACGCGGCGGCGAAACCGTTCGTCGACGGCCTGGCCGACGCCAAGAAGAAGCTGCAGGAGGCCACCATGTGGCTGATGCAGAACGGCATGCAGAACCCGGACAACGCCGGCGCCGCCTCGACCGACTACCTGCACATCTTCGGCCTGACGGCGCTGGCCTATATGTGGGCGCAGATGGCCATCGCGGCGCAGAAGGCCATCGACGGCGGCTCGGACGATCCGTTCTACGCCAACAAGATCACGACCGGCCGGTATTTCGTGGAGCGGATGCTGCCGGACGCCGGCGCGCATCTGGCCAAGCTGAAGACCGGCGCCGAGGTGCTGATGACCCTGCCGGCGGAGGCGTTCTGAGCATGAACGTCCTCAACGCCCCCGATCCCGCCTTCATGCAGGAAGAGGAGATCACCCTCTTCTCCGACTCGGTCGGCAAGTGGATCGACGAGCACGCGCCGCCCGAGAAGATGGCGCAGTGGATCGCCGAGAGCTCGGTGCCGCGCTCGCTGTGGAGCGACGCCGGCGAGGCGGGGCTGCTGGGCCTGTCGATGCCCGAGGCGGACGGCGGCATGGGCGGCGACTACCGGCACGAGGTGGTGCTGATGCGCCAGCTGGGCTGGAGGGGCGCGGACCACTTCGGCATCTCGCTGCACAATGCGATCGTGATGCCTTACATCTGGCACTACGGCACCGAGGAGCAGAAGGCGCGCTGGCTGCCGCGGCTGCAGTCGGGCGAGCTGGTCGGGGCGATCGCCATGACCGAGCCGGGCGCCGGCTCCGACCTGCAGGGGGTGAAGACCACCGCCCGCAAGGTGGGCGACCAGTACGTCGTCAACGGGTCGAAGACCTTCATCACCAACGGCCAGCTGGCCAATTTCATCATCGTGGTGGCCAAGACCGATCCGGCGGAGGGCGCCAAGGGCACCAGCCTGATCGTCGTCGAGACCGACGGGGCCGAGGGCTTCGAACGCGGCCGCAACCTGCACAAGATCGGCATGGAGGCGAACGACACCTCCGAGCTGTTCTTCAACGAGGTGAAGGTCCCCGGCGAGAACATCATCGGCGGCGGCGAGGGCCAGGGCTTCATCCAGCTGATGCAGCAGCTGCCGCAGGAGCGGCTGAACATCGCCGTCCAGGGCGTGGCCGCGGCCGAGCGGGGCCTTCAGGCGACGCTGGACTACGTCAAGGAGCGCAAGGCCTTCGGCAAGCGCATCCTCGATTTCCAGAATACCCAGTTCAAGCTGGCCGAGGTGAAGACGAAACTGACGGTCGCGAAGGTCTTCGTCGACCACTGCATAGAGCGCCACCTGAAGGGCGAACTCGACGCGGCCACGGCCTCGATGGCCAAATACTGGGTCACCGACATCCAGGGCGAGACCATCGACGAGATGCTGCAGCTGTTCGGCGGCTACGGCTACATGACCGAGTATCCGATCGCCCAGCTGTACAAGGACGCGCGGGTGCAGCGGATCTACGGCGGCACCAACGAGATCATGAAGCTCCTGATCGCGCGGACGCTGTAGGCCTGCGGACTCAGGCTGGTCGACGGCTGCGGGAGTCGCGGCTATGGACCCGACCAATGACTGCTCACAGCGAACAGGACCTCAGGCAGGCCGAGCGTGCGATCAGCTCGACCCTCGCCAAGTGCGAGAAGTCCTTGGCTCGCCTGACGCCTGGAACGGCGCAGCATACCCTGCTGACACGTCGGATCGCGGCATTCGCGATCGCTGTCGACCTTCTTAACGACAGGCTGGCGAAATGATCCGCCTTCACATTCCCCAGCCCCTGTCCGTCGGCGCCGCGCTTGCGCCGACGCTCGACCAGTCGCGCTACCTGACCCAGGTGATGCGGCTGAAGGCCGGCGATCCGCTGCTGGTGTTCAACGGAAGCGATGGCGAGTGGCGGTGTGTGATCGCAGAGGCGCTGAAGAAGGGCGTGGTGCTGCGGGCCGATGAGCAGGTGCGCGAGCAGGTCACGCCGCCCGACCTACGTCTGCTGATCGCCACGGTGAAGAAGTCGGCGCTGGAGTTCGCGGTCGAGAAGGCCACCGAACTGGGTGCGGCGCGGATCGGGCTGGTGACCACGGCGCGGACCCAGCCGCAGCACGTGCGCATGGACCGCCTTGAAGCCATCGCCGAGGAGAGCGCCGAGCAGACCGGGCGGCTGGACGTGCCGGCGGTCGAGGCGCCGCGGAAGCTGGCGGACGTGCTGGACGACTGGGACGCCGGGCGGCAGCTGATGTTCTGCGACGAGACCGGCGGCGAGCCGGCGCTGAAGGCACTGGCGGCGGCGGGCCCCGGTCGATGGGCGATCCTGATCGGCCCCGAAGGCGGCTTCTCCCCGGAGGAGCGCGAGCGGTTGCGGGCCTTGCCGTTCACCACCGCCGTCTCGCTGGGCCCGCGCGTGCTGCGGGCGGATACGGCCGCGACCACGGCCCTGACGCTGTGGCAGGCGGCCGTCGGCGACTGGGAACGATAGCCTCAAGGCGGGCTTATCGATGCGCCCGCAGAATGGGGCTTGAGCAGGTCGCCCCGTCCGCCCATCTAGCGGCGACACGAGGGGCTGAAGAGAACACCATGGCCGACGCCGCGCCGCTTACCCGGGACGACCTGATCGGCGCCATGTCGAAGGGGATCAAGCCCCGCGACCAGTGGCGCATCGGCGCGGAGCACGAGAAGTTCGGCTTCGACAAGTCGACGCTGCGGCGTCCCGGCTATGAGGGCGAGAACGGCATCCGCGCCATGCTGGAGGGACTGCAGCGTTTCGGCTGGAGCCCGGTCAACGAGGGCGACCACGTGATCGCCCTCGAGCGCACCAATGACGAAGGCTTCACCGCCTCGATCAGCCTCGAGCCCGGCGGGCAGTTCGAACTGTCGGGCGCGCCGCTCAAGGACATCCACGGCATCTGCGACGAGACCGGGCGGCACCTGGTCGAGGTCAAGCAGGTGGCCGACCAGCTGGGGCTGGGCTTCCTCGGCCTCGGCTTCGACCCGATGTGGCGGCGCGAGGACGTGCCGGTCATGCCCAAGGGCCGCTACGACATCATGCGCGCCTACATGCCGAAGAAGGGCGCGCTGGGCCTCGACATGATGCTGCGCACCTGCACCATCCAGGCCAACCTCGACTTCGACAGCGAGGCGGACATGGTGCTGAAGTTCCGCGCCTCGCTGGCGCTGCAGCCGATCGCCACCGCCCTGTTCGCCAACAGCCCGTTCACCGAGGGCAAGCCGAACGGCTTCCTGACCGCGCGGGCCAACGTCTGGACCGACACCGACCCCGACCGCACCGGCATGCTGGACTTCGTCTTCGAGGACGGCTTCGGCTTCGAGCGTTACGCCGACTACGCCCTGGACGTGCCGATGTATTTCGCCAAGCGCGGCGACCGCTACGTCGACCTGTCGGGCCAGTCGTTCCGCGCCTTCATGGAGGGCCGGCTGGATGACCTGCCGGGCGAGCGGGCGACGAGGAAGGACTGGGCCGACCACCTGACCACCCTGTTCCCCGAGGTGCGGCTGAAGCAGTACCTCGAGATGCGCGGGGCAGACGGCGGGCCGTGGAGCCGCATCTGCGCCCTGCCCGCCCTGTGGGCCGGGGTGCTGTACGACGCGCCGTCGCTGGCGGCGGCCTGGGATCTGGTCAAGGGCTGGGACATCGCCGACCACGAACGCCTGCGCCGCGACGTCACCCGGGTGGGGCTGAAGGCCGAGGTGGCCGGGCGGACGGTGCAGGACGTGGCCCGGGACATGGTCGCCATCGCCCGGCAGGGGCTGAAGAACCGGGCCCGGTTCTCGGGCGGCATGGTCGACGAGCGCGGCTACCTGTCGGAGCTGGAGGACATCGCCGACAGCGGGATCACCCCGGCCGAGCGGCTGCTGGAGCTGTACCACGGCGACTGGCAGGGCGACGTGGAGCGGGTGTACCGCGACTTCGCCTACTGAACCTCAGAACCCCGACAGGAAGCCCTCGACGTTGTCGGCGAGGGCGTCGACCGCGTAGCCGCCTTCCATGACGATCAGGGTCGGGCGAGCGAGCGCGGCGATGCGTTCGGCCAGCCGCGGATAGTCGCCGGTGGCGATGCGGAATTGCGAGATCGGGTCGCCCTCGAAGGTGTCGGCGCCGAAGGAGACCACCAGCAGCGACGGGTCGAAGCGGACGATCGCCTCGAGCGCGGTCTCGAGGGCGGCGCAGTAGGCGTCCACGGTCGTGCCGCGCGGCAGCGGCAGGTTGAGGGTGGCCCCCTCGCCTTCCCCGGCGCCGCGCTCGTCGGCATGGCCCCAGAAGAACGGATAGTCGCTGGCCGGATCGGCGTGGATCGAGGCGAAGAAGACCGACCCGTCGGCGAGGAAGATGTCCTGGGTCCCGTTGCCGTGGTGGTAGTCGACGTCGAGCACGGCGACGCGGGCATGGCCGGCGTCGCGGGCCGCCTGCGCCGCGACGGCGGCGTTGTTCAGGTAGCAGTAGCCGCCGAGGTAGTCGGCCCCGGCGTGGTGGCCGGGCGGGCGGCACAGGGCGAAGCTGGTCCGCTCGCTGCCGTCGAGCAGGGGCTGGAGCGCGGACAGGGCGGTCTGGGCCGCCCACCAGGCGGCTTCCCACGTGCCCGCCGTGACCGGGGTGCAGGCATCGTACGAGAAGCGGCCGAGGCGGGCGTCGATGCGGTCGAGGTCGAGCGGCCGACGGCCGACCACCGGCCAGGCGTAGCCGATGGCGTCGCCCGGCCGCCCGGCCGCACGCCAGTCGGCGTTGGCACGCTCGAGAAAGTCCACGTACCCGGAGGTGTGGACCCGCAGGATCGGCGCCCGGCCGAAATTGCGGGCCGGCTCGAACGGGGCGAGCCGGTCGGCGATGCTGGCCGCGCGGGCCGGCAGGTCGGCGTGGGGCGCCCAGCCGCCATTGTGGAACTCCTGCGCCGGGGCGTGGGCGAGCTGGCGCGGATCGAAGACCCGGAACATCGATGCGGCCATGTCAGCCCTCCTCGCCGCCGAAGCGCGGCGGGGGAGGGCTAGCACGGGCGTGGCGCGCTGCGGAGGGTCAGGCGGCCGCCGCGTTGCACTGGCCCAGTTCGGCCTCGGTCAGGGCGAGACCGTTGCGCGAGAAGGCGGAGACGGCGCCGAAGCGGGCGACGAAACGGCGGCACTCGCGCATCAGCGGCTGGGTGTTTCCGCCGCCGCGGCCGATGCACTGGCCGGCGGAGTCGCAGGACCAGCTGCGGCCGTCGAGGTTCATGCGGGCTTCGCGGGGCTCCACGAGGGTGGCCGAGGCGCCGGCGGTGGCGGTGGCCGGCTGGGCGAGAAGGGCGGCGGCGAGGGCGAGGGATGTGAGAAGCATGGCGCTTCCTCCAGGGAGGGTGGTCAGGGCGGCCGGTCCGGTGTAGAAGTGACCGGTCGTACACCAATGAGTGACCGAGCGGTCACTTCGAGTCGACAGAAAAGTGTCCGTTCGGGCACTTTGGAGTCCGGATATGGCGAGCAAGGGCGAGGCGACGCGGGCGCGCCTGATCGACGAGGCCATGCGGCTGGTCGCCGTGCGCGGCCTGGCGGCGGTGAGCCTGGCCGACGTGGCCGCGGCCTCAGGCGTGTCGAAGAGCGCCGTGCTGAAGCATTTCCAGTCCAAGGAGGCGCTGCACGCCGAACTGGTCGACGCCATGATCGAGCGGTTCACCGCGCAGGTGTGGCGTCCGGCGGAGGGACTCACGCCGGGGCGCGAGCGGCTGGACCGGATCGTCGAACTGGAGCTGGACTGGATCGACGGCCAGGACCGGCCGGGCGGTTGCCCGTTGATGGCGGCGGCGGCCGAGCTGGACGACCAGCCGGGGCCGCTGCGCGATGTGCTGAAGTCGAGCCAGCTGCGCTGGGCGAAGGTCATCCGTCGCGAGTTCCGGACCCTGTATCCCGGGCTCGACGAGGCGGCGCTGGATGCGAAGGTGTTCCAGTACAAGGGGATGGTGCTGTCCTACAGCCATTCGAAGCGGCTTCTGGACGACGCGACCGCGCGCGCCCACGCCCGCGCCGCCTACCGCGCGCTTGTCCCGGCCGCGGCCTGACGCCACATCGGTCCGGCACAGGAGGCGACATGACAGGTGTGATCCGGATCGGCGTCGGCGGCTGGACCTACGAGCCGTGGCGCGGGGTCTTCTATCCCGAGAAGTGGAGCCAGAAGCGCGAGCTGGAATACGCCAGCCGCAAGCTGAGCTCGATCGAGATCAACGGCACCTACTACTCCACCTTCAAGCCCGACAGCTGGATGAAGTGGCGCGACGAGACGCCCGACGGCTTCGTCTTTTCGGTCAAGGCCAGCCGCTACTGCACCAACCGGAAAATCCTGTCGGACATGGGCGAGTCGATGGGCCGCTTCCTCGACCAGGGACTGACGGCGCTGGGCGACAAGCTCGGGCCGATCAACTGGCAGTTCATGGGGACCAAGAAGTTCGACCCGGAGGACTTCGAGGGCTTCCTGAAGCTGCTGCCGAAGGAGAAGGACGGCCTGCGCCTGCGCCATGCCCTGGAGGTGCGCCATGCCAGCTTCGACACGCCGCAGTTCTACGAACTGGCGGCGAAGTACGGCGTCGCCATCGTCTACGCCGAGGACGAGGAGGCGCCGGAATGGCCGCGCATCGACCAGCCGACCGCCGACTTCACCTACGCCCGCCTGATGTCGAGTCGCGAGGACGAGCCGACCGGCATGACCTCGGCCGAGCTGGACGCCATCGCCGCCCGGGCGCGCGACTGGGCGAAACGGGGCGACGTGTTCGCCTACTTCATCTCGGGGGCCAAGGTGCGGAACCCGGCGGCGGCCATGGCGCTGATCGAAAAGCTGGGCTGACCGTTGCGAAAGCGCCGGAGCGCCCACACCTGAGCCGCTCCCAGGAGACCCGCACATGCCCATCGCCACCCGCGCCTTCGCGGCGACCGCCGCCGACGCCCCGCTGAGCCCGTACAGCTTCGACCGGCGCGATCCGGGCCCGAACGACGTGGCCATCGAGATTAAGTACTGCGGCGTCTGCCACTCGGACCTGCACGTGGCGAAGAACGATCTGGGCGGCACCCGCTATCCGATCGTGCCGGGGCACGAGATCGCCGGGGTGGTGACGGCGGTCGGGCCGGACGTCAGCCGCTTCAAGGTCGGCGACCGCGTCGGCGTCGGCTGCATGGTCGACAGTTGCCGGACCTGCCCGGCCTGCGCGGCGGGCGAGGAGCAGTACTGCGTCCCCGGCATGACCCAGACCTACGGCTCGCGCGACCCCAAGGGCGCCGAGGTCGGCCAGACCATCACCCAGGGCGGCTATTCCGACCGGATCACGGTCGACCAGTCCTTCGTCCTGCGCATCCCCGACGCCCTGCCGCTGGACGCCGCCGCGCCCCTGCTGTGCGCCGGCATCACGACCTGGAGCCCGCTGCGCCACTGGAAGGTGGGGCCCGGCTCAAAGGTGGCGGTGGTCGGGCTCGGCGGGCTCGGCCACATGGCGGTCAAGCTGGCTGCGGCCATGGGAGCCGAAGTGACCGTCCTTTCCACCTCCGACCGCAAGAAGGCCGACGCCGAGCGGATGGGCGCGAAGCACTTCCTGATCAACTCCGACACGGCGGCGATGAAGGCGGCGGCGTCGAAATTCGACCTGATCATCAACACCGTCTCCGCCACCCACGAGATCGCCAGCCATATCGGCCTGCTGGCCCGCGACGGGACCATGGTCATGCTGGGCCTGACCACCGAAGGCCTGCCGGTCTTCGCCCTGCCCCTGCTGGCGCGCCGGCGCAGCGTGGCGGGCAGCCTGATCGGCGGCATCCGCGAAACCCAGGAGATGCTCGACTTCTGCGCCGAGCACGGCATCGCCTGCGACATCGAGGTCATCGCGCCGGACCAGATCAACGAGGCCTACGCCCGCATGGAGAAGTCCGACGTGCGCTATCGCTTCGTGATCGACATGAGCCGCATGGCGCAGGCGGCCTAACGCCGCTTTTCGCGCAACGTATCGCAAGCTAAAGCGTATCCGACGGCAGGCGGCCCGCGGGAGAGGCCGCCGCCCAAGGGACAGGATACGCATATGGCACGCGTCGCACTGGTGACCGGCGGCACTCGCGGCATCGGCAAGGCCATCGTCCAGCGGCTGAAGGAAGACGGCCTGGCCGTCGCCGCCGGCTATTCCGGCAACGAGGCCGCCGCACGCGCCACGGCGGACGAGCTGGGCGTGATGGTGGTCAAGGGCAATGTCGGCAGTTTCGAGGACTGCCAGCGCGCCGTGGCCGAGGTCGAGGCGGCGCTGGGGCCGATCGACGTGCTGGTCAACAACGCCGGCATCACGCGCGACGGCTTCTTCCACAAGATGACCGCTGACCAGTGGTCGGACGTCATCCGGGTGAACATGGACAGCGTGTTCAACATGACCCGCCACGTCATCAACGGCATGCGCGACCGGGGCTGGGGCCGGATCGTCAACATCAGCTCGATCAACGGCCAGAAGGGTCAGATCGGACAGACCAACTACTCCGCCGCCAAGGCCGGCATGATCGGCTTCACCAAGGCCCTCGCGCTGGAGAACGCGCGCAAGGGGGTCACGGTGAATTGTATCGCCCCCGGCTACATCGACACGGAGATGGTCGGGGCCATGGACGAGAAGGTGCTGGCCGGAATCATCGCCCAGATCCCGGTGGGAAGGCTCGGAAAAGGCGAGGAAATCGCGGACATGGTGTCGTGGCTGGCCGGCGAGCGTGCCGGATATGTCACAGGCTGCACACTGTCGCTGAACGGCGGTCAGTATCTGGTCGGGTGATCCGTCTCCTGCCCAAAATCCGCCGCGCCCGGATTCCACCAAGACGCCCATGGAGTTGACGGCGAGGGTCAGAACGGCGCGGACGCCGCTTCCGACCGCGATGGCGATCGCCCTCGCGGCTGTCGGCCTGTCGCTGGCCGTTGCGCCCCCCGCCTCGGCCCAGGAACGCGCCAACGCCCAGGCTGAACAGAGCCGGGCCCTGCGCAACCAGACGAGGTCGTCCGGGGCGCTGCCGGCGCCCGGACGCTATGTGTCCGACGCGGGCGTGGGCTTCACCCTCGACCGGGCGGGCAACCGGCCCCTGCTGCGCTTCGACGGCCGCACCGAGACGTGGATCCTGCGGCCGAGCCCGGCCCCGCGCGGCGACGTCATCTACCGCAATGACGCCGGCCAGCAGGTGCTGCGGGTCACGCCCAACGGCGGCGTCACCGTCTACTCCCCGCGCGCGCCGGGCGGCGCCCCGGCGGCCTTCGCCGGCCCGGGCCAGAGCCTGTCGACCCCGGTCCTCGGCCCCCTCCGCCTGTGGAGCCTGATGGCGCACCGCAGCGGCATGGTCAGCGAGGCCATCGGCCGCCTGATCCAGATCGATATCGAAACCGGCCGGGACGCGGAGTCCCTGACCGTCGAGGCCCTGATCCTGTCGACCGACGCGGTGGTGCGCATCGCGCGCTCGCCCAGCGCGCGGTCGTCGCTGAACCAGCTGCGCCGGATCGCCATCGTCGAGGGGCAGACGGCTTCGGTGAGCTACGCCCGCGGCGAACTGCGCATCGTGGTGGCGCCGTCCCAGGGCCCGGCGGGCCGGCCGTCGTCGGCGCGGGTGATCCGGGCCTTCCTGCCGCAGGCGAGCGCTAGCCGCTGAACCTGTCCTTGGCGGCGCGCAACGCCGCGAACGCGCCGGCGTCCGCCGCGCGCAGGAAGGGATTGAAGGCCTTCTCGGCCGCGATCGTGGTCGGCACGGTCGGCTCTCCCCGCTCGCGCATGGCGAGGATGCCGGCGGCGCGCGCCTCCATCTCGGGGCGGTCGTCGACGCTCATCGCGAAGCGGGCGTTGGACGCCGTGTATTCGTGGGCGCACCAGATCACGGTCTCGTCCGGCCACGCGGCCAGGGTCCGGAGACTGGTCCACATCTGCTCCGGCGAGCCTTCGAACAGTCGGCCGCAGCCCATGACGAACAGCACGTCGCCGACGAAGGCCTGGGCGTCGTCCGGCGAGCGGTAGACGACGTGGCCGAGGGTGTGGCCCGGCGCTTCGGTCACCTCCAGCACCGTGTCGCCCAGACTGACCCGGTCGCCGCCACGCACCACGCGGTCGAGCGGCGCGGCGCGGCGCACTTCCTCCGGGCCCACGATCTCGCAGCCGGTCGCCGCCTTGAGCGCGGCGTTGCCCTGGGCGTGGTCGGGGTGCCAGTGGGTGTTGAGGATCAGGTCCAGCCGGCCCCAGCCGGAGGCCTCGAGGTCGGTGAGGATCGCGTCGGCGTCCGGGGTGTCGATCACGGCGACCGCGCCGGTGGCGGCGTCCTGCACAAGGAAGCCGTAGTTGTCGGACAGGCAGGGAAACAGGCGGACGTCCAGCGACATGCCGCCATTGTGGCAGCCGCCCCGGCGCGGGTCTATGCTGGGGCCATGCGGCGCAGCATCGAGGAGCTCCGGATCTTCTACGGCGAGCCGGCCGGCGCGCTGGCCCGGCGGCTGCTGGCGCGACGGCTCGAGGACGCCTGGGGCGAGGCGGCCAGCTGCGACGTCCTGGGCCTCGGCTACGCCACGCCATGGCTGGACGCCTTCGTCGGGGCGCGCCGGGTGGTGGCGGCCATGCCCGGCGGCCAGGGGGTGGAGCCGTGGCCGTCGGTGGGCAAGAACCGGACCCTGCTCGTCGACGACCGCCGCCTGCCCTTCCCCGCCGGGGCTTTCGACCGGGTGTTGCTGGTGCATGCGCTGGAGGAGGCCGACGACGCGCGGGCGCTGATGCTCGAGGCGGTGCGGGCCATGGCGCCGGCCGGGCGCATCATCCTGATCGCCGCCGCGCGGGGCGGTTTGTGGGCGCGCGCGGAGTCGACGCCGTTCGGCCACGGCCGGCCCTTCACCCGCCGGCAGCTGGAGCGGCTGGTCCGGGACGTCGGACTGGAGCCGACCGCCTGGTCGCAGACCCTCTACGTGCCGCCCTGGCCGCCGCTGCTGCCCCTCGCCGAGGGACTGGAGCAGGTCGGCAAGCGGGTCCTGCCGGGCGCTGCCGGCGTCATCCTGCTGGAGGCCACGCGCCAGGCCTACGCCCGCATCCGCCCCGGCGGCGCGACCGCTCCCGTCGCTGCGCTCAGTCCCGCCCTCAACCCACAAGCCGCCGGACGCAGCCATCGCGATCTGGCGGGAAACTCCGAGGCGCCCTAAAGGGCGGCGCATGCAGCGACTGATCCTGATGCGCCATGCCGAGGCTGAACGATCGGGCGGCTCCGGCGGCGACCGCGATCGGCCGCTGTCCGCCCGCGGCCGCGCCGACGCGTCCCTGATGGGGCAGGCGCTGGCGGCGCGCGGCCTGCGCCCCGATCTGGCCCTGGTGTCGCCAGCCGCGCGCACGCGCCAGACCTGGAGCCTCGTCCACGACGCCATGGGCGACGTGCAGGTGCGCGACGACGAGGCGCTCTACAACGGCTCGGCGGACATCCTGCGCCGGTTCGTCGAGGCGGCGGAGGACGAGGCCGGCTGCCTGCTGGTCGTGGCCCACAACCCGGGCGTCCACCTGCTGGCTCTCGAGTACATGAGCGAGGGCGCCGCCTCCCCGGCGCTGATGGACCGGATGAGCGGCGGCTTCCCGCCCGGGGCGGCGGCGGTCTTCACCGTCGACGTCGCCGGCCGCTGCCTGTTCGACGGCTTCCTGCAGCCCCGGGAGCTGGACGGCCGGTGAGCGAACTCGCCTACAAGCTGGTCGATGCGGACGAGTGGCGCGCCGCCGGCGACGCCTACGAGGGCTCCGCCGTGGACCGGGCGGACGGCTACATCCACATGTCGACGGCCGGTCAACTGGCCGAGACCGCGGCGCGGCACTATCGCGGCCGCGAGGCCCTGCTTCTTCTCGCCGTGGAGACGGATCGCCTGGGGGACGCCCTGGTGTGGGAGCCATCGCGCGGCGGGGCCCTGTTCCCCCACATCCATGGCCCGCTGCCGCGAAGCGCCGTCGTGTCCGAGCGCGGGCTCGCGGTGGACGCCGACGGCGTCATGCGGTTCGACGACGGGAGCGTGGGATGGGGCTGACCGACCTCGGAGCCGCCCTTCTCCGCCGGCTCGATCCGGAGACGGCCCACGGGCTGGCGATCCGGGCCCTGCAACTGGCGCCCCTGCCGCCGGCGAGGGGCGACGATCCGGTGCTGCGCACCCGCATCGGCCTGCTGGAGCTGCCCAACCCGATCGGTCTCGCGGCCGGCCTCGACAAGAACGGGGAAGCCCTGCACGGGCTGGCGCGGCTGGGGTTCGGCCTCGTCGAGTGCGGCTCGGTGACGCCGCGTCCGCAGCCGGGAAACCCCCGGCCGCGCCTGTTCCGGCTGACCGAGGACCGCGCGATCATCAATCGCATGGGCTTCAACAACGCCGGCCTCGACGCCTTCGCCGCACGGCTGGAACGGCGCCCCAGAAGCGTAGTCGTCGGCGCCAATCTGGGGGCCAACAAGGATACCGAGGACAAGGCCGCGGACTATGTGCTCGGCCTGACGCGCCTGAAGGGGCTGGCGGATTACGTCACGGTCAACGTGTCGTCGCCGAACACCCCGGGCCTGCGGGCGCTGCAGGGCCGAGCCGCCCTCGACGACCTTCTCGGCCGGCTGAGCGGGGCGCGGGGCGACGATCCGACGCCGGTGTTCCTGAAGATCGCGCCGGACCTGGAAGCGGGCGAGATCGCCATGATCGTGGAGGCCGGACTGGACCACCGGCTTGACGCCCTGATCGTCTCCAACACCACCCTCGACCGGCCGGCGGGGCTGCGCTCGCCACACCGGAACGAGGCGGGCGGCCTGTCGGGAGCGCCGCTCAGGGACCGCGCCCGCGCCGCCCTGCGCGCCGCCGCCGAAGCCTCGGCCGGACGGCTGCCGCTGATCGCCGTCGGCGGAATCGATTCCGGCGAGGAAGCCTATGCCCGCATCCGCGCCGGCGCCTGCGCCGTGCAGCTCTATTCGGCGCTCGTGTACGAGGGGCCCGGCCTGGTCGGCCGCATCAAGCGGGACCTTGCGGACCGGCTCCGTGCGGACGGTTTCGCCTCGGCCGCGGACGCCGTCGGAACGGCCCGTTGACGGAGCGTTAGGGCAAGCCGCCGATAGTCCCGGCCGGGCCCATGGCCATTTCGGGGAGCCGCATGGCGATCGCTTCGGCCGCAACCACTGACGTCACGTCGGACGCCTGGATCGGAGCCATCCGCCAGCGCCGCAAGGCGCTGCTGCAGCGGCTCGGCATGGCGGCGGCGAGCGCCCTGGTGTTCAGCCCGGTGATCGGCTGGGATCTCAGCATCGCCTGGGTCATCGGCTACTTCCTGGTGCAGACCCTGGACCTGTGGGTGTTCGCGCCGATCAACGGCCGCCGGGCAGACCGGCTGCACGGCCTGCGCGCCGTGGCCGGCGACGTCATGCTGTTCGCCAACGCCAGCTATTTCGGCAGCCTGTCGATCCCGCTGTGGCTGATCGGCGGTCCGATGGCGGGCATCTGCGCCTCGCTGCTGCTCTCGGCCGGGGCGATCTACTCGATGATCAACGCGCCGCGTTCGACGCGGGTGCTGGTGCTCACCGCGGCGCCGCAGTTCCTGTACCTCGCCTCGGTCCCGGTGTTCATGGCGATGTTCGGCGCCAGCACGGCCTTCGTCACCGCCGCCGCCGTCGCGGTCGGCGTCTTCATCACCTACTGCCTGTCGACCTGGCAGCGGATGAACGAGGCGCGGGTCGCCGAGACCGCGGCGCGGCTCGAGGCCGAACGCAAGCGGCTGGACGCCGAGCGCATCATGGCCAGCCGGAGCGCCTTCCTCGCCGCCGTCGGCCACGACCTGCGCACCCCGATCAGCGCCATCCTGACCGGCTCGGCGGAGCTGGAGCGGGGCGCCGTGGAGAGCGCCGCGCGCGCCCAAGCGCGCCTGATCAGCGACGCCGGCTTCATGATGCAGGCCCTGCTGGACGACCTGCTGGATCACGCCAAGCTGGAAGCCGGACACATGACGGTGGACAGCGTCGATTTCGACCTGCGCGATCTGCTGAACCAGACGCTGCGGCTGTGGCGCGGCCCGGCCCGGGCCAAGGGCCTTAAGCTGCGGGTCGAGGGCGCCGCCTCGGTGCCGACGGCGGTGCGCGGCGATCCGATGCGTCTGCGGCAGGTGCTCAACAACCTGATCTCGAACGCGATGAAGTTCACCGCGGAGGGCTCCATCACCCTTCGCCTGCAGTCCTGGGCCGAAGAGCCCGGCGGCCATGCGATGCTCATCGAGGTGGCCGACACCGGGCCCGGGATGAGTTCCGATCAGCTGGCCCGCCTGTTCACGCCGTTCGACCAGACAGCCGACGGCGTCAGCGCCCGACATGGCGGCACGGGGCTGGGCCTCGCCATCAGCCGTCAGTTCGCCGAGCTGATGGGCGGGCGGCTGACCGCGCGCAGCCGTCCCGGCGAGGGGGCCCGATTCACCCTGGCGCTCCGGCTGGAGCGCGCGCAGACGGCCGCGACGCCCGTCCCTGCGCTGGACCAGCAAAGCCGCGACGCCGTGGCGCGCGCGCTCGCGCCGCCCGCCCCTCCCGAGGTTCCGGCCGCCCGGCCCGTCCCCGCCTTCGAGGCGGCCCCTCGCCCGGCCAACAGCGCCCCCCAGACCGGGCCGGAGACCGGGCCCGAGGCGGAAGAGGACGAACGGCCGATGCGGGTGCTCGTCGTCGACGATCACGACATCAACCGCCGCGCCATCCAGCTGATCCTGCAGCCGCTCGGCTGCGACATCGCTACCGCGGCCGACGGCATGTCGGCGCTGAAGATCTGCGACGCCGAGACCTTCGACCTGATCTTCATGGACGTGCGCATGCCGGAGCTGGACGGCCGCGAGACCACCCGGCGCATCCGCGCGGGCGGCGGTCCGAACGCCGGGACGCCGGTGATTGCGGTGACCGCCGACACCTCGCCGGAGGACATCGCCGCCTGCACCGCCGCCGGCATGACCTACTTCGTGCCGAAGCCCATCACGCCGCAGATGCTCCTCGGAGCCATCAACCACGTCATGACCCAGGCTCAGGACGAGGCGGCGATCGAGACGGCGGCCGCCTGACCCCGGACGGCCTCGGCCAGCCGGTCGGCGAAATCGGGCCGCCGCAGCCCGCATTCCCAGACGGTGACCACACGCCAGCCCATGCCGCGCAGCGCCGCCTCGGCGGCGGCGTCGCGGGTCCGGTTGCGGGCGATCTTGGCCGACCAGTAGCCGGCGTTGGCCTTCGGCGCGCGGGCGCCGCGCGGGCAGTCGTGCCCGTGCCAGAAGCAGCCGTGGACGAACACGACCGTGCGCCGGCCCTTCATCACCAGATCGGGACGCCCCGGCAGACCCGCGCCGCCGAGGCGATAGCCGACGCCGGCCAGGCGCAGGGCGCGACGGACGGCGAGTTCCGGCCCGGTGTCGCGCCCCTTCACCCGCCGCATGACAGCGCTGCGCTGCTCGGTGGTGAAGGGGTCGCTCACGCCATCTACAGCTGGGTCAGCAGGTGCTCGGCCGACGACACCTTGTACTCGCCCGGCTGCTCGATGTTCAGCTGCTCGACCACGCCGTCCTTGACCAGCATCGAGTAGCGCTGCGAACGCTCGCCCATGCCGTAACCCTTGGCGTCCATGGACAGGCCGAGCGCGCGGGTGAAGTCGCCGTTGCCGTCGCCCAGCATCAGGATGTCGTCCTTGCCCACGCCCTGGCTGTCGGCCCAGGCGCCCATGACGAAGGCGTCGTTGACGGAGACGCAGGCGATGGCGTCGACGCCCTTCGCCTTCAGGGTTTCCTGCGCCTCCTTGAAGCCCGGCAGATGCTGCGCCGAGCAGGTGGGGGTGAAGGCGCCCGGCACGGCGAACAGGGCGACGGTGCGGCCCTTGAAGACCTCGTCGGTCGAGATCGGCTTCGGGCCGTCGTCGGTGGCGCGGGTCAGGGTGGCCGAGGGCAGGCGGTCGCCGATCTGGACGGTCATGGGTCGCTCCGGTGGGTTCGAGACAAGAGAACGTGGCTCGCAAATAGGCGTTGCCGCCACGCTCGCCAACAGAGGTGTGAAACGCCGCGCCTTGCGCACGGCCGCCCGGCTCCCGATGATATCGGACATGGACGACTTCCAGAACCTGACCGGTCGGCTGCTGGTGGCGATGCCAGGCATCGGCGATCCGCGCTTCGAGCACGCGGTCATCCTGATCTGCGCGCACGCCCGGGATCATGCGATGGGTCTGAGGCTGGACCGCCCGGCCCCCGGGGTCGATCTGAAGGCCGTGCTCACCAAGCTGGAGACCCCCGCGCCGGAGGCCGCGGCCGGCCGCCCGGTTCTGGTGGGCGGTCCGGTCGAGCGGGAACGGGGCTTCGTCCTGCATTCCGACGACTGGATGGCGGAGGACGCCTCGCTGGCCTTCGGCGAGGGGCTGGCCATCACCGGCACGCGCGAGGCGCTGGCCGCCATGGTCGACCCGGCCATGGGCCCGCGCCGCTCCGTGCTGCTGCTGGGCTACGCGGGCTGGGGCGAGGGCCAGCTGGAGGACGAGCTGGGCGAGAACGTCTGGCTGACCGCCGAGGCCGACGCCGACCTGATCTTCGATCCGGACTACGACGCTAAATGGGCGCGGGCGCTGGCGACGCTGGGGGTCGATCCGGGCCTGCTGTCGGGACAGGCGGGCCGGGCGTGAGCGATCAGGCCGACCGGGCCTTGATCGGGGCCGAGCCGTCGGCGAGGGACTCGTTGAGATAGACCTCGGCGCCCTGGGCCGGCAGCGGCTGGGCGTAGCCGAAGCCCTGACCGTAGTGACACTGGGCGTCCAGCAGCAGGCGAGCGAGGGTGGCGTTCTCGACCCCCTCGGCGACCACCTCCAGCGACAGGTCGCGCCCGAGATTGACCACCGACTTGACGATCTTCGCCGACCCCTCATCGGTGTCCATGGTCAGCACGAAATAGCGGTCGATCTTCAGGGTGTCGAACGGCAGGCGGGCCAGATAGCTGAGCGAGGAGAAGCCGGTGCCGAAGTCGTCCAGCGCCAGCGAGGCGCCCGCGTCCCGCAACTGCTTGAGGATGTCGGCGGCGCGGGTGGTGTCGCGCATGATGTCGCTCTCGGTGACCTCGAGCTTCAGCGCGCCGCGCGGCAGGCCGGTCTCGGCGATCACCCGCGCCACGTCCTCGACAAGGCCTGGTCGCTCGATCTCGCCCACCGACAGGTTGACGCTGCAGAACAGCTTGCCGGCGGCGGGGTGGCGCTGCAGCCACTCGGCCAGCTGGCGCGCCGACTGGGTCATCATCAGCAGACCCAGCTCGTTCATCAGGCCCATTTCGTCGGCCAGACCGAGGAACTCGTCGGGGGGGACCAGACCACGCCGCGGGTGCCGCCAGCGGGCCAGGGCCTCGAACCCGGCCACGGCGCCCGTGTCGAGGTTCACGATCGGCTGGTAGAAGGGCTCGATCTCGCCGCGCACGAAGGCGTTGCGCAGGTCGGATTCCAGCGCGAGACGGGACAGGCTGTCGCTCTCCAGCGCCCGGCCATAGGCCGCGACGCCGCCGCGGCCGGCGGACTTGGCGTGCTCGACCGCCAGTTCGACCCGACGCAGCAGTTCGGCCGCGTCCGGCGCGTCAGGGCCGCCTTCCACGGAGACCGCGCCGATCGACACGGTCGGATAGATGTCGAAGCCGGCCACGCGCAGCGGCTGCTCCAGCGCTTCGCGGAGGCGTTCCGCCGCCGCCACGGCCCCGCGCGGCAGGATCACGGCGAACTCGTCCTCGCCCACGCGGGCCGCGGCCGCCTCCTGGGAGAAGGCGGCGTTCAGGCGCGAGCCCAGGGCTGCGAGCACGAGATCCGCCCGCTCGTGGCCGAGCGCCTCGTTGAGGCGTCGCAGGCGGTCGACGTCGGCGGCGACCAGTTCGTATTCGCCCGGCTGGGTCAGCGCTTCCGCGGCCCGGGCGATGAAGGTGCGGCGGTCGAGCAGGCCCGTCAGCTGGTCGCGCTCGGAGGCGGAGAAGCGCTTCTCCAGCGCCACGACCCCCGCGGCCCGCAGCCCGTCCTCGAGCCAGACGCCGCGCCAGATGCAGGTCTCCGCGTCGCGCATGCGCAGGCGGATGGCGACCTCGGTTCCCTCCTCCTGCGGCTTGAGGACCTTTTCGGCGAGGGCGCGATCCTGCGGCACGGCGACCGCGACGAAGGCGGCGCCCGAGCATTCCGGCGCAAGCGGGCCGAGGCCGAGCGCCCGGGTCGCGCCGGTGAGCCGCATCTGGTCCTGCGACGGGGTCCAGATCCACAGCGCCGTATCGGCGGCGGCCAGCGCCTCGATGGCGGTCGTCGCGTCCCAGGCCAGACTTCTGGAGCGGTTGTTCAAACGCCTACGGGTCCCCGGTGGACGGCTCAGCCGTCGCGGCCGGCTCCGTCATTCACGCAGCCGAACAGCAGATGATCTGCCCATGCGCCGTTAATTTTGAGATAAGCCCGCGCCCGGCCCTCAAGTTCGAAGCCGGCCTTCTCCAGCACCCGGCGCGAGGCGACGTTGGCGGGGACGCAGGCGGCCTCGACGCGGTGCAGCCTCAGTTCCTCGAAGGCGTAGCCCAGCATGGCCCGCACCGCGGCCGTCGCATGACCCTTGCCGGCGTAGCGTCGCCCGATCCAGTAGCCGAGCACCCCGGTCTCGGCCACGCCGCGACGGACGTTCGACAGGGTGATGGCGCCGAGCAGGGCCTGATCCGCGTCGTCGAAGATGAAGAACGGCCAAGCGTTCCCGGCCTCCATCTCGCGGCCGTAGATGGAGAGCCGACGCTTGAAGGCGGCGCGGGTCAGGTCATCCTCGGGCCAGGTCGGCTCCCACGGCTGGAGGTAGGCCCGGGATTCCAGACGAAGCGCGGCCCAGGCCTCGTGATCGGCCGGGCGCGGCGGGCGCAGCGACACGCCCCGTCCGCGCACCACAGGCCCGTTCGCCTCGCTGATCCAGTCCAGAAGCGCCATGGCCGGAGGATATCAGCCGAACAGGGCCGCGTGGAAGGCGGCGCCCGCCGGGGCGGCGGCGCGGGGGCCGAGAACCGCGG
>JAFAEC010000122.1 GCA_023424215.1 Pseudomonadota bacterium
CGCGACAACCACGCCGCGCACCAGCTCGAATCCGACCTGCATACCCTGCTGGGCGATGACGCGAGCCTGCCGGTGGTGCCCTTCCCGGATTGGGAAACCCTGCCCTGGGACCGCTTCAGCCCGCATCCGGACATCATTTCCCAGCGCCTGTCCACGCTGCTGCGCCTGCCTGCGCTGCGCGGGCAGGCGATCGTGATCGTGCCCGTGCAGACCCTGCTGCAGCGCTTGCCGCCGCTGCGCTACGCGGTCGGCAGCGCGTTCGACGTGCGCGTGGGGCAGACGCTCGACCTCGATGCCGAGAAACGCCGGCTGGGTGGCGCCGGCTACCGCAACGTGCCGCAGGTCTACGAGCCCGGCGATTTCGCCGTGCGCGGCGGGCTGCTGGACGTGTATCCGATGGGCGCGACCGAGCCCTACCGCGTCGAGCTGTTCGACGACAGCATCGAGACGATCCGCGCCTTCGACCCGGAAACCCAGCGTTCGCTGGACAAGGTCGAGGCGGTGCGCATGCTGCCCGGCCGCGAGGTGCCCACCGACGGCGACGCACTCGGCGCCGTGCTCGACGCGCTGCGCGACCGCTTCGACGTCGACACCCGGCGCAGCGCGCTGATGCAGGATCTCAAGGCGGGCATCGCGCCGGCCGGCATCGAGTACTACCTGCCGCTGTTCTTCGACTCGACCGCCACCCTGTTCGACTACCTCGCGCCCGGCACCCTGCCGCTGGTCGACGAGGGCGCGCTGGAGGCCGCCGACCATTTCTGGAAGCAGGCCGCAGACCGCTACGAACAGCTGCGCCACGACATCGAGCGCCCGCTGCTGCCGCCGTCCGAGCTGTGGATGTCGCCCGAGGCGCTGCGCGAGCGGCTCAACGAAGGCCAGCGCATCGAGCTGTGCGCACCCGCGCACCCGCGCCACGCGCAGGCACAGGCGCTGGGTGACCAGCCTGCGCCGTCGCTGCCGTTGGCGCTGCGCGACAGCGAGCCCGGCGCTTCGCTCAAGGGTTTCCTGGGCAGCTACGACGGCCGCGTGCTGGTCGCCGCCGACTCGGCCGGTCGACGCGAGGCGCTGCTGGAAATGCTCGAGGCCGCCGGCCTGGTCCCGGAGGTCCTGCCCGACTTCGCCACGTTCCTGTCGGAGCATCGTCCCGGCGGAAGCGGCAAGCCGGCGTCCGGCGGCAAGACCGCCGATGCGCGCGCGCACGATCCGGGCTTCGCCATCGCCGTCGCCCCGCTCGACGATGGTTTCGCGCTCGACGCGCCGCGTGTCGCGATCCTCACCGAACGCCAGCTCTTCCCCGAGCGCGCCTCGCAGCCGCGCCGCCGCAAGCGCGCCGGCCGCGAGCCCGAGGCCATCATCCGCGACCTCGGCGAACTCAGCGAGGGCGCGCCGATCGTGCACGAGGACCACGGCGTCGGTCGCTACCGCGGCCTGGTGACGCTGGAGGCCGGCGGCCAGCCCGGCGAATACCTCGACATCGAATACGCCAAGGGCGACCGGCTGTACGTGCCCGTGGCGCAGTTGCACCTGGTCAGCCGCTATTCCGGCGCCTCGCCCGAGACCGCGCCGCTGCACAGCCTCGGCGGCGAGCAGTGGACCAAGGCCAAGCGCAAGGCGCAGGAGAAGGTACGCGACGTCGCCGCCGAACTGCTCGAGATCCAGGCCAAGCGGCAGGCGCGCGCCGGCCTGGCGCTGCAGGTCGACCGCGCGATGTACGAGCCCTTCGCCGCCGCCTTCCCGTTCGAGGAAACGCCCGACCAGCACGCCGCGATCGAGGCGGTGATCCGCGACCTCGGCTCCAGCCAGCCGATGGACCGCGTGGTCTGCGGCGACGTCGGCTTCGGCAAGACCGAGGTCGCGGTACGCGCGGCCTTCGTCGCCGCGGCGGCGGGCAAGCAGGTGGCGGTGCTGGTGCCGACCACCCTGCTGGCCGAGCAGCACTACCGCAACTTCCGCGACCGCTTCGCCGACTGGCCGCTCAAGGTCGAGGTGCTGTCGCGCTTCAAGAGCACCAAGGAGATCAAGGCCGAGATCGACAAGATCGCGGAAGGCACGATCGACGTGATCGTCGGCACCCACCGCCTTCTGCAGAAGGACGTGCGCTTCAAGGACCTGGGCCTGGTGATCGTCGACGAGGAGCAGCGCTTCGGCGTGCGCCAGAAGGAGGCGCTCAAGGCGCTGCGCGCCAACGTGCACCTGCTTACCCTCACCGCCACGCCGATCCCGCGCACGCTCAACATGGCCATGGCCGGGCTGCGCGACCTGTCGATCATCGCCACCCCGCCCGCGCACCGCCTCGCCGTGCAGACCTTCGTCCACGCCTGGGACGACGCGATGCTGCGCGAGGCTTTCCAGCGCGAGCTGGCGCGCGGCGGCCAGGTGTATTTCCTGCACAACGACGTGGAGAGCATCGGACGCATGCAGCGCCAGCTGCAGGAGCTGGTCCCCGACGCGCGCATCGGCATCGCCCACGGCCAGATGCCCGAGCGCGAGCTGGAGCGGGTGATGCTCGATTTCCACAAGCAGCGCTTCAACGTGCTGCTGTGCTCGACCATCATCGAGTCGGGCATCGACATCCCCAACGCCAACACCATCATTATCAACCGCGCCGACAAGTTCGGCCTGGCCCAGCTGCACCAGCTGCGCGGTCGCGTCGGCCGTTCGCACCATCGCGCCTACGCCTACCTGGTGGTGCCCGACCAGCGCTCGATCACGTCCGCCGCGCAGAAGCGGCTCGCCGCGATCGCCTCGATGGACGAACTCGGCGCCGGCTTCCCCCTGGCCACGCACGATCTGGAGATCCGCGGCGCCGGCGAACTGCTGGGCGAGGACCAGAGCGGGCAGATGGCCGAGGTCGGCTTCAGCCTGTACACCGAGCTGCTCGAGCGCGCGGTGCGCAGCATCCGCCAGGGCAAGCTGCCCGACGTCGACGAGCCGGCCTACCGCGGTGCCGAGGTAGAACTGCACGTGCCCGCGCTGATCCCCGAGGACTACCTGCCCGACGTGCACACCCGCCTGACCCTGTACAAGCGCATCAGTTCGGCGCGCGACAGCGAGGCGCTGCGCGAACTGCAGGTGGAGATGATCGACCGCTTCGGCCTGCTGCCCGATCCGGCAAAGCATCTGTTCGCGATCGCCGAGCTCAAGCTGCAGGCGACCGCGCTCGGCATCCGCAAGATCGACCTGGGCGAATCCGGCGGGCGCCTTCAGTTCACCGAGAAGCCGGCGATCGACCCGATGGGCGTCATCCGCCTGATCCAGGGCCAGCCGAAGCACTACCGCATGGACGGCCCGGACAAGTTGCGCATCAGCCTGGTGCTGCCAGACTTCGACACGCGCCTCAAGGCCGCGCGCGGCCTGCTGGTGGCGCTCGGGCCCACCGGCCAAGCCACCGGAGCCACGCGATGAGCCGCCTTCGATCCAGCGCCGCGTTGATGCGTGCCACCATCCTCCTGGTTGCGATCCTGGCGCTGGCCGCATGCGCGGGCACGCCCGGTGCGCAGGCGGAGGCGGCCGACGGCACCGTGTTCGTGGTGGTGCGACATGGCGAAAAGGCCGACGCCGGCCATGATCCCGCGCTGAGCGAGGCCGGACTGGCGCGCGCGGACCGCCTGGCCGGCCTGCTGGCCAATGCTCCGCTGGTGGCGGTCTACAGCACCGACCTGCGGCGTACCCGCCAGACCGTGGGCCCGACCGCCAGCGCGCACGGACTCGAGGTGCGGATCTACGCGCCGCGCGAGCCGGCCGCGGATCTCGTCGCGCGCCTGCGCGCCGCGCACGGCACGGGCACGGTGCTGGTCGCCGGCCACAGCAATACCTTGCCGGACATCGTCGCGGCCCTGTGCGCCTGCGAGGTCGCCGCCATGCCCGAAACCGAATTCGACCGGTTCAGCACCGTGCGCATCGGCGCCGATGGCCGGCCGCGGCTGGAGGTCGGCCGCTACTGATCGGCACCGCGGCATACCGCGACAAATCGGGACGCGGATCACTATTGGTGCATTGCATCATGCCGCCATGCATGGCATGGTCCGGCGGTCTACCTTGCATGGACAGCCCGATGATCAAGCGCTGGATTCCGCTCGCCATCCTGCTCCTGCCGCTGCAGGCCCTCGCCCAGTCCGGCGCGTGTCCGCAGCTGCCGCCGGCCGAAGGCCTGTCCTGGGAGGTCTCCGAAGGCCCCGGATTCCTGTATTGCCGGGCCATGCGCGAAGCGGACGGCAGCCAGGCGTTCTCGGTCATGCTGCGCGACCAGTCGCCCATGCGCGAGCGCATCTCCCTGCGCGAGGAGCGCGGCACGATCGACGGCCATGAGATCCGCTGGTATCGCGGCGACGTGACGACTTCCAACGCGCTGGTACGCGAGACGGCGGTCGAGCTCGACGACGACCTGGTCGCGCACATCGTGCTGCGCGCCGTCTCCCAGCAGCAGCTGGACGAAAGCCGCCGGCTGGCCGAAGAACTGCGCTTCGCCGATACCCGGATCGGCAGCCACTGACCCGTCGCAATCCGTCGCGGCGGCGCTCAATCGCCGCCGACGGCGGTCGCGTTGAACCGCAGGGCTTCCGCCAGCTGCCGGTTGCGCGCCAGCTGTTCCTCCGAATCGGCGCGCACCACGATATGGGCGTTGCTGCGCCGGCCCAGTTCCACCCGCGTCTCGCGCACGTGCACGTCGCGGGGGGGGGGCCCGTCGCCGCGCGACGAGCGCCCC
>JAFAEC010000113.1 GCA_023424215.1 Pseudomonadota bacterium
GGACCAGCCGACGTTTCAAACGCCCGCTGGACGGGGAGATCGCCGTCGTTCGCCGCCAGATGGTTGCGCAGGCAACCACGCCCACCCACTCGCGGCAGGGGTCCGGCGCGGCCCGGGTCGCCTGTCCGCCCCTGCTAGAATCGACGGTCCAACTTCCCACGACCTTTTGCGCGGCCCGGGGCCGCGGCGGAGCAAGGCATGAACTGGCTGAACGACGTGCTGCAGAACGATCCGGACCCCACCGAGACCCGGGAGTGGATCGAATCGCTCAAGGCGGTCATCGACCACCGCGGGCCCGAGCGCGCCCACCAGCTGCTCGAGGACATGGTGGAACTGACCCGCCGTGCCGGCGCCCACCTGCCGTTCGCGCCCACCACCGAGTACATCAATACGATCCCCGCCCACCTGGAGCCCCGCATGCCGGGCGACCAGACCCTGGAGTGGCGGATCCGCTCGATCATCCGCTGGAACGCCATGGCCATGGTGGTGCGGGCGAACCGCAAGCCCGGCGACCTGGGCGGCCACATCGCCAGCTTCGCCTCCAGCGCCACGCTTTATGACGTGGGCTTCAACCACTTCTTCCGCGGCCCCGAGGGCGACCACCCGGGCGACATCGTGGCCAGCCAGGGCCACAGCTCGCCCGGCATCTACGCCCGCGCCTTCCTGGAAGGCCGCATCAGCGAGTCGCAGATCGACCACTTCCGCATGGAAGTCGACGGCCGCGGCATCTCGTCCTATCCGCACCCCTGGCTGATGCCCGATTTCTGGCAGGTGCCCACGGTGTCGATGGGCCTGGGCCCGATCGCCGCCATCTACCAGGCGCGCAACTGGAAGTACCTCGAGTCGCGCGGCCTGATGCCCAAGTCCGACCGCAAGGTGTGGTGCTTCATGGGCGACGGCGAGACCGACGAGCCCGAGAGCCTGGGCGCGCTGTCGATCGCCGGCCGCGAAGGCCTGGACAACCTGGTGTTCGTGGTCAACTGCAACCTGCAGCGCCTCGACGGCCCGGTGCGCGGCAACGGCAAGATCATCCAGGAGCTGGAAAGCCAGTTCCGCGGCGCCGGCTGGAACGTCATCAAGACCATCTGGGGCAGCTACTGGGATCCGCTGCTGGCCAACGACCACCAGGGCATCCTCAAGAAGCTCATGATGGAAACCGTCGACGGCGAGTACCAGAACTGCAAGGCCTTCGGCGGCGCCTACACGCGCGAGAACTTCTTCGGCAAGTACCCGGAGACCGCGGCGATGGTGGCCAGCCTGTCCGACGACGACATCTGGCGCCTCAACCGCGGCGGCCACGACCCGCACAAGGTCTATGCCGCCTACGACAAGGCGATGAAGACCACCGGCCAGCCGACCGTGATCCTGGCCAAGACGGTGAAGGGCTATGGCCTGGGCAGCGCCGGCGAGGCGCTCAACCCCACCCACAACACCAAGAAGCTCGACGACGACGCGGTACGCGCGTTCCGCGACCGCTTCAAGATCCCGGTCGACGACGAGCAGCTCAAGGACGGCAAGATCCCGTTCTACCACCCGGGCGAGAAGTCCGACGAGGTGCAGTACCTGCTCGAGCGCCGCCGCGCGCTGGGCGGCTTCGTGCCGCAGCGCCGGCGCAAGGCCGACGAATCGCTGGCCGCGCCCAAGCTCGAAGCCTTCGACCGCCTGCTCAAGAGCACCGGCGAGCGCGAGATGAGCACCACGATGGCTTTCGTGCAGTCGCTCAACATCATCCTGCGCGACAAGCAGGTGGGCCCGCGCGTGGTGCCCATCGTCTGCGACGAGGCGCGCACCTTCGGCATGGAGGGCCTGTTCCGCCAGATCGGCATCTACGCCCCGGCCGGGCAGAAGTACAAGCCGGTCGACCGCGACCAGCTGATGTACTACCGCGAGGACGCCACCGGCCAGGTGCTGCAGGAAGGCATCACCGAGGCCGGCGCCTTCGCCTCGTGGATGGCCGCCGCCACCAGCTACTCCACCAACAACCTGCAGCTGCTGCCGTTCTACATCTACTACTCGATGTTCGGCTTCCAGCGCGTGGGCGACGCCGCCTGGCAGGCAGCCGACATGCGCGCGCGCGGCTTCCTGCTCGGCGGCACCGCCGGCCGCACCACGCTCAACGGCGAGGGCCTGCAGCACGAGGACGGCCACAGCCACCTGCTGTCGGGCGCCATCCCCAACTGCCGCAGCTACGACCCCAGCTTCGCCGGCGAAGTGGCGGTGATCCTGCAGCACGGCATGAAGCGCATGCTGGAAGAGCAGCAGGACGAGTACTACTACCTCACCCTGATGAACGAGAACTACAGCCACCCCGAGCTGCCCGAAGGCGCGGCCGAGGGGGTCATCAAGGGCATGTACCTGCTCAAGGACGCGGGCGCCAAGCTCAAGAAGGGCGAGCTGCGCGTGCAGCTGCTGGGCAGCGGCACCATCCTGCGCGAGGCCATCGCCGCGGCCGAGCTGCTGGACAAGGACTTCGGCGTGACCGCCGACATCTGGTCCTGCCCCAGCTTCACCGAACTGCGCCGCGACGGCTACGACGCAGAGCGCTGGAACCGCATGCACCCCGAGGACAAGCCGCGCAAGGCCTACGTCACCGAGTGCATCGAATCCCGCCCGGCCGGTCCGGTGATCGCCGCGACTGACTATGTGCGCAACTTCACCGACCAGATCCGCGCCTTCATCCCGCGTACCTACACCGTGCTGGGCACCGATGGCTTCGGCCGTTCGGATACGCGTGCCAACCTGCGCCGCCACTTCGAGGTGGACCGGTACTACATCGCCCACGCCGCGATCGACGCGCTGGCGAAGGATGGCAAGATGACGGCGAAGGATGCGGCCCGGGCGATCAAGCTGTACAAGATCGACCAGGAGAAGGCGAATCCGTTGGGGGTTTGAGCTTGCTCGAGGCGGCCATTGCGCTCACACGGCAAGGTCGCAGGTTCGAACCCTGCACCGCCTGCCACATAAAGCATTTAAATCGATGGAAGTATGACGAACCGGCCCCGCGCGTTGTGGCGTGGGGCTATCCAGTCGCCGATCGGAAAAGCGCCATGGATATCGCGCTATTAGTCTCCGCACTGAGCATCTGCACAACGGCACTAATTGCGCTCGTGCAGCTTCGCCATCAGCGCGAGCAGAAAGTGAAAGACAGAGAAATCGAGACGAAACGTGATCTTTTGATCGACGGCGTGCGCGGAATGCTGCAAGCAAACTCCGCTTACATGAGCCTGATAAACGTACCGTCCGATAGGAATCAGGCCACTCTCCGCTATCAGGAAGCCATGCAGCGGGTCACGGTTGCAGCTTGTGTCGCAAGCCTCCCGACTGTCAACGTCGCAAAAGAATTTACGGACATGCTCGGTCCGAAATTCGCAGCTGCACTGCTCGAATCCGTCGAACTGGAGTTGCTTGCTCCAAGCAATACACCACTGTTCGAAAGGAAGAGAATCCAATTTGCCCAAAAGCTCATGGACGACCTTCCTAAGCTAGCCACTCCATTGTATAGAGCTATCGGCGCAGTCCGTTCTGATATCGACCTCGCAAAGGAAGGGAAGGAAGAATTTATCGCAGCGATTACCCCGGACTTAGATAGCGTCAAGAAAGTGACGGACGAATTCTTGCGTAGGGCAAATGATCACGCTCAGAAGGCGCGACGGCATCCTGAATCCCATCGGGTGCAAGTCGACTATCCCCCTCGTTACTAAATCATCGCCAGCAGGGGTCGGAGCCGACTTTTCAGCATCAAGGGGACCATGTCAGGAGACTGCAGCGCCGAAGCGCGCGAACAGGTCGCCTGGCAGCTCATGCGCCAGGCGCCAGGTAATGGCCATGGGGCGTTCGCCCTCGTGACTGACGTAGCTGGCGGGGCCAAGCAACCAGAAGGCTCGGTCGTCGGGGGTCAGGCGTGCGAAGGGCAGCACTGTCGTGCCACGGCTTGCATGCGTCTGGTACCGCTGCCCGGTTTCGCTGCTTTCCCGAGTCCCCGACTGGCTTTCCCAATGAAGCAAGGTGGGGCTGATCGCATAGTCGCGGTAGCGGGTGGTGGGCGAGAAGCGGTCCCCGGTCTTGTCCAAGGTGATCGTGAGGAGGTCCACCTGGGCTTCTGGCAGCCAACGCACGCCTTCGCGCCATTCGGGGACTTTCAGGATGTCTTCCGTGGCGAATGCCGCCAGCACTTCCCGGCGCGTGTACCGGGCATGGACGCGTAGCGGAACATGCTCATGCGTCGAAAGTGCCTGTTGCAGATGATCGATCCTGTCGCCCAGCACATCGACAAGCTGGCGAAGTTCGGCAAGCACCTGCGGGTGTGCCCAAAGCAGCTCGGCCGTGTCCTGTAAGGTCTCTTCGCCTTTGAATACAGACTCGGTCATCACGGTTGCGAGCATGTGGAAGAGGCGGCGAGTCCGGGCATCCATCGTTGCGACCTCGGGCGCTGTCGCAGCCTCGGCAAAGGCGCGGTACTGATCGATGCGCAGCGAATCATCCAGATGCAGCAGCCGGCCAAGGGCGCGTCGCAATGCCGGCTCGTGCGGACCGGCAGGGAGCGTCGAAACTCCACCGGCCTCGAGTAGATCCGACCAGCTTCTGTTGTTGGCGTAGACCTCCTCGAGCTCGATTCCGGTTTGCTCAAGGAAATTCCTGAGCGTGACTGCCGGGTCTGCCTCGGCAACCCGCCTGAGTTCGCAGGTACGGGCTGGCCAGGTGGTCGGAACGCTTTCGCGGATGTTGTCCAGCACATGCTGCGTGGCCACCGCGTCCAGCTGCAGATGGCAGCCGCTCGGCAAGTAGGGGAACCCCTGCTCGATGGAGCGCTCGACCTGCCTCCGACTGCCGCCCAGCAGAGCGGCATAGCGCCGATGCATCCGGAACTCCTTGCGATGCTGGCCGACGAAATCCAACACCGTGCAGAGCGTCTTGTCAGGCGTGCGACGCAGGCCACGGCCAAGCTGTTGCAGGAATACCGTCGGGCTGTCCGTCGGGCGCAGGAGCAGTAAGGTGTCGACAGATGGGATGTCGACGCCTTCGTTGAAGAGGTCTACGGAGAACACGATGCGAACCTCGCCCGTGGCGAGCGTTCGCAAGGCCTGTTCACGGTCCTGGGGCGGTGTCTGTGCGGACACCGCTATCGCTGGGAGGTTTGCCCGGTTGAACTGATCCGCCATGAAATGCGCATGCGCCACGGATACGCAGAAGCCAAGGGCGCGCATGCGCTCGGGGTTGGTGACCGTTTTGAGTGTATTGGAGATGATCCGGCGCGCCAGGACATGGTTGCCGGTCACGAGCTGGCTGAGCTGCTCCAGGTCGTACCCACGACCCCGGCGCCAGCCGACCTGCCGATAGTCGGCGCCGTCCGCGATCCCGTAATACGCGAACGGCACCAGGCGATGCTGGTCAATTGCATCCCACAGCCTGAGCTCCGCCGCGATGCGTCCGCCGAACCAATGGAGGATCGGCTCGTCATCGCTGCGCTCGGGCGTCGCGGTCAAGCCGAGCAGCTCGCGTGGCAGCAGATGCTCCAGAAGTTCCTGATAGGTACGGGCCGCTGCGTGGTGGAACTCGTCGACGATCACCACATCAAAATGGTCGCGAGGCAGGCTGTCGAGTCCGCTGGCGCTCAGGCTCTGGATCGACGCAAAGACATGCTCGAACCGGGCAGGGCGCTCGCCGCCAACCCATCGTTCGCCAAACGCCGCATCACGCAGGGCGTGCCTGAAGGTTGCCAGGCTCTGGTCGAGGATCTCCCTGCGGTGGGCGACAAACAGTAGTCGTGCCCGCGGCAGCCGTTTGCTCAGACGCTGGTAGTCAAGCGCCGCCATGACGGTCTTGCCTGTTCCCGTCGCGGCGACAAGCAGATTCCGGTGGTGCCCTTGCAGGCGGGAGAGCTCGATCAGTTCGAGCAAACGCGACTGGAATGGCTCCGGCCGGATCTCGACTGGGCTCAGGTAGACCCTTGGGCCTGAGTCCGGAGTCTGGGTGATCTCTCGGAATTCTTCGGGATCAAACTCGCGGAAGTCCTCGTTCTGCCAGTAGCTTTCGAACACGGCCGAAAACTTGTCGATGACATCCGGGTTGCGAGCGCCAGAGACCCGCACATTCCATTCCAGTCCCGTGACTTGCGCCGAGTGCGTCAGGTTGGATGAGCCGATGTAGGCGGTGGAAAACTCCGTATGGCGATGGAACAGCCACGCCTTGGCATGCAGCCGGGTGCTGGAAACGTCATAGGAGACGCGAACGCTCGCACCCAGGTCACGCAGGGCCTCTAGTGCCGACAGTTCGGTGGAGTTGGTGTAGGTGGTCGTGAGCAGGCGCAGCGGACGTCCTTCGTCGACGTGTCTGCGCAACAGATCGAGCATTGGGCGGATGCCCGTCTGGCGCACGAACGCCATCAGGATATCGATGCGGTCCGCGGACGGTACCTCCGAACTCAGCTGGAACCCGATCCGGGGCTCGCCTGGTGCATTCGTCAGCAGGGCCGTATCGAGCAGGGGCGTGGCGGGCAGGGGAATCGACTCCGGCTGCCCATCCGGTTTCAGACCGACAATCGACCGCAGGACGTCCGAGCTCTCAGATAGGGCATCTGAGGCATCGATGCCTTTGCTTTTCGCGCTCAGCAATCGGACGACCTCCCGCGCAAGTCTGGCGCCCACTTCCGCGCGCTGTTTCGCATCCAGCGCTGCCACGCTTCGCCGGACGAGGGCGGCCAGATGGAAGGAGATTCGATCCGCCGCCTCGGCCGGATGGAGCTCCACCCGCTCTGCGCGTCGCGTGGATTCCAACACCGAGAGGGCCTCTTCGAGGCCTTCAGTGATCAGCTGCTCGTAAAGACCGCGGTGGAGTCCCGTCATCACGCCCAGGCTAGCAACTTAGCCCGGAGGCCGCGAGCCCTCGCAGGCGTTGAGATCGCCGCGACCCAGGCTGGGCGGACCCGCCAAGGAGACCCCCGGATGGAGCCCAAGTTCACCTTGTTCGAGTACATGTATCGGGACGCCGGCAACTTCAAGACAGCCGGGCGGCTGTTGCTTTCGGGGCAGGACCCGCAGGCGGAGGAAGCCATTCGGCGGTGCCTGGACTGGGGCGACCAGTTCGTGGCCGAGCAGATCGGTGTGCCCCCCCTGTGCGCCGAGCATTGGGAAGCCGTAGGCGAAGAACCCTCGGAGCTCGATCACGCCTTTCACGAGTTTCTGGGGCTGCGAAACGTTGAGGCGGACTCTCCTGGTCTCCGGGTGTGGGGCTCGATCGACTGGATGGTGCAACGGATGCAGGCTGCAGCTGGGCGATGGGACGTGAGCTTGTCGCCCAACTGTGATCTCTGAGTCCATACGTCGCCCGCAACGGCATGTTGTCCAGGCCTTGCGTCCGTGCGCTGACGTGGGACAGCCTCAGGGGGACGGAGGTAGTTAAGGTCCGACGCAAGCCGGCTCACCCCCGGCCGGCACAAATGAAGAGCCCGTCCCGGTTCGAGGGATGCGGACGTGCCCGCGCTCGCGCACACTTGCGCACCGCTCCCCAGTCCCCGCACGCCCCGATGACCAACGGCCTGTCCTTCCGCCACCCGCTCGTGTTCTGGTTCGGCTGCGCGCTGCTGGTGGGCGGGGTGTTCGCGCACGCGCCGATGTTCATGATGGGCCAGCACACGCACTGGCAGATGGTGGGCATGCCGATGACCACGGAGATGTGGCTGGGCATGGCCGCGATCCCGGTGGGCCTGGCCCTGTCCGCGTTCGGCATGCTGCCGCGGCTGCCCGGTGGCGCCGCGGCGCCGGGCGCGCTCCTGCATTTCCATGTCGCCGACGGCGTGCCGCTCAATCGCGCCCACGCCACCCTGGTGTTCGTGCTGATCGTCGCGCTGGCGGTGGACGTGATGAAGCCGGCCACGCTGGGCTTCGTGATGCCCGGCATGCGCGCCGAATACGACATCGGCACCTCGCGCGCCAGCCTGCTGGCGCTGTTCGCGCTCACCGGCACCACCGTGGGCTCGATCGTGTGGGGCCGCATCGCCGACATCGCCGGGCGCCGCGCGGCGATCCTGCTGTCGGCGCTGATGTTCATGGGCACCGCGATCTGCGGCGCGATGCCGACGTTCGAGTGGAACCTGGCGATGTGCTTCCTGATGGGCGCCTCGGCCGGCGGCCTGCTGCCGATCACCTTCACCCTGATGGCCGAAACCGTGCCGGCCGCGCACCGCGGCTGGCTGCTGGTGGCCCTCGGCGGCATCGGCACCTCGGCCGGCTACCTGCTGGCCGCGGGCGCGGCGGCGTGGCTGGAACCGATGTTCAGCTGGCGCGTGCTGTGGCTGCTCGGACTGCCCACCGGCGCGCTGATCATCGTGCTCAACCGCTGGATTCCCGAGTCGCCGCGGTTCCTGTCCAACGCCGGCCTGGACGACGCGGCGCGCGCGGTGCTGCGG
>JAFAEC010000219.1 GCA_023424215.1 Pseudomonadota bacterium
CCCCCCCCCCCCCCCCCCCCCCCCCGCCCCCGCCCCGCCCCCCGCGGCCGGGGGGGGCGCGCGCCCGCCGCCTGAACACCGCCGGCGGCCTCGCCCCGACCCTTGGGCGCGGGTGTGGGCGGTTGATCCGGGCTCTTATCCTCTCCCGGACCCTCAGCCCGATAACAGGCATGCGCGCCGGGCCTGGGGCCCTATGGGTCGGGGGGACTTCCACCGCTTCCGGTCGCCGCTTCCGTCGAAAGTTGAAGCCCTGCAACGGGATGGGTCCGCGTGGAAGCGTGGAAGCGGTGGAAGCCGACCCTCGGCCCATACGCGAGGCGCTCGGGCCTGAAACATCGCGCAATGTGGAAAAGTACACTTCCACCGCTTCCATGACTTCTATTTAACCCATCGCCCTGAAAAATCGTCGAAACTCCTAGAAGCGGCCTCGGAAGTGGTGGAAGCCGACTAAAAAAGGGGCGTTTAATGACAGGCGGGTTTGACCTGGTGGGCGGGCCGCCGGCTCCGAAGCGGAGGGGTCGGCCGCCGGGGTCGAGGAACAAGCGGGCGCGGGACCTGGCGGCGTTCGTCGACGTCACCTGTGGCGGGACGGCCGCGCTGCAGCTGGCGAAAGGGTGCATGGTCACCGTCGCCGAGGTGAAGGCGGCCGGCGGATCGTTGCAGCGGGCCGAGCTGGCCAAGGCGCGGGCCATGGTCGAGGCCTTCGACCGCGAGGCCGCGCCGCTGGATCAGGACCTGCGCTCGATCGTCCGCCAGGAGCTGGCGGCGCTGATGCAGTCGGTCGAGGGGGCGAAGGCCTCGGCCGTGGCCGGCCTGGTCGCCGCGGCCGTCGACCGGATGCAGAGCGGCCGGCGGCTGGACCTGCGCGCGGCGCTGGACCGCATGGCCGAGGACCGGCGGGCCCTGCTGCCCTACACCGACCAGAAACAGGCGCAGAAGGTCGAGGTGAAGGACACCAGGGCGCCGCCGGTCATGGTGCTGGTCGGGGGATCCGTCGAGGGGCCAAAAGTCCAACAAATACAAGGGCCGGTGATCGAGGGGCTGGTGCAAGTCTCACCCTCAAAGTCTCACGGCGAGGAAGAAGGCTAGGCGGTTCAACGGCTTGGCGCGCTCGGCCCGCTGACGGAAGATCAGCGGGCCGCCGCTTTTCCGGCCTGGGCCAGACCCCCCCCGGGGGGGTCGACCCCCCGCCCCCCTTTTCGGCCCCCGCCCGTCTGTAGGAGGGGGGGCCAGTCTGACACGCACTGCATGCCTACGGCTTTATCCTACAGATGTGTCGGCGGCCGAAACTCACCCGGTTGGCCAAGGGTCGGGGTGAGGGTTGAGCATGAGCCTGGGCGAACCGCAGAAGCAGTTTGGCTGGACCCCGGCGGGGCCGGTGGCCGAGGCCTATGGCCTCAGTCGGGCCCCGATCAGCGTAATCGTCGGGCCTACGGGTGGGGGAAAGACGACGGAGAGCATCCGTCGCACGATCCGCGTCGCTCAATGGCAGCACCCTAGCCCCATCGACGGGATCCGCAAGGCCCGAACGGTGATCATCGCCCCGACCTTCCGAAAGCTGTGGGACCAGTTCATCCCGAGCTATCGCGAGGAGATAAAATGGCACGACAAGGGCTGGAAAGGCGGCGTCGGCGAGCCCTGCGAACATATCTATGACTTCATGTGGCAGGACGACCATGGCCGCGATATCGGCCGGGTGCACGTCGAGGTCCTGTTCCGGGCGCCGGGCGATGGCGACCTGGAGGAGTTCTTCCGGGGCCTGCAGACGACCTGCATCCACTTCCCCGAGGCCGACACCCACGAAACGCAGGACCTGTTCTCGCTGGCCTCGAACCGCACCGGCCGCTACCCGCCGCCCTATGACCGGCCCGACCCGTCGCTGGGCCTGCCCGACGCCTACGAGGGGGTCAGCGCCGACGCCAACGCCCCGATCATCGACAGCTGGTTTCACAAGCGGTTCTTCATCGAGAACCGGCCGTCCGACCGGCTGTTCCTGCAACCGCCGGGCTATGATCCGACCACGGCCGACGGTTTTCACCCTCTGGCCGAGAACATGGTCAACCTGCGCAAGTACAAGCGCGAGTATTACAAGGAAAAGGCGGCCACCCACGAGCCGTGGGACGTAGCTCGACTGCTGCAGAACAAGCCGGGCTACAGTCGACACGGCCAGCCGGTGCACCCGGATTTCGACGTCACCACCATGGTGGCCAAGGAAGGCCTGCAGGCCGACCCCGACAGCATGATGGTGATCGGCATCGACGCCGGATCGAACACCCTGAAGCACGCGGCCGTGTTCCTGCAGCGCAGCTGGGGAGGCCAGATCAGGGGGCTGTCCGAAGTCGTCCCCGACGGGCAGTCGGACATCATGGAATTCGGGGCCGAGGTCCGGCGGGTGCGCGAGACGCGCTTCCGGCACGTCAAGAACGCCGTGATTTTCGTCGATCCGGCCGCGCGGGGGCAGTCGGCCATGCGCCGCGGCGTCACCTGGGCGCAGGTGCTGCAGCAGGTGACCGGGATCGAGGTCCAGCTGGCCCCCTCGCAGGACCCGAGGGTGCGCCGAACGGCCGTCGACCAGGCGCTGAAGCATCGGGTGGGGCCGCACGACGCCGGCATGGTGCTGTCGGGGCCGGACATGCCCAAGACGGTCGCCGCCATGGCCGGCGGCTATCGCTTCAAGCGCACCGGCGACAAGATTTCGCCGACCCCGGAGAAGGACGACGCCTCGCAGCCGGCCGACGCGCTGCAGTACGGCACGTTGGGCCTGAACGGGGTGGGCCTGATCGAAGGCCGGTTTATCCACCCCGAGGCCGAGGCCGCCGATACTGGCTCCCATGGGCATCTTCTGCCCGATTGAGCCGTCGAAGCATGTTCAACCGACCGAAAGCGCCAAAGCCGCTGGCTCAGCCGGACCCGGCGGACGTCGACAACCGGCGTGGGACCGAGCGCCGCGCCCGCCTGGCGACCGGCGGGACGCAATCGACCCTGCTGGCCACGGCCATGGAGCGCGCCGCCGCCGATCCGTCCAACCGCCTGCGGCGCGGGGACTGACCGCCGGTGAAAACGACCGATCCCGTCAAGCTGATCGACCGGGCCTTCGACGACATGAAGGCCCACAAGGCCCTGCGCGAGGCGGAATTCCAGCTGATCGCGGACCATTTCATGCCGCGCAAGGATTTCAGCCTGACGCAGCGGCACGGCGACCTGCGCCGCCGGCGTCTGACGTCGTCCGTACCGGCGGTGTCGCACCGCAACAGCGCGGCCATGCTGGTCAGCTACCTGATCGACCCGACCAACCCCTTCATCCTGCCGAACGTCGAGAACGCCCTGGTGGCGGCCGGCCGTTCGACGCGGCTGGGCGCCCGGGCCAGCGACTTCCTCGACAATGTGCGCTGGGCCATCCACCAGCGGATGATGCGGCCCAAGTCCGGCTTCCTGTCGGGCGCCTCGCGCCTGGCGCTGGAGCTGTGGGGCTTCGGAACCGGGGTCATGTGGACCGGCCACAAGCGCGGCTTCGGCCCGGTCTATCAGACGCGCCCGCTGCGCAGCTGCTGGATCAGGACCAACGGCGACGGCGAGGTGGACACGGTCTATTACGAGTTCGAACCGACCCTGTCGTGGGTGCTGGGGCGGTTCCCGCTGGCGCGCTACGTCGACAAGTGGGCCGACGCCGACGAGAACAAGCTGCGCGAGCGGGTGAAGATCCTGCATTGCGTCGAGCCTCGCCCCGGCGGCCGGTTCGGCGCGGCGCGCGAGAACAAGCCCTATGCCGAGCGGTTCGCCTGTCTCGAGGCCAAGGTCATTCTGGAGGAAAACGGCTACGACAGCTTCCCCTACGCCGTGCCGCGGCTGGAGGTGGAGAACGGGTCCGATTACGGCACCGGCCGATGCTGGCACGCCCTGCCGGACGCCATCGGGCTGTCGACGCTGCAGCAGGGGATCGAGAACGCCGTCGACCTGAAGGTGGCGCCGCCCTACGTCCAGCCCAAGCGCATGTTCGCCAAGCCGCTGGACCGCCGCCCGGGGGCGGTGAACACCTATGACCCCGGCCAGCTGGGGTTCATGGACGCCAAGACGGCCCTGCAGCGGCTGGACCTGGCCGGCGATATCGGCGTGGGCCTGCAGTACCACGACCGGCTGATCCAGAACGTCGAGAGCGCGATGCTGGTCGACTGGATGCGGCTGCGTGAAAGCGGCAACGTCACCGCCGAGGAGATCATCGAGCGCCGCAACCTGCGGGTCGGGATCATGAGCGCCCACGTGCCGGGCATCGACCGCGAGTGGATGGGCGTCGTGGCCGAGCGCACGGCCGAAATCCTGCTGAAGGAGGGCGACCTGGGCGAGGTCCCGGCCGAGCTGTCGGGCGCGAGCCTGGAATGGGACTACGCCGGGCCGCTGGCGCGGGCGCAGATGCAGCGCCAGGCCGAGGCCTTCGACCGCATGTTCGACCGGATGATGAAGGCCAAGGAGCTGGACCCCACGGCCCCCTATGTCCTGAACATTCTGGAGGGCCTGCGCGCCTGCGCCGAGGCCGAGGGCCTGCCGATCGGCACCCTGCGCTCGCGCGAGGACGTCGAGGCCCTGACCGAGGCCGAGGCCGAGAAGGCCGAGACGGCCGAGCAGCTGCAGGCGGCGCAGATGGCGGCCGGGGCGTTGCGCGACGGGGCGCAGGGCATGGCCAGCATGATGAACGCCGGCCAGCCCGCGGCCATGGCGGCCTGACATGACGGAACGCGCCTACGCCTACGTCGATCACGCGCGGCTGGTCGCCGATCTGCAGGCCGAGGACGACGCCGCCATCGGCTGGGCCTATCGCAGCCTGTTCGACAGCCAGCTGGGGCGGCTGGTGCTGACCCACCAGCTGTCCGAGGCCGGCGTAGGGCAGTGGCGCGACCGGAAGATGGATGCGCTGGAGCGGGCCCACCTAGACGGCGAGGCCCACCACGCCCTGAGACTGCTGGATCACGCGGGCTTCGGCCCGATCAGCGCGGCGCACCTGATCGCCGCGAACACCCTGGAAGGACAGGACCATGACGGACGCGACGGAAGCTCTGGAGACGGGCGGTTCAGCGGAGCAGACCCCGACGGGGTCCTCGACCCCGGCTGACGCCGCCGGCGCGGACGCCGGCAAGGGCGGCAAGACCGCCGACGCGGGCAAGGCGACGGACAAGAAGGGCCCGTCGGCCGAGGCGAGCGGCGACAAGGGGGCGGGCGATCCGCCGCCCTGGTACGAGGCCCTGCCCGACGACCTGAAGGGCGAAAAGACCATCCTGCGCCACGCCAACCTGGAGGACGCCGTGCGCGCCCTGGTCGGCGCGGAGAAGCGGCTGGGCGTGCCGGCCGACCAGCTGGTGCGCCTCCCGACCAAGCCCGAGGAGATGGGCGACCTGTACCGCAAGCTGGGCGCGCCAGAGACGCCGGACGGCTACAAGATCGAACTGCCCGAGAACGCCAGCGACGAGGACAAGGCGGCGGCCAGGTCGTTCGCCGAGCACATGCACAAGTCGGGGCCGTTCCCGCCGGGCTTCGTCGAGGCGGCGCTGCAGTGGAACAATCAGCAGGCCGAGGCCGCCAGCGAGGCGCTGGCGAAGGCACAGGAGGCGGACAAGGCCGAGGGCGAGGCCTTCCTGAAGAAGGAGCTGGGCGCCGCCTACGATCCCGAGATGGCCGCCGTCGGCAAGCTGCTGAACGACCTTGGCGGCAAGGAGCTGATGGAGGAGCTGAGAACCAAGGGGTTCGGCAGCAACCGCCAGCTGATGCTGGCCCTGCACAAGGTGGTCGAGCGGGTCGGCGAGCCGTCGACGCTGGAGGGCAACCGCGACGCCCGCGACGCGCCGGGCCGCCTGACCCGCGGCCAGGCCAAGGCGGCGCTGGAGACGCTGGAGAACGACCCCCTCAAGGGCAAGGCCCTGCGCGACAGCAGCCACCCGATGCACAAGTCCGTGCTGGCCGAGCGCACCCGGCTGGCGCGCATGGCCGAGGGGATCGACCCCGACGCTTGACGACGCGGGCAAATCAGTCCAGCCCTTGGACTTCACCGCGCGTCAGCGTGTTGATCGAGCGGCCGGGTTCTCTGCCTAGATAGCAAGGGCCCGGCCTCTCCCTCCGTCACCGGCCCGAGGCCCCGCGCAAGCGGGAGCGGGCGCGGGGCGGCGCCGGGAGGCGTAAAGTCCAGGTTCGCGTCCGGCCACGAAGCCGGGGGTCGCTGCCGATCATCACGCCGGGCATCCGCGCATCCGCGCTGCTTGAGCCCGGTCCCCTTGATCGAACCGCGCGCGCCGCAGGCGCCGCATTGCAGCGAGACGCACCATGACCATGCCGCCGAACGACCAGAACGAGGTCCTGGCCCGCTACGTGCCGGGCTTCAAGTCGAACCTCAACCTGATGCCGCAGCAGATGACGTCCCACCTGATGGACGCCGTCGACTATGACGCCTCCTACTCGGAGCCGGGCGAAACCTTCAACATGGACGACCTGGGCCAGTCGGACCCCGAGGACGTCAATGTCCGCGTGCCGAACACCCCCGACAAGTTCGTCGGCGGCCGTCGCCGCATCGCCACCTTCTCGGAGTTCCACGACGCCGCCTGGCTCGACAACGTCGACAACGCCAAGCTGCTGGAGGACCCGACCAACCTGACCATGGCGGCCCTGACCGCCGGCCGCTGGCGCAAGGTGGACGACAAGATCATCGCCGCCGCCCTGGGCAACGCCTACGAGAAGGACGCCGACACCGGCGCCCTGGAGGCGGTCAGCCTGCCGGCCGGCCAGATCATCCCGGCCGACTATTCGGTGTACAAGCACGACGCCGAGACGATCCCGGGATCGGGCGACTATGGCGTGTCGGTGGGCAAGATCATCGGCGCGGGCGCTCTGCTGGACGAGAGCGAAATCGAGGGCGACCGCTTCCTGACCCTGTCCTCGGACGACGTCGCCAGCCTGCTGACCCGCACCCCGGTGACCAGCCAGCACTACGCGGCGGTGCAGGCCCTTGTGGCCGGCACGATCAACGAGTTCCTGGGCTTCAAGATCAAGCGGCTGTCGAAGAAGCGCCTGCTGAAGGCGTCGACCAACCGCCGCCTGGTCGCCTGGGTGAAGCCGGCCATCGCCTACCGCGGCCGGACCATCACCAACGCCCGCATCTCCATCCGCGCCGACAAGTCGGACACGCCGCAGGCCTTCTACAAGACCTCGCACGCCGCCGGCCGCCGCTACGACGAGGGCGTGGTCGAAATCCAGGTGAAGATCTGACGTCCGCCCACCGGGCCGGGGTTCGCCCCGGCCCACATCGCTTGAACCGGGCCTGATCGAGGCCCGCCGGGGGCGACCCCGGAACCGCAAGGAAAGATAAGATGACCATGCGTTACGGCGCTCTGGCGGGCCAGGCCTACAATCCCGCCAACACCGCCCCCAAGACGGTCGGCTTCGGCCTCGAACGCGGCACCGACCACGTGCTGATCCGCGACGTGGTCGAGCTGTCGGCGGCCCCGGCCAACGACACCATCTTCCTGGGAAACTTCCCCTCGAACACCGTGCTGGACCCGGACGGCTGCATCTGCTGGTTCGACGACCTCGGCACGGGCGTGACCCTCGACGTTGGCGACAGCTCCAACGTGGACGGCCTGACCGATGGCCAGGACGTGGCCTCCGCCGCCGGCAGCTTCAACCTGATGAAGTCGGTCGACGTGGCCAACTACTTCAAGCCCCTGTGGGCGCAGCTGGGCTACACCAGCGACCCCGGCGGCCACCTGGAGCTGTACGCGACGATCCTGGGCGCCGCCGCCACCGGCACGGTCGCCTGGCAGATCAAGGGCGTCACCCGCTAGGGACCGTCCTCCTGCGCGCTACCGCCCTTCGGGCTGCTTGAGCGCAGGACGAAATCGGCCGCCGTTCTCCGCGACGCTCAACTCGCACCAGGCGGCCTGATCGACGGCCCGGCGGTCCTTCCCGCCGGGCCGTTTGCCTACCCGAGAGGGCCTATCGCCCTTCGGGCGACTTGAGGCCCGAGAGGGCGATGGAGCTGAGGCCATGGCCAGCAAGCTGAACATCTACAACCTGGCCTTCGCCCACCTGGGCGAGGCGACGGTGGCCAGCCTGACCGACGATCCGGTGTCGCCGAACGTGGCCAAGGCCAACGCGCAATGGGACATGGCGCGGCAGAGCGCCCTGACGCGGGCGCCGTGGCTGTGCGGCCTGGTCAGCCAGACGCTGACGCCGGACGTCGAGCCGGTGGGCGGCTGGAACGACCCGAAATACGCCTGTCGCTACACCCTGCCCAAGGGGACGTTGAAGGTGTGGTCGGTCGACGCCTGCGACGACGACGCCTGGCAGCGCGGGGTCGAGGTGGACGCCAACGGCGCCGCGCGGGCGGTCATCAAGTGCAATCTGACGGGGGCGATCGACGTCGAGCTGCAGCTGGACCGGCCGCCCGAGGCCCTGACGCCACTGCTGGTCGACGGGCTTGGCCTGCTGCTGGCCTGCCGGCTCGCGGGGCCGATCCTCAAGAGCGACAGCCGTGCGAAGGAGCTGAAATCAGAGGCCAAGGACGCCTTCCTGTTGGCCGAGGCTTCGGAGGCGGGCGAGGTTTCGGGGCAGGCCCCGGTGATCGGGATGGGGGCTCTGGCCCGCGCCCGCCGGAGCGCCCTCTAGGGCCCATATCCACGCGCGCGCGCGGCGCGCGATGCTGGCTCCATGGCGAAAACCGTCGGGTTCCAGAACAGCTTCACGGCCGGCGAGATAGGTCCGAACGCGCAGGAGCGGTCGGACCTGCAGCAGCACGGACGGGGCTGCGCCATGGCGCGCAACATGATCCCGATGGAGACGGGCCCGCTGGCCAGCCGGGGCGGCTTCCTCGATCGCGGCGCGGCGCGTCATCAGGCGACCCGCAACCGGACCATCGCCTTCGTGCGCTCCAGCGAGGACGCCCTGTTCCTCGAGATGGGGCAGGCGACCATGCGGGTGTGGACGACGGCGGGCGATCTGGTGATGGACGGCGCCAGCCCCTATGAGCTGGCCACGCCCTGGACGGCGGAACAGGCCTTCCGGCTGTGGTTCCACCAGGAAGGCGACGTGCTGTACGTCACCGACCTGGACGGCGGCGCGTGCAGGGTCATCAAGCGCACCGCCGACGACAACTGGTCGATCGCCGCCTTTGATTTCCGCGACGGCCCGTGGTTGCCCGAGGAGGTGACCAGCGGCGTGACCGTCACCCCGAGCGCCGCCACGGGTTCGATCACCCTGACGACCTCGGCCGCGCGCTGGACCGCCGACGACGTCGGCTCGCTGGTGCAGGTGCGCGAAAGCGACGGCAGCCCGGGGATCATGACCTGGACGTCGGAAACCGACTTCGTCGGCGGCGCCCTGTGCCAGTTCGACGGCCGGGTGTACCGCCGGGTCGAGGGCGGCGAGGACACCACGGGGACGACGCCCCCGATGCACACCGAGGGCACGGTGTCCGATGGCGCGGTCGGCTGGACCTTCGTTCACGACGGCCGCGGCGTGGCGCGCATCACCAGCGTGTCGAGCTCCACCGTGGCAAATGCGACGGTGCTGCGGCCGATGCCGACGACGACGGCGACCAAATTCTGGTCGAAACAGGCCTATTCCGACCGCGAGGGCTGGCCGCGGGCGCTGGTCGCCGAGCGCGAAGAACGGCTGGTGTTCGCCGCCAGCCTGAACCGGCCCGGATCGGTCGACGCCACGCGGACGGCCGGCTTCGGCCCCGACTATGGCGACTTCCGGCCCGGCATGGGCAGCGGCCGGGTGGTCGACGACGACGCCGTGCGCCTGTCGGCCAGCGGAGCCGAGCGGGTGGTGTGGCTGATGAGCGCCACGGTGCTGATCGCCGGCACGACCGGCGGGGAATACGCCCTGTCGGGCGGCCAGCTGGACGAACCGATGACCCCGGAGGGCCGCCGCGCCAATCCGCTGTCGCGGCACGGCAACGCGGACGTGACGCCGCTGCTGATTTCGGGGCCGCCGCCGGCCCTGCTGCATGTCATGCGGGACCGGAAAACCCTGCGCGAGACGCTGGTGTCGCCCGACCTGAGCGTGCGCAGCCGCAAGCTGTCGACGCTGGCCCACCACATCTTCGCGCGCGGCGTGGCCGACATGGCCTGGCAGAAGTCGGCCGGGGTGGTGTGGCTGCTGCTGGACGACGGCGGCCTGGCGGCCATGACCTACGACCCCGACCTGGTGCTGGAACAGCAGATCGTCGGCGTCACCGACCACCCCCTGCCGACGGGGTGGCGGGCGGAAAGCATCGCCTGCGCCCCGGAGCCGGGGGGGGCGGACGTGCTGATGATCGCCGTCGTGCGCGAGAAGGGCGGCGCGCCGCAGCGGCGCATCTGGCGGCTGGCGGATCGGGGCGACGGCGTCTTTCTGGACGGGGCGCTGGTGTACCAGGGCGACGCCGCCTCGACGATCGAGGGGCTGGACGCCTACGCCGGGGAGACGGTGTCGGTGCTGGCCGACGGGGCCGTGGCGCTGGACGCCGAGGTGGACGAGGACGGCGAGATTGTGCTGCAGGCGGCCGCGTCGCGCGTCGTGGCCGGCCTGCCGATGAGCCGGCGGTTTGAAACCCTGCCGCTGGACACCGAGGGCGCGGGATCGACCAACGCCCGAACCCTGCAGATGAGCCACGCCACGGTGATCGCCGGCGGCGCGGACTTCCTGGTGGGCACCGACGAAGCCGGCAGCGCCAGCCGGGTGCGCAGCCGCAACCCCGGCGACGTCGCCGCGCCGGCGGTTCGCCGCCTGCGCCAGCGCGTGCCGATCGGCAACGGCGCGGATCGCGACGCGCGGGTGGTGGTGGAGACGGACAAGCCCTTCGACCTGGTCCTGCACGCCATCCGCTACGAGGCCGAGGTGACGAAATGAGCGCCCGCTACGTGCTGCAGATGACGTCGCAGCCGCTGGCGACGGCGCGGGCGGCGAACATGGCCCTGCGGCCGGACATGGCCGAACAGTTCGCCGGCGAGCAGGGGACGATCCCGCCGGGTCCTGTGTGGACCCTGCTGCGCGACGGGGAGGTGCTGGGCATGGGCGGGCTGGAGCCCAAGGGCGCGTCGCGCTCGCTGGGCTGGCTGCTGGTCGCCGAAGGCCTGACGCCCCGGGATTGGGCCATGGGCCGCCGGGCCATGCGCGAGGCGCTGGACTTCGCCGCGCGTCGGGCGGTGCGTCGGGTGCAGGCGCTGGTCGAGGCGCGACGCCCCGAAGCCTGCGCCCTGCTGCTGGCCCTCGGGTTCGTGGCGACCGATCGCGACGGGGACAACATAATCATGACGCGGGAGCTGGTCTGATGGCTGCACAGATGGCCGCCCTGGCGGCGCAGGCCGCCGGCCGGATCGTCGAGGGGTTCGGCACCTGGCAGATGAGCCGGGCCAAGGCCGCCGCCCTGCGCGGGCAGGCCAAGGCCACGCGCGGCGAGGCGAGCATGGACGCGCAGCTGCGCGCCGACGAGGCCGAGCGCGCGGCGGCGACGGCGGCGGTGATGGGCGCGGCCTCGGGCGGCGGCTTCGACGGATCCTTCGGGGCGTCGCTGGAACAGCTGGAGCGCAACGGCCGGTTCAACGTGCGGTCGGCCATCTGGGCCGGCGAGACGGAGGCGCGGAACCTGGAATACGAGGCCCGGCTGGCCAAATGGCAGGGGAACATGGCGCTGTTCACTTCGGTGATCGGGGCCGGCGGCTCTCTGGCCGGCGACTTCATGGCCCGCGCCGAGCGGCGCCAGCAGGAGGCGGCGCGCGCCAACCTGTATCGCAAGGGGTACGGCCGATGAGACTGCCCGAGGTCCAGCTGCGCCCGGGGCGCGGCGCCCGGCCGTCGGCGGCGGTGGCGCAGCCGAGCGACCTTGGCCTGGGCGAGGTCGCGCGCGGCATGGAGGAGTGGGCGGGCGAGGTCGAACGCACCCGCCTGCTTGAGGAGGAGGTCGCCCGGGCCGAGGCCGAGGAGGCGGTGCGGCCGATCCTGTCGCGGTTCGAGACGGAGGCCGACGCCGAGTTCAACGAGGCCGGCGCGGCGTGGGACGGGGTCGAGCCGGGCTTCGCGCGCCGGGCGACGGCGAGGCTGGCCGAGCGGCGGACGGGGTTCGGCGACGACCTGCCGCTGACGTCGACGGAGCGGGACGCGCTGGAGCGCGGGCTGAACCGATACGGCGAGGGGCTGGGCCAGCGGGCGATCCAGTACGAAAGCCAGCGCCGCGGGGCCTTCGCCGTCGAGGCGGCCGCGGCGCGCGAGGGGGCGACGCTGGCGCGGATCAGCGGCGCCTACATGCGCCAGCTGGGCGAGAAACAGGCCGAAATCGACGCCCGCTTCGACGGGTCGACCGACGATTACGAGGCCAGCTTGCTGGCTGAACACGACCTGATCGCCAACCAGATCGTCGCCGAGGCCCCGGAGCATCTGCGCCCGCGCGTGCAGCAGCAGATGCAGCAACAGCGCCTGCAGCTGCAGGCGCGGGCCATGGACGTGCAGCAGCGCGGCACGCAGGCCTATGTGGCCGGGCAGGTGCGGGCCGGCGGCGACGCCACCCTGAACGCCCTGATCGGGTCGCCGTCGATGTACGAGCAGGCGGTGGCCAACGTCGACCAGCTGGTCGCCCCCCTGCCGGCGGCGGCGCGCGGCGGCGAGCGGGCGCGCCTGCTGGACGGCTACACCGACGTTTACGTGTCGTCGATGATCGACGCCGGGGAGCCGGAACGGGCCATCGCCCTGCTGGAGGGCGGCGCGCTGGACGGCCGGCTGCGGCCGGACACCAAGGCGCGGCTGATGACCGCGGCGATCCGCAAGCGCGATGAGCCGGACCCGGCCGATATCGTGGCCCAGGTGCAGGCCGATGCGGCCATGCGCGACAACCTGGCGTCCATCGCCGCCACCGGCATGCCCATTGCGGGGGCCGACCCGGCCTCTCTGGCCGAGGTGCTGACCCCGGCGCAGCTGGCGCGCTACGCGGCCGAGGTGGAGGAGGCCCGGCGCCAGCACGCGGCCCTGCCGGGCTTCGACGGCATGTCGGCGGCGGAAATCAGCGCCCACGTCGAGGGCCTGAGGCCCGAGCCGGGCCAGCCGGGCTATGCCGAGGCCGAGGCCTTCCACTCGCGCGCGGCGCAGATCGCGCAGCAGACCCTGACCCGCCGCGCCGAGGACCCGGCCGGGGCCGCGCTGGCGGCCTCGCCGGTGCTGGCGACGCAGCTGGAGGGGCTGCAGAGCGG
>JAFAEC010000034.1 GCA_023424215.1 Pseudomonadota bacterium
CGCGGAGCGCGGCGGCGCCCGGCTGGCGGCGTCCGGGGCGACCGACCTCGGCCGCGCCCGCCTGGTCGGCTCGGCCCTCTACGAGACCAGCGACGGCTACGTCCCGGTGCGCGGCCCGGCCGCCGGCGCCGCCGACGCGCCTCTGGATCTGGAGGTGCAGAGCGCCGCCCTCCGCGCCGACGTCCCGGCCGGGCCGGCGACGGTGTCCCTGCGCGCCGCCGCCTTCGAGGAGGACCGCGGCTCCGGCGTCGAGAATTCCCGCGCCCGCGCCAGCGGCGCCGTCCTGTCGGCGACCGCCGCGGCCCGGCCGGACGGCGACCGCCCCGGCTGGCGGCTGCAGCTCTGGCGGCGCGAAAGCGACCTCGCCAACACCTTCGTGGCCATCGCCGACGACCGCTCCAGCGCCACGCCCGCCAACCACCAGTTCGAGACCCCGGCCGTCGGCTGGGGCGCGAACGCGGCCCTGCGGCGGGTCATCGTCAGCGGAATCGCCCGCGTCGAATGGGAGGTCGGCGCCGACGCCCGCCTGTTCGAGGGCGAGACGCGCGAGCGCTTCCGCAACCTCGGGGCCGGCTTCACCCGCGGCCGCATCGCCGGCGGCGAAAGCTCGGTGGCCGGCCTCTATGCCGACGGCTCCTGGAGCTCGGGCGCGTGGCTGGTCGCCGGCGGCCTGCGCGCCGACCGTTGGCGGAACCGCGACGGGCTGCGCCGGGAATTCGATCTCGCCACCGGCGCGCTGACCCTGGACGAGACCGACCCGGACCGCTCCGGCGAGGTGGTCAGCGCCCGCCTCACCGCCCGTCGCGACCTCGGCGCCGGCCATGCGCTCCGCGCCGCCGCCTACTCCGGCTTCCGGCCCGCCACCCTCAACGAGCTGCACCGGCCCTTCCGGGTCGGCAACGACATCACCGAGGCCAACGCCGGCCTCGAGCCCGAGCGGCTCAGCGGGATCGAGGCCGGCTGGAGCTGGACCGGAGAAGGCGCTTCGGTTTCCGCCACCGTCTTCCGCAACGAGATCGAGGACGCCATCGTCAACGTCACCCTCGCCGAGGGGCCCGGTGTCTTCCCGCGCGCCGGCTTCGTCCCGGCCGGCGGCGTGCTGCGCCAGCGCATGAACGCCGGGACCATCGAGGCGACCGGCGTGGAGGTCGACGGCCGCTTCGAGGTGAGCGACGCCCTGTCGCTGCGCGCCGCCGCCGCCTTCACCGACGCGGAGGTCGACGGCGGGACCGCCGCCCCGCAGCTGACCGGCCTGCGCCCGGCCCAGGCGCCGCGCTGGAGCGCCGTGGCCGGGCTCGACTGGCGCGCGACCGACCGGCTGACGCTCGCCGCCGACCTGCGCTGGGAGAGCGACCGCTACGAGGACGACCTCAACAGCCGCGTGCTGGAGGGGGCGATCGTCGCCGCCCTCCGCGCCGACTGGACGGTGCGCCCCGGCGTCGATCTGTATCTCGCCGCCGACAACCTGTTCGACGAAGAGGTGGAGGTGTCGGAGACCGGGACCGGCGTCGCCGGCTACGGGCCGCCCCGCACCCTCCGCCTCGGGCTGCGCCTGTCGCGCTGATCGCGACGATCCGGCTATTGCAAATCGTTCGCAGGTTCGGCACAAGCCGGAGGTGACCGACGCCGACGCCGCCAGCCCGACACCCAGGCCCGCCCTGAACGCCCGCCGGTCGTTCTGGCTGAAGCAGTTGCACCAGTGGCACTGGATCTCGGCGGCCGTCAGCCTCGCCGGCCTGCTGCTGTTCGCGATCACCGGCGTCACGCTCAATCACGCCGCCCAGATCCCGGCGGAGCCGGTCGTGGTCGAGACCACCGCCGAGCTGCCCGCGCCCCTGCTTGCGCGCCTCGCCGCCTTCCCCGAGGACACCACCGATCCGGTCCCCGACGCCGTCGCCCGCTGGGCCGCCGACGCGCTCGGCGCCCGGATCGCCGGCCGTCCCACCGAGACCACCGCCGACGAGATCTACGTCGCCCTGCCCGAGCCCGGCGGCGACGGCTGGCTGACCCTCGACCGCGCCACCGGCGAGGCCCTGCGCGAGCGCACCACGCGCGGCTGGGTGGCGTACGTCAACGACCTCCACAAGGGCCGCAACACCGGCATCGTGTGGTACTGGTTCATCGACGTCTTCGCCGTCGCCTGCGTGATCTTCGCCCTCACCGGCCTCGCCCTGACCTGGATGCACGCCCGCCAGCGCCCCTCGACCTGGCCCCTGCTGGGGCTCGGCGTCCTCGTCCCCGTCGTCATCGCCCTGCTGTTCATCCACTGAGGCCGTTCATGCGTCCGCTTCCCCTCGCCCTCGTCTCCCTCGCCGCCGGCGCGGCGGCCACGCCCGCGCTGGCCGCCGACCTCAGCGTCTCCGTCACCGTCCCCCGCCTCAGCGTCGCCGCCTACCACCGCCCCTATGTCGCCGTGTGGATCGAGCGGCCGGACAACACCGCCGTGCGCACCCTCGCCGTCTGGTACCAGCAGACCGCCAACCGCGAAGGCGACGGCAAGGACTGGCTGAAAGACATGCGCACCTGGTGGCGGCGCGGCGGCCGGTCGATGACCCTGCCCGCCGACGGGATCTCCAGCGCCACCAAGGCCCCCGGGACGCACACCGTCCGCGTCCCCGGCGCCCGCCTGTCGAACCTGCCTGCCGGCGACTACGTCATGGTCGTCGAGGCGGCCCGCGAGCTGGGCGGCCGCGAAGTGGTGCGCGTGCCCTTCCGCTGGGGCTCGGCCAACACCGGCCGGGCGTCCGGCTCCACCGAACTTGGCGCCGTCGCCGTCGCCGTCACCCGCTAGAGGATGTCCGCCATGAAGAAGTCCCTCGGCCTCATCGCCGCCCTCGCTGCCCTGGCCGCGCCCATGTCGGCCCAGGCCCACCGCGCCTGGCTGGCCCCGACCTCGACCGTCCTCTCCGGCGACAGCGCCTGGGTCGGTTTCGACGCCGGCATGTCGAACGGCGTCTTCATCCCCGACCACGCGGCGATGAACCTCTCCGGCCTGACGATCACCGGCCCGGACGGCGCGACGGTCCAGCCCGAGAACCTGCACCGCGCCCGCTACCGCTCGACCTTCGACCTGCACCTGACGCAACCCGGCACGTACAAGGTCGCCAACGTCATGAGCGGGGTCATGGCGACCTGGACCGAGAACGGCGAGCAGAAGCGCTGGCGCGGTCAGGCGGCCGAGTTCCCGGGCGCCGTCCCGGCGGGCGCGGCCGATGTCGTCGCCACCCGCACCTCGAACCGCATCGAGACCTTCGTCACCCTCGGCGCCCCGACGGACAGCGTCTTCACCAACCCCGCCGACGGTCTGGCGATGATCCCGGTCAGCCACCCGAACGACCTCGTCGCCGGCGAGCCGGCCACCTTCAAGCTCTCCAGCGACGGCGTCGCCGCCGCCGGCGTGCAGGTGACCATCGCCCGCGGGGGCACGCGCTACCGCGACAACCCGGAGGAGATGACCGTCACCACCGGCCCTGACGGCGCCTTCACCGTCACCTGGCCCGAGCCGGGCATGTACTGGCTGAACGCCGCGGTCCGCACCCCGGCGCAGGGCGACGCCATCGCCTCGAACGCCCAGTACGTCGCCGTGCTGGAGGTTCTGCCCTGACCCCCGCCGCCGACAATCGCGTCCTGATCCCGACCCATGGGCGGACGCCGACTCCTCCCACCGGCGCGGCGGCGATCGTCGACCTGTCGGGCGAGACCATGGGCACGACCTGGTCGGTGCGCCTCGTCCCGCCCGGCGACCTCGCCCCCGCGGCGGCCCGCGCGGCGATCGAGGACGAGCTGGCGCGGCTCGTCATGCACTTCAGCCACTGGGAGCCGCGCTCGGAGCTGGCCCGGTTCAACGGCGCGCCCCCGGGCTTCTACAAGGTGTCGGAGCCTTTCTGGGCGCTGCTGGACGCGGCGCTGGACCTCGCCGACGAGACCGACGGCGCCGTCGACCCCACGCTCGGGGCGCTCGTCGACCTGTGGGGCTTCGGGCCACCGGGCCCACGTCCGGCCGGCGACCTGCCGACCGACGAACAGATCGCCGACGCCCTCGGCCGCTCCGGCTGGCAGGGCCTGCGGCTGAACCGCGGCGCGCGGGGCGTGCAGCAGATGGGCGGCATGAAGCTGGACCTGTCAGGGATCGCCAAGGGTCACGCCGTCGATCGCGTCTCCGACCGGCTGGTCGAACTGGGCGCCGCGCATCACCTGGTCGAGATCGGCGGCGAGCTCCGCGGCCGCGGCGTCAAGCCTGACGGCCAGCCCTGGTGGGTCGAACTGCAGCAGGCCCCGGGCGCGCCCGGGCCTCGCACCGTCGCCGCCCTGTTCGACCTCGCCGTCGCCACCTCCGGCGACTGGATCCGCGGCTTCGACCATGACGGCCGCCGCTACGGCCACACCATCGACGGCCGCACCGGCCGGCCGCTGGACAACGGGATCGCCTCGGTGACCGTCCTGGCGGAGACCGCGATGCACGCCGACGCCATGGCCACGGCGCTCGCCGTCATGGGACCGGTCGAGGGCCCGGCCTCCGCCGAAGCGCAGAACATCTCCGCCGCCTTCGTTGTGCGCGGCGAGGCTGGCCTGACGGAGGTGGTCACCCCGGCCTTCCAGGCGATGCTCGACGAGGCGGCGTGACGTCCGATCCGGTTCGCTGGCTGGGGGCCGCCGCGGCCATCGCCCTGTGGCTGCTGACCATCGTCGCCGTCGTCCTCGTCCGCGCTCGCGCCCGGCGTCACGCCGCGGCGCGCGCCGGGGCCCTCTCCGCTGCCGGAGACGGGGAGGTCGTGCGGGTGGCCTTCGCCAGCCAGACCGGACTGGCCGAACAGCTGGCGTGGATGACCGCCGACGCCCTCTCGGCCGGCGGGATCCCTGCCCGCGTCGCCCCGCTCGGCGACCTGGATCCCGCCGACCTGCGGGCCGCCGGGCGGGTGCTGATCGTCGCCGCCACCACGGGCGAGGGCGACGCCCCGGACAGCCTGTCCGGCTTCGTGAACCGGCACATGGCCGCCCCTGCCGACCTGGCGGGCCTGCGCTACGCCGTCCTGGCGCTCGGCGACAGCTCCTACGCCCGGTTCTGCGGCTTTGGCCGGGCGCTCGACGGCTGGCTGCGCCGCTCCGGGGCCGAACCCCTGTTCGACAGGGTCGAGGTCGACGACGGCGACGCCGGCGCCATCCGCCACTGGCAGCATCAACTGGCCGCCCTGATCGGAGGGCCGGTCGCCGCCGACTGGACCCCGCCGGCCTTCGATCGCTGGCGGCTTGTCGAGCGCGCGCACCTCAACCCGGGCAGCCCCGGCGGCGAGGCCTGGCGGCTGGCCTTCGAGCCCGTCCGCCACACCCCCGACTGGCAGGCCGGCGACATCGCCGAGATCGGCCTGCCGCCTCGCGACGGCGCGCCCGGAGCGAGCCGCGAATACTCCGTCGCCTCCCTCCCCGGCGACGGCCACGTCGAGCTCATCGTCCGCCGGGCGATCCGGGACGACGGCTCCCCCGGCCTCACCTCCGGCTGGCTGACCGGCGATCTGGCGGTCGGCGACGAGGTCGACATGCGGCTGCGCGCCAACCGCAGCTTCCACGGCCCGCTTGCCGCGACGCCGATCGTCCTCATCGGCGCCGGGACGGGGCTGGCGGGCCTGCGTGGCCACCTCCGCGCCCGGCCGGAGGGCGGCCACGGCGGCGCCTGGCTGCTCTGGGGCGAGCGCAGCCCGGCTCACGACGCCTGGCTGGACGAGGAGCTGCGAGCCTGTCTCGCATCCGGCCGTCTCACCCGTCTCGACCGCGTCTTCTCGCGCCAGCCCGGCGGCCGGTACGTCCAGGCGCTGGTCGAGGACCACGCCGACGAGTTGCGCCGCTGGGTCGACCGCGGCGCGACCCTGCTGGTCTGCGGCAGCCTCGAGGGCATGTCGACCGGTGTCCACGCGGCGCTCGAGGCCACGCTCGGCGCCGAGCAGGTGCTGGAACTGCTCGAGACGGGCCGCTACCGGCGGGATGTGTACTGAGGCTCACACCTCCGACCACCGCCTCAGCAGGTTGTGGTACACCGCCGTCAGCTCCAGCACCGCCGGATCCTTCGGCCCCTTGTCGAGCGTCACCCGCTGGATGGCCACGTCGAGGCGGAACAGGGTCTCGCGGTCGGCGTCGTCGCGCACCAGGCTCTGCAGCCAGAAGAAGCTGGCTGTCCGCGCCCCGCGCGTCACCGGCGTCACCCGGTGCAGGCTCTTCGACGGGTAGAGCACCAGGTCGCCGGCCGGCAGCTTGACCGTCTGGGGCCCGTACATCTCCTCGATGACCAGTTCGCCGCCGTCGTAGTCCTCCGGCTCGGACAGGAAGAGCGTGCACGACAGGTCGCTGCGGATGCGGACCGCGCCGCGCTGGCGGATGGCGTTGTCGACGTGCACCCCGAAATGCTCGCCGCCCTCGTAGCGGTTGAACAGCGGCGGAAAGATCGTGTGCGGCAGCGCTGCCGACACGAACATCGGATGGGCGTTCAGCGCCTGCAGCACCAGCGCCCCGACCTCCCTCGCCTCGGCCGAGTCCTCGGGCAGCTGGCGGTTGACCTTGGCCGTCGCCGACTGGTGGCCCGAGGTGACGTTGCCGTCGACCCAGTCGCCGCCGTCCAGCCGCGCCCGCAGCGCCGCGACCTCGTCCTTCGTGAAGACGCCGGGGATGTGCAGCAGCATGGCGGTCAGTAGCGCAGGTTGAGGGTCAGGATCGCCTGACGCGCCGGGGCCACGTCGGCGTGGTGCACCCCGTTGGTGCGCAGGATGTACTCCTCGTCCCCGGCGTTCTGGACGTTCAGCTGCAGCGAGGCGTGGTCGGTCAGGTCGTACGAGGCGAACAGGTCGACGCGGGTGTACGCCGGGGCGTAGATGCGGTTGGCCCCTCCGCCGGCCCCGCCCTGGTTGCCGCCAAAGCTGTCCGACACGTGGTAGAGGCCGCCGCCCACGGCCAGCTGCGGCGTCGCCCGGTATGTGGTGAACAAGCTGAAGCTGTGTTCCGGCGTATTGGCCAGCGGGTCGCCGACGTTGACGTTGTTGTAGGCCCCCGAGACCAGTTCCGAGTCCATCCACGTGTAGCCGCCGAACACCTGCCAGTCGCGGGTGAGGTTGCCCGAGACGCCGAGCTCCAGCCCGCGCACCTCGGCCTCCCCGGCCTGCTCGAACACCCCCGGCGAGACCTGGATCTGGGCGTTGCGACGCACCGTGCGGAACAGGGCCGCGCTCAGCGACAGGCGCTCGTGGAACAGGGTCGCCTTGGCGCCGATCTCGACGCTCTCGCTCTCCTCCGGGTCCGGCAGTTCGCCGGCGAGATTGCCCGAGCCCTCGCCCCCGACGCCGTTCTGGTCGCCCGCCGACACCGTCGGCGGCGTCGAGGACGTGGCCCACGAGGCGTAGACGCTGGTGGTCTCCGTCGGCTTGTAGACCAGCCCCCCCTGGTAGTTGACGAAGTCCCACGACCCTTCCTCGGCCGTCGGCGTCGTCGCGCCGCGCGCCAGCGCCGTCCCGTCCACCTCGTAGCTGTCGTGGCGCACCCCGAGGTTCAGCACCCAGCGCTCGCCGATCGCGATCGAGTCGAAGGCGTAGAGGCCGAGGGTGTTGGTGTTCGAATGGGTCTCGATCCCGCGCGTGATCGTCCCGCTCCACGGATCGGACGGGTTCGGATCGTACACCCGCGTGCAGTCGAACCCGGTCAGCGGCGCCGGGCAGGCCGAGCCGCTGGTCGTCGTCACCGCGTAGGAGGCGTTGCGGTTGATCTCGCGGCTGAACTCGGCGCCGACGTCGAAGCTGTGCCTCCGCCCTCCGGCCTCGACCCGCCCGAACACGTCGACGACGCTGGCGAAGGTCGCGGTCGGGTTCCAGCGCGACTTGGTCCCGCGCTTCATCCAGTATTCGCCGTCGATCAGGGCCGCGCCGCCCGTGTCGATGCGGCCGCCGTCGCCGGGATTGGTCACCACATAGTCGTTCAGCGTCTCGGCGTAGCGGGTGACGTTGCGGATCGACAGCGCGTCGTTCATCCGATGCTCGACCTTCAGGGTCAGGCTGTCGGCCTCGTTGGTCAGATAGTCCCGCGCCCTCAGGCCGTAGAAGCTGTCGTACGGCACATCCAGCACGCCGCTGTCGGTCGTGCGCACACCGATCTTGGTGAACAGCGGAATGCCGTAATCCGGCATCTGGTCAGAGGTGAGGTGGTAGTAGCTGAGGGTGGCGGTGGTCGCCGTGCCGAGGCCGATCGCCCCCGCCAGGCCCAGGCCCCACCGGTCGTAGTCCACCGCCTCGCGCCCCGGAACGTCGCCCTCGGCCGACATCAGGTTGAGCCGCAGCCCCCCGGTCTCCCCGAGCCGCCAGTTCTGGTCCAGCGTCCCACGCAGATAGCCGTCCGTCCCGGCGCCGAGACCTAGGCGGGTGAAATCGGTCAGGCGCGGCGCCTTGGACGACAGGTTGATGCTGCCGCCGCCCGAGCCGCGGCCGGAATAGACCGCATCCGGGCCCTTGATGATCTCGACCTGCTCGAGATTGAACACCTCGCGCTGCTGCCCGCCGCTGTCGCGGACGCCGTCGACGAAGACGTTGTTGCCCGAGGACTGGCCGCGGATGAACGGCCGGTCGGCCAGCGGCTGCCCGCCCTCGCCGGCTCCGAAGGTGATTCCCGGCGAGGTGCGCAGGATGTCCTGCAGCGAGGTCGCCGCCGTCTGCTCGATGATCTGCTGCGGGATGATGGTCACCGACCGCGGCGTGTCGACGAGCGGAGCCGTGAACTCCGGCGACTGCGGCTCCCGCGCCGCCGGCTGTCCGGTGACCGTGACCGTGCCGAGATTGGTCGCGTCCTGCGGATCGGCGGCCCCGCCCGGCTCCCCCGCCAGCGCGGGCCCGCCGGCCAGCATGCCGGCGGCGGTCGAGGCGAACAGGAGGGCGCGGAGCGCGTCGGCGCGATCGGTCATGAGTCGGGTCCGGAGAGTTGAAATGCGAGCGGTTCGCATTATCATCTTCCCCGGCCGCCGCAACCGCAATTGCGACACACTCTCACAATTGTCCGACGGCCTCAGCCGGCCGCCACCTGCTTCATCGGCACGGTCGTATCCGCCAGCCGCGCCGGGTCCACCGGCGTGCCGCGGCCGATCATCTGCCGGCCGCCCATGAACTCGGCCGCCGCGTTGACCGCCTCCACGCAAACGATCCGGTCGCCCTTCAGATGGAAGACCGCGAAGGCGCCCGAGGCCGGGTCGCCGCGCACCACCTGCCGGTCGGCCCCGTCGGCCAGTCCCGCGATCTGCAGCTTGACGTCGTACTGATCGGACCAGAACCACGGCACTTCCGGCGCCGGCGCGGGCCGCCCGACGATCGCCGCCGCCGCCTGCTTGGCCTGCTCCAGCGCATTGGGCACGCTCTCCAGCCGATGGCGCAGGCCGCCCAGGGCCGGGATCGGCCGGAAGGTCACGTCGCCGATGGCGTAGATGGAAGGGTCCGAGGTCCGCGCGGTCTCGTCCACCACCACGCCGTTGTCGCAGGCCAGTCCGGCCGCGCGCGGCAGGGAATCGCAGGCCAGCGCCCCGACCCCGACCAGCACCACGTCCGCCTCGACCAGCCGGCCGTCCGCCAGCCGCACGCCCTCGGCCTCGAACCCGGCCACCTCGGCCGAGGTCAGGATCTCGACGCCTTCCCGCCGGTGCCTGTCCGTGAAGAAGGTCGACAGAACCGGCGAGGCCACCCGCGCCAGAACGCGATCCATCCGCTCGATCACCACCGCCTCGGCCCCGAGCGCGCGCGCCGAGGCCGCCGCCTCCAGCCCGACATAGCCGCCGCCGACCACGGCCAGCTTCCTGCCGGGCCCGAGCGCGGCCTTCAGCCGCTGCGCGTCCGCCAGGGTGCGCAGCTCCAGCAGGCCCGGTCGGTCGGCCCCGGGCAAAGACAGTTTCCGCGCCGTCGACCCGGTGGCGAGGATCAGCACGTCGTAGGGCTCCACCCTCCCGTCGGCGAAGGTCGCCGTCCTCGCGGCCGGATCGATGGCCGTCGCCGTGACGCCGGTGCGCAGTTCGATGCCCTGTTCGGCATAGAAGCTCTCAGGGCGCAGCAGCACGTCCTCCAACTCCGCCTCGCCCTTCAGCCAGGCCTTGGACAGCGGCGGCCGCTGGTACGGCGGGGCGGGCTCCTCGCCCGCCAGCACCACTGCGCCGTCGAACCCGTACTGCCTGAGCAGGGCCGCCGCCGTGCCGCCCGCGTGACCCGCGCCGATGATCAGAACCTTCGTCATGTTCGGGAAGTAGGGCGAGCCAGCCTGTTCCGCCAAGCCTCGATGCGCGGGAAGCGAAGGCCGTTGCCGGAGTCCGGCCCGCATGTCATCTTCGACGGCGGGGCCAAACGGGGGTTCGGGATCATGAAAAAGGCATTCATCGCCGCCATGGCGGCCATGCTGGCGTCCGCATCGGCGGCGGCGCAGGACACGTCGGCGACCGCCGCCTACGGCTCGGTCCGGCTCAACTCGGGCTTCACGCCCGATCCGCACTCGATCAGCCTGACCGCCGGAGGATCGATCGACGCCTCGCGCATCGGTTCGCCCTGCCAGGGCTCGATCGCCAACGCCCCCGATTACGAAGTGACCTATTCGGCCGGGTCCCTGCCGCTCTACATCTACGTCAACGCCGGCAGCGACACGACCCTGGTGGTCAACGGCCCCGACGGCCAGTGGTACTGCGACGACGACTCCAACGGCGGCGTGAACCCCCAGGTCACCTTCAACTCGCCGCGCTCGGGGACCTACGACATCTGGGTCGGGACCTACGGCGGCGGCACCGCGGCGGCCACCCTGCACATCAGCGAACTCGCCGAGGACGACGGCTCCGACTGGCAGCCCGACAACGCCTCCATGCCGGACGCGAGCATGCGCGCCACCTACGGCGAGATCACCCTGCGGAGCGGCTTCACCCCGGATCCCCACCGCATCGGCCTGACCGCGGGCGGCCAGGTGCCGGCGTCCAACGTCTCCTCGGCCTGCGCCGGCTCCATCGCGACGGCGCCGGACTACCAGGTCACCTACACCAGCGGCTCCTTCCCGCTCGTGTTCCGCACGGAGGCGTCCTCGGACACCACCCTCGTGGTCAACGGCCCCGACGGGCAGTGGTACTGCAACGACGACGGCTGGCACTCGAACAACGCCCAGGTCCGCTTCGACAAGCCTTCCTCGGGCGTCTACGACATCTGGGTGGGGACCTACGGCGGCGGCACCACGCCGGCGACCCTGCTGGTCACCGAGACTCCCTGATCGTCCCGGGCTCCGGCCGCGCCGGGAACCGCCAGGGCGCGCGCGAATTCCCCTGAGGACGGCCGCCGCCCCGCGCGGCCGTCACATGGTGTTTCAGGCGGAGCCGTATCGGTTGGCTCCGCCCCCGGAAGCGGCCAAAGACCCTCCATAGCGACGGGTTCAGGAGTGAAGGAGCGCGGATGGCGGCCCTTGTGCTGTTCGGCGGCGGCGGCGACCTCGCCATGCGGATGCTTCTGCCTTCGCTCTACTTCCTCGAGCACGACGGCCTGCTGCCGGACGACCTCAAGATCATCGGCGCCGCCCGCTCCGACGAAAGCCGCGACGAATATCTCGCCAAGGTCCGGACCGCCGTCGAGGGCAAGGCCGAGGCCGACGAGGCGTGGTCGGAGGCGGCGTGGAGCCGCCTCTCCGGCCGGCTCGACTATCTCGCCGTCGACGCCACCGACCCGGCCAGCCTGGAGCCCCTGAAGGCGCGCGTCGGCGACGGACCGACCACCTCCTTCCTCGCCGTCTCCCCCTCGCTCTACGGCCGCATCGTCACCGCCCTGAAGGCGGCGGGGCTGGCCGGCGAGCGCGACCGGGTCGTGCTGGAGAAGCCGGTCGGCCGCGACCTCGAGACCTTCCGCGAGATCGACGACGCGGTGGCCGCGGCCTTCAGCGAGAACCAGGTCTTCCGCATCGACCACTACCTCGGCAAGGAGACGGTCCAGAACCTGATCGCCCTGCGCTTCGGCAACACCGTGTTCGAACCGCTGTGGAACAACCTCTCGATCGACCACGTGCAGATCACCGTCGGCGAGACCGTCGGGGTCGGCGACCGCTGGCCCTATTACGACGAGTACGGCGCGCTCCGCGACATGCTGCAGAACCACATGCTGCAGCTGCTGTGTCTGGTGGCCATGGAGCCGCCGGCCGATCTCGATCCGGACTCCGTCCGCAACGAGAAGGTCAAGGTGCTGCGTTCGCTGCGCCCGATCACGCCGGACGAGGCCGAGCGCGTCACCGTTCGCGGCCAGTACGTCGGCGGCGTGGTCGAGGGCGAGGCGGTCAAGGGCTACGACGAGGAGCGCGGCCAGGACTCGGACACGGAGACCTTCGTCGCCATCCGCGCCGAGATCGACAACTGGCGCTGGGCCGGCGTGCCCTTCTTCATGCGCACCGGCAAGCGCCTGCCGGAAAAGCGCACCGAGATCGTCATCCAGTTCAAGCCGGTGCCGCACTCGATCTTCGAACAGGGCGACCGGGGCGCCCTGCAGGCCAATCGCATGGTCATCGAGCTGCAGCCCGAGGAGGACATCTCCCTGTCGGTGATGAACAAGCGGCCCGGCCTCGAACAGCGCATGCAGCTGCAGCCGATCCGCATGTCCCTGTCCTGGGGGCAGAACGATCGCGGCACCCGGCCCCCGCGGCGGCGCATCGCCTACGAGCGCCTGCTCCTCGACGCCCTGGCCGGCGACTCCACCCTGTTCGTCCGCCGCGACGAGGCCGAGCAGGCCTGGAAATGGGTCGACGAGGTCTCGGACGCCTGGGCCGAGGGCGAGGTGCGGCCGAAGGAGTACGCCGCCGGGACCTGGGGACCCGACGCCGCCGCCGCCCTGCTGGCCCGCACCGGCCGCGAATGGAACACCGGTCATGGCTGAGGTCAGCGCCTTCTCCGACGCCGTCGCCTGGGCCGAGGCCTGCGCGGACCGGCTCGCCGGGGCCCTCGCCGGGGCCGTGTCCACCGACGGCGCCGCCTTCTTCGCCGGGGCCGGCGGATCGACCCCCGAGCCGATCTATCGGCGACTCGCCGCCGCGCCGCTCGACTGGTCGCGCGTCACCGCCACCCTGGTCGACGAGCGCTACGTGCCGGAGAGCTCGGACAAGTCCAACGCCCGGCTGCTGAAGCAGAGCCTGCTGACCGGCCCGGCCGCCAGCGCCCGCTTCGTGCCGCTCTACAGCGAGCAGATCACCGTCGACCGCGCCGGCCTGCTGGCCGCCCACGCCCTGCGCGCGGTCGGACGGCCTCTGGACGCCGTCCTTCTCGGCATGGGCGAGGATGGCCATATCTGCTCCATGTTCCCCGACAATCCCGCGCTGAAGCAACTGCTCGCGCCGAACAATCCGCCCCTCGTCCTCGCGGTCCACAAGAGCCGCTCCACCTCGGCCCCGCAGGAGGATCGGTTGTCGATGAACCTGCCGTGGCTGGCCCAGGCCCGCCGGGTCATCCTCGCCCTGAGCGGGGCGAAGAAGCGCGAGGTGTTCGAGCGCGAGGTCGGCGGCGATCCGTCCGTCTCGCCGATCGCGGCCCTCGTCGCCGCCCGCGCCGGCGACATCGAAGTGCTGTGGACGGAGGCCGCCCGATGAAGCCGCTCAACCCGGTCGTCGCCGAGGTCACCGCCCGCATCGTCGAGCGCAGCCGCGCGACCCGCGCCGACTACCTGCGCCGCATGGACGCCGCCGGCTCCGACAAGCCCGGCCGGGCCAAGCTCAGCTGCGCCAACTGGGCCCACGCCTTCGCCGGCCAGCCGGTGGTCGACAAGCTGACCGTCATGTCGGGCGCGCAGCCCAATGTCGGCATCGTCACCGCCTACAACGACATGCTCTCGGCCCACGTCCCGTTCGAGCGCTTCCCGCCGATCATCCGCGAAGCGGCGCGCGAGATGGGGGCCACGGCCCAGGTCGCCGGCGCCACCCCGGCGATGTGCGACGGCGTCACCCAGGGCCGTCCGGGCATGGAGCTGTCGCTGTTCAGCCGCGACGTCATCGCCATGTCCACCGGCGTCGCCCTGACCCACGACGCCTTCGACGCCGCCGTCTGCCTCGGCGTCTGCGACAAGATCGTGCCCGGCCTGTTCATGGGCTCGCTGGCCTTCGGCCACCTGCCGGTGGTCTTCGCCCCCGCCGGCCCCATGCCCTCGGGCATTCCCAACGCCGAGAAGGCCCGCGTCCGCGCCCTCTACGCCCAGGGCAAGGTCGACCGCCATACCCTGCTGCAGAGCGAGGTCGGCTCCTATCACTCGCCGGGCACTTGCACCTTCTACGGCACCGCTAACTCCAACCAGATGATGATGGAGCTGGCCGGGCTGCACCTGCCCTCGACAGCCTTCGTCCACCCCGAGACCGGGCTGCGCGACGCCCTCACCGCCGCCGCCGCGAAACAGGCGGTGCGGCTCGCCCGCGAGGGCCGCGGCCGCATGGCCGACGTCATCGACGAGCGCTCGATCGTCAACATGATCGTCGCCCTGCTGGCCACCGGCGGCTCGACCAACCACGCCATTCACCTGGTGGCCATGGCCCGCGCCGCCGGCGTCCTGATCGACTGGACCGACATGGACCAGCTGTCGTCGGTCACCCCGCTGCTGGCCCGCGTCTATCCCAACGGCTCGGCCGACGTGAACGCCTTCCAGGCCGCCGGCGGCGTCGCCTTCGTGGCCCGCGAACTGGCGGAGAACGGCCACATCCACGCCGACGTCGAGACCATCATGGGCTCCGGCATCCACCACTATTTCCAGGAGCCCTCGCTGATCGACGGCGAACTGGTCTGGCGCGACGGCGTGGCCGAGAGCCTCGACACGGACATCCTCCGCCCCGCCTCCGATCCGTTCCAGAAGGACGGCGGCCTGCGCCTCGTGCAGGGCGACCTCGGCCGGGCGGTGATCAAGGTCTCGGCGGTCAAGCCCGAGCACCGCATCATCGAGGCCCCCGCCGCCGTGTTCGAGACCCAGGAGGAGGCCCTGCAGGCCTTCAAGGACGGCAGGCTGGACCGCGACGTCGTCGTGGTGCTGCGCTTCCAGGGTCCGAAAGCCAACGGAATGCCCGAACTGCACAGCCTGTCGCCGGCGCTCGGCGTGCTGCAGGACAAGGGCTTCAAGGTCGCCTTCGTCACCGACGGCCGCATGTCGGGCGCCTCGGGCAAGACCCCGGCCGCCATCCACGTCAGCCCCGAGGCCCTGGCCGGCGGACCGCTGGCCCACGTCCGCGACGGCGACCTGATCCGACTCGACGCCGAAGCGGGCGTCCTGACCACGGTCGGCGTCGGCGACCTCCGCGACCGCCCCGCGGCGCAGCGCAGCGAGGCTCACGCCAGCGGCTCGGCCTGGGGCTTCGGCCGCGAGCTGTTCGCCTCGTTCCGCCAGGTGGTCAGCACGGCCGAGGAAGGCGCCTCGGTCTGTTTCGCCGGCCCGGTCGCGCCGAACGGCCATGCCGACGGGCCGCCCGATCCGAACGTCGTCGACCGGGCGGTGGACGCCTGATGCAGAGGGAAACGCAGTGACCGTGGCCTGGGACAAGACCCTTCTGGTCGGCGACGTGGGCGGGACCAACGCCCGCTTCGCCATCGCCCACATGATCAACGGCAAGCCGGTGCTTGAGCACCACGAGAGCTTCAAGGGCGCCGACCACCCGACCTTCCTCGGGGCCGTGCAGGCCTTCATCGACGGCTGCGAGGCCCGACCGACCGCAGGCGTCATCGCCGTGGCCGGTCCCGTCACCGACGGCGAGATCGACCTGACCAACTCCCCCTGGCGGCTGTCCGAGGCCCAGCTCGGGACCCTCGGCCTCAGGCCGGCCCGGCTGATCAACGACTTCGAGGCCCTGGCCTGGGGCGCGCCGATCGTGCCGGCGGACGAACTGGCCTCCCTCGGCGGTCCCGACGAGGGCGACCCCGACAGCGCCATCGCCGTGCTCGGCCCGGGCACCGGCTTCGGCGTCTCGGCCCTCGTCCGCGACGGCCGCGGCGGGGAGATGGCCATGCCGTCCGAGGGCGGCCACGCCTGCTTCGCCCCCGGCGACCCGATCGAGGACGAGATCCTGCGCATCCTGCGCCGCCGCTACGACCGCGTCTCCATCGAGCGCCTGATCTGCGGCCCCGGCCTGCTCAACATGCACCGCGCCCTGGCCGAGATCGACGGACGCGAGACCCACATCGACGACCCGGCCCAGATCACCTCCCAGGCCCTCGAGGACCCGCGCAGCCCCTGCGGCGCCACCCTCGCCCGCTTCTGCGCCATCCTCGGCGCCGTGGCCGGCGACATCGCCCTGACCACCGGCGCCCGGGGCGGGGTCTACATCGCCGGCGGCATCGCCCCGCGCATCCTGCCCTTCCTCCAGGCCAGCCCGTTCCGCGAGCGGTTCGAGCGCAAGGGCCGCTTCACCGACTACATGAAGGCCATCCCGACCAGGGTCATCCTGCACAAGCACGCCGCCCTGCTCGGCGCGGCGCGGGTGGCTTTCGCGAACGGCGGCTGAGGCCGACGCCGACGCTCACTTTTTTATCACGGCGCCGTGAACCTTCCGGGAAGCGTGGCGTTTCAGCAGTCCCAATCCATCGGAGGGACTGTTCCCAATGCGCAAGTTCACCATCGCCGCCGCCGCCATGTTCGCCGTCGCCGGCCTCGCCGCCTGCGGCGAAAGCGCCGCCGACAAGGCCGCCGAGCAGCAGGCCGACGCCCTGGAAGCCGAAGCCGCGGCCACGCCGAACGAGGCCGAGGAAACCATGCTGAACGAGAAGGCCGACCAGATCGAGCAGCAGGCCGGCAACGCCGACGGCGGCATGACCACCGAGAACACCCCGGACACCTCGCCCAGCGAGATGAACCCGGGTCAGCCGGCGCAGTAAGCTCCGGACATCCTCAAGAAGCCCCCGTCGCATCGCGGCGGGGGCTTTTTCGTGCCCGTCAGTCGACGCAGATCGACGGCCCGGCCCGGCCGTTCTCGACCGTGGCGTAACAGCCGAACCGCCCGCTGTCGGCCTGGCAGCGGCCCGCGGCCGCGGCGCCTGCGGCCGGGAACGGCGCCTCCTCCACCCGGCAGTCGCCCAGGCAGTCATCGCCGTCGGTGCAGCGCTTGCCTGCGTCGGCGTAGCTGATCACGCACTGCAGCGTCTGCATCCGGCCCTGCGGCAGCATGCGCCCGCCCCGCGCCTCGCAGTCCGAGGCCTCGGTCCGCTCGGGAACGCGCACCGGCGGGGGCACGTCGGTGGTGTCGATGTCGCGCACCACCGGCGGCTCCTGGTCGCCCTCGGCGAGCGTCGTCGGCATCGGCTGGCAGGCCGCCGCCAGCAGGCCCACGGCGAGGATCAGCAGGCGCTTCATCCGATCCGTCCCTTCTCGAAGCCGGTCCACACGTCGTCGTAGTCCAGCTGCATGGTCGGACTGGTTTGCGCCCATTCCGTGGTGCGGATCGGCATCCGGCTCTCGAACATGAAGGCCAGGGTGTTCTCGATCTTCACCGGCTTCAGGTCGGCCTTCACCGCCTTGTCGTAGCTGGCCTGGTCGGGCCCGTGGCCGCTCATGCAGTTGTGCAGGGACGCCCCGCCCGGGGCGAAGCCGCCCTCCTTGGCATCGTACTCGCCGAACACCAGCCCCATGAATTCGCTCATCACGTTTCGGTGGAACCACGGCGGCCGGAAGGTGTCCTCGGCCACCATCCAGCGCGGCGGGAAGATCACGAAGTCGCAGTTGGCCGTCCCCGCCGTGTCCGACGGCGATGTCAGGACGGTGAAGATCGACGGGTCCGGATGGTCGAAGCTGACCGTGCCGATCGTGTTGAATTTCGCCGTGTCGTAGCGGTAGGGGGCCAGGTTGCCGTGCCAGCCGACCACGTCCAGCGGGCTGTGGGCGAAGGTCGTGGTCCACAGCCGGCCGCCGAATTTCTGCACGCACTCGGTCGGACGATCGACGTCCTCGTACCAGGCGACCGGGGTCTCGAAGTCGCGCGGATTGGCCAGGCCGTTGGCCCCGATCGGTCCGAGGTCGGGGATGCGGAAGATGGCCCCGTAGTTCTCGCAGACATAGCCGCGGATCTCGCCCTCGCACTCGACCCGGAAACGCACCCCGCGCGGGATGACGACGATCTCCCCGGGCCGGGCGTCAAGCCGTCCCATTTCCGTGACAAAGACCTGTTGTCCCATTTGCGGGACGATCAGCAGCTCGCCGTCGGCGCAGTAGAACACCCGGTCGACCATCGACCGGTTGGCCGCATACAGGTGGATGCCGATCCCGCCCGCCGCGTCCGGATCGCCGTTGCCGCCGTAGGTGACCAGCCCCTCGACCCAGTCGGTGGGTTCGGACGGAATGGGCAGCGGGTCCCAGCGCATCCGGTTGGGCGACGGCGGCGCGTCCGTGAACGGCCCCGAGCGCACCCGGCCCTGCTCGAAGGGCTTGTAGGCCGGATGCTGCGCCGACGGCCGCAGCCGGTACAGCCAGCTGCGCCTGTTCTCGCTGCGCGGGGCGGTGAAGGCCGTGCCGGACAGCTGCTCGGCGTACAGGCCCAGCGAATGCCGCTGCGGCGAGTTGCGCCCCTCCGGCAGCGCCCCTTCGACCGCCTCGGTCGAGAAGTGATTGCCGAACCCCGGCATGTATCCTGGCGCGTTGGCTCGCGTCGTCATGTGCGTTTTCTCCCGTTGGGGAGATTTAGCCCCCGGCGGAAGGCCCCGCCACCCCCGGGAAACACCGTAGCCGTTGCGGGGGCCTGCGGTCGGGACTGGCTCACCTCCCCGTGGGGGGGGGGGGGGGGGGGGGGGGGGGGGGCGGGGGGGGGGGGGGGGGGGGGGGGGGGGGGGGGGGG
>JAFAEC010000056.1 GCA_023424215.1 Pseudomonadota bacterium
CCCCCGGCCTCGGGGGCGGGCTCGGCCGGCGGCGGCGGCGGCTCGGGCGGCGGCGGCCGGAACAGCACCGCCTCGATCACCGGCGGCAAGACCGCGGGGGCCGACGGCTGGGTGCGCGCGACAACGAGGAAGACACCGACGTGCAGGGCCGCGATCGCCACGGCCACGCCGAAGTTGCGCACCGGCGGGCGCCTGAGGGTCTGCAGGGCGATGTTCACACGCGGACTGTGCCACATGCGCCATGAACGCGCCGGGGGGCGAAAAGTCAGCCCGCGTTCAGCTTGTCAGGCGAGAGCGGCGTCGAGCGCCCCGGACACCTGGTCGATCGAGCCCATGCCGTCGATCTCGACCAGCTTCCCCTGCGCCTCATAGTACGGCAGGAGCGGCGCGGTGTTGCGGTTGTAGACCGCCAGCCGGTCCTTGAAGGTCTCCGGATTGTCGTCCGGCCGGCCCTGCTCGGCGAACCGCTTGCCGATGCGCGCGGTCAGGGCCTCGTCGTCGACGCACAGGCGAACTACGCGGTCGATCTGGCTGCCCCGCCCGGCCAGCATGGCGTCCAGCGCCTCGGCCTGGGCCACGGTGCGCGGGAAGCCGTCGAAGATGGCGCCGCCGGCGGCTTCCGCCTCAGGCAGCCGCGCCTCGATCAGGGCGATGACGATCTCGTCGGTGACCAGGTCGCCACGGGCCAGCACGTCCTTGACCTTCAGGCCCAGTTCGGAGCCCGAGGCGATCGCGGCGCGCAGCATGTCGCCGGTCGACAGCTGGACCATGCCGCGGGTGTCGACCAGACGCTTGGCCTGGGTGCCCTTGCCGGCCGCAGGCGGCCCGAACAGGATCAGGTTCATCGTCGCCCTCCCCGGAGCGTTGGTGGTCAGCGGCGCGCGGGCGCCGTGGTCCCGCGGCCGCGGCCGCGCAGCTTGGCCTTCTTGATCAGGCCTTCGTACTGGTGCGCCAGCAGGTGCGACTGGATCTGCGCCACGGTGTCCATGGTCACGGAGACCACGATCAGGATCGAGGTGCCGCCGATGACCGCAGGCCCCATACCGGAGTTGGCCATCAGCATTTCCGGGATCAGGCAGACGGCGGTGATGTAGGCCGCGCCGATCACGGTCAGACGGGTCAGGACGTAGTCCAGATACTCCGCCGTCCGCTTGCCCGGACGGATGCCGGGCAGGAAGCCGCCGTACTTGCGCAGGTTCTCGGCCGTGTCCTCGGGATTGAAGGTGATCGAGGTGTAGAAGAAGGTGAAGAAGATGATCAGCGCGCCGTAGAAGACCATGAAAATCGGCCGGCCGTGCTGCATCTCGGCCGTGACGACCGGCAGCCAGCTCATCCACGACGGCAGGTTCGCATTGGCGGTCATCTGCGCCACCGTGGTCGGCAGCATCAGCAGCGACGAGGCGAAGATCGGCGGGATGACGCCTGCGGTGTTGACCTTCAGCGGCAGGAACGAGCGCTCGCCCCCGGCCATGCGGTTGCCTTCCTGGCGCTTCGGATACTGGATCAGCAGCCGGCGCTGGGCGCGCTCCATGAAGACGATGAAGACCACCACGGCGATGGCCATGGCCACGAAGAACAGCAGGGTGAAGGCCGAGATCTGGCCTTCCTGGGCGAGGCCGAACATGCGGGCGATGGCGCCCGGCAGCACGGCCACGATGCCGGCGAAGATGATCAGCGAGATGCCGTTGCCGACGCCGCGGGCGGTCACCTGTTCGCCGAGCCACATCAGGAACATGGTCCCGCCGGTGAGCACGGTGATGGTCGAGATGATGAAGAACAGGCCCGGCTGGTCGATCAGACCCGGCTGTGCGTTCAGGCCGATGGCGATGCCGCCCGACTGGAACAGGGCCAGCACGACCGTCAGGTAACGGGTGTACTGGTTCAGCTGCTTGCGGCCGCTCTCGCCGCCTTCCTTCTTCAGCTTCTCCCAGGGCGGATACACCGCGCCGAGCAGCTGCACGATGATCGAGGCCGAGATGTACGGCATCACGTTCAGCGCGAACACGGCCATGCGCTCGACCGCGCCGCCCGAGAACATGTTGAACATGTCCAGGATGCCGCGCTGGCCGTCGGGGTTCTGGAAGAACTGGAGGAAGGCTTCGGCGTTGATGCCGGGGATCGGCACATAGGTGCCGATCCGGTAGACCAGCAGGGCCAGGATCGTGAACAGCAGACGCTTGTGCAGCTCGGTCGCGCGGGCGAACGAGCCCATGTTCATGTTTGCTGCGAGTTGTTCGGCGGCCGAAGCCATGTGTCGTCACCCCGACTGATCAGAACGCGGCGCATCGGACCCGAAGTCGCCGCCTGCGTCCAGATAGGAGAAGGGCGCCCCCGTGGCGAGGGCGCCCGTCAGCTTATTTCGCCGCCGCGGTCCGGCGGGCGCGGGCCGACACCTTGTTGGCGTCGCCCTTGGGGGCCTTCGGCGCCGGGGCCTTGCCCTTGGCGGCGTTGCGCTTCTCGACGCGCGCCGCGGCCTTGGCCTCGGCCTCGATGCGCTGCTGGGTGACCGAGCCGCCGGCGGCCTCGATGGCCTTCACGGCGCCCGAGGAGGCCGACCAGACCACCAGGTTCAGCTTGGCCTTCAGCTCGCCGGTGCCGAGCACCCGCACGCCGTCCTTGACGCGACGGATCACGCCGGCGGCCACCAGGGCCTCGCCGTTGATTTCCTTCTTGGCGTCGAGCTTCTTGGCGTCGATGGCGTCTTGCAGGCGCCACAGGTTCACCTCGGCCAGCTTCAGGGCGCCGGGATTGTTGAAGCCGCGCTTGGGCATGCGCATGTACAGCGGCATCTGGCCGCCTTCGAAGCCCAGCAGGCTGACGCCGGTGCGGGACTTCTGGCCCTTGACGCCGCGGCCCGAGGTCTTGCCCTTGCCCGAGCCCGGGCCCCGGCCGACGCGCATGCGCTTCTTGTGGGCGCCTTCGTTGTCGCGGATTTCGTTCAGTTTCATGTGCCTGATCCTTTCGGGTGCTAGCGCCCGGACGCGGTCCGGACTCGGCTGGAAAAAATGAAGGGCCGCTTCTAGGCGGCCCGTCGGGTATGCGCAAGAAGCGAGACGCCCTCCCCCGAAAACGGGAGAGGGCGAAACGGCTTACTTCTCGACCACTTCCACCATGTGGCGGACCTTGGCGATCATGCCGCGGACCGAGGGGGTGTCCTCCAGCGTGGACTCGCGGCCCACGCGGTTGAGGCCGAGGCCGGCCAGGGTGGCGCGCTGGTCGGCCTTGCGGCGGATCGGCGAGCCCGTCTGGCGGACGGTGACGGTGGCTTGTTCTTTCTTGGCCATGATCAGCTCTCGATGGCTTCGGGCGCCGAGGCGCCGTCGTTGCGACGACCCATCAGATCCGCGACCTTCTTGCCGCGCTTGGACGCGACCTGACGGGGCGAGGACTGGACCTTCAGCGCTTCGAACGTCGCGCGGATCATGTTGTAGGGGTTCGACGAGCCGGTCGACTTGCCCACGACGTCCTGGACGCCGAGGGTTTCGAGGACCGCGCGCATCGGACCGCCCGCGATGACGCCGGTGCCCGGAGGGGCCGCGCGCATCATGATCTTGCCGGCGCCCCAGCGGCCCTGACCGTCGTGGTGCAGGGTGCGGTTCTCGCGCAGCGGCACGCGGATCATCGTCTTCTTGGCTTCTTCGGTCGCCTTGCGGATGGCTTCCGGCACTTCGCGCGCCTTGCCGTGACCGAAGCCGACGCGGCCCTTGCCGTCGCCGACGACCATCAGGGCCGCGAACGAGAACCGGCGGCCGCCCTTAACGGTGGCGGCGACGCGGTTGATGTGCACCAGCTTCTCGACGATGTCCGAGTCCGGACCTTCGGCGGCGGGAGCGTTGCGGTTGTCGCGACGATTACGGTCGCCGCCGCCGCGGTTGGGTTCACGAGCCATGCTTCTCGTCCCTTAGAAGTTCAGGCCGGCTTCGCGCGCGGCCTCCGCCAGGGCCTTGACCCGGCCGTGATAGATGTAGCCGCCACGGTCGAAGACGACGTCCTTGACGCCCTTCTCGATGGCGCGCTCCGCGACCAGCTTGCCGATCTTGGCGGCGGCCGCGACGTCCGAGCCCTTCGAGCCCTTGCCGCCTTCCAGCGACGAGGCCGAAGCCACGGTGACGCCCTTGGCGTCGTCGATGATCTGGGCCGAGATGTTCTTGTCCGACCGGTAGACCGACAGGCGCAGGCGGCCGTTGGCCACGGCCTTCAGGCGGCGACGGGTGCGCTCGGAGCGACGCTTGGCGTTTTGCTTGAGAGTGGTGGCCATGGCTTACTTCTTCTTGCCTTCCTTGCGGCGCACGGTCTCGCCCGCGTAGCGGACGCCCTTGCCCTTGTAGGGCTCCGGCGGACGCAGCTTGCGGATGACGGCGGCGATCTGGCCGACGGCCTGCTTGTCGCTGCCCGAGATCTTGATCTCGGTCTGCTTCGGCACGGCGAAGGTCACGCCGGCCGGCGGAGCGATGTCGACCTCGTGCGAGAAGCCGAGCTGCAGCGACAGCTGGTTGCCCTTCATCGCCGCGCGGTAGCCGACCCCGACCAGTTCCAGCGTCTTGTCGAAGCCGGTGGTGACGCCGGTGACCATGTTGTCGACGAGGGTCCGCGACAGGCCCCACATCGCGCGGGCGCGCGGGGTGTCGGAACGCGGGGTCAGCGACAGCTCGTCGCCTTCCTGCTTGACCTCGATCTCTTCGGCGACGGTCCAGGTGCGCTCGCCCTTGGGACCCTTCACCGACACGGTCTGGCCGTCGAGCGTGACGGTCACGCCCTTCGGGATCGCGATGGTTTTCTTGCCGATACGGGACATCTTAGTAGACCCTGCAGAGAACTTCGCCGCCCACGTTGGCCTCGCGGGCCGCGGCGTCGGACATGACGCCCTTGGACGTCGAAAGGATCGAGATGCCGAGGCCGTTCTTGACCGGCTTCAGGTCGCTGATGGCCGAGTAGACGCGGCGGCCGGGCTTCGACACGCGGCTGATCTCGGCGATCACCGGGGCGCCGTCGAAATACTTCAGCTCGATCTCGAACTGCGGAAACTCGCCCGGGTTCTGCACCAGGTTGTAGCCGCGGATGTAGCCCTCGTCCTGCAGCACGTCGAGGACGCGCTGGCGCAGGCGCGAGGCCGGGGTCAGCACCTTCGAACGCTTGCGGGTCGCGGCGTTCTTGATGCGGGCGATCATGTCGCTCAGGGGATCGTTGATCATCATGACTGTCTGTCTCCCCTTACCAGCTCGACTTCGTCAGGCCGGGGATCTGACCCAGGTTGCCCAGCTCACGCAGGGCGATCCGGCTCATCTTCAGCTTGCGATAGTAGGCGCGCGGACGGCCCGTCACCTCGCAGCGGTTGCGGATGCGGTTCGGCGCCGAGTTGCGCGGCAGCTGCGCCAGCTTCAGGCGCGCCTCGAAGCGCTCCTCCAGCGGCAGCGACTCGTCGTTCGCGGTCGCCTTCAGGGCGGCGCGCTTGTCGGCGTATTTCGCGACGAGGGCCTTGACCATCTCGTTGCGGTTCACGGCGGACTTCTTAGCCATTGTTCTCTTCCCTTCCCGCTCAGTTCACGAACGGGAACTTGAACTCGGTGAGAAGGGCCTTGGCCTCCTCATCGGTCTTGGCCGTGGTGCAGACAACGATGTCCATGCCCCACATCTGGTCGATCTGGTCGTAGTTGATCTCCGGGAACACGATGTGCTCCTTCAGACCGGTGGCGTAGTTGCCGCGACCGTCGAACGAGGTGCCCTTCAGGCCCCGGAAATCCTTCACGCGCGGCAGCGCGATGGTGATGAACCGGTCCAGGAACTCATACATCTGGTCGCCGCGCAGGGTGACCTTGCCGCCGATGACCATGCCCTCGCGCAGCTTGAAGCCGGCGATGGAGTTGCGAGCCTTGGTCGGCACGGCCTTCTGGCCGGCGATGGCGGTCAGATCCTTGAGGGCGGCGGTCGCCTTCTTGGAGTCGGCCACGGCTTCGCCGATGCCCATGTTCAGGACGATCTTGTCCAGCTTGGGCACCTGCATCTCGTTGGTGTAGCCGAACTTGTCCTTCATCGCCTTGCGGATGCGCGAGACGTATTCGGACTTCAGCCGCGGGGTGTACTTCTCGGTAGCCATCAGATGACGTCTCCCGTCGTCTTGGCGAAGCGGACCTTCTTGCCGTCTTCCTCGCGGAAGCCGACGCGGGTCGGCTTGCCGCTGGCGTCGGCGATCGCGACGTTCGACAGGTGAAGCGACGCTTCCTTGTTCTTGATGCCCCCTTGCGGGTCCATCTGGGTCGGGCGGGTGTGGCGCTGGACCATGTTGATCCCCTGCACCACCACACGGTTCTCGGTCGGAAGGACCTGAAGGACCTGGCCGGTGCGGCCCTTGTCCTTGCCGGTCAGGACGACGACGTTGTCGCCCTTCTTGATCTTGGCGGCCATGGTTACAGGACCTCCGGAGCCAGCGAGATGATCTTCATGTGGTTCTTGGCGCGCAGCTCGCGCGGAACCGGGCCGAAGATGCGGGTGCCGACCGGCTCGTTCTGCTTGTTGACGATGACGGCGGCCGACTTGTCGAAGCGGATGACAGAGCCGTCCTTGCGCATGATGTCCTTGGCGGTGCGCACGACGATGGCGCGAACGACGTCGCCCTTCTTCACGCGGCCGCGCGGGATCGCTTCCTTCACCGAGGCGACAATGGTGTCGCCCACCGAGGCGTAGCGGCGCTTGGAGCCGCCCAGCACCTTGATGCACATGACCCGGCGAGCGCCCGAATTGTCGGCCACCTCCAGGTTAGTTTGCATCTGGATCATGGGATCCGATCCTTCTTCTTACGAAGCCGAGGCGGGCAGGACTTCCCACCGCTTCAGCTTGGACTTCGGGGCGCACTCGACGATGCGGGCCAGGTCGCCGACCTTGAGGGCGTTGGCTTCGTCGTGGGCGTGATACTTCTTGGACAGACGGACGGTCTTCTTCAGGACCGGGTGCAGCAGGGTGCGCTCGACCTTGACGACGACGGTCTTGTCGCCCTTGTCGGAGACGACCACGCCTTCGAGAATTCGCTTCGGCATCTTCGTTCCCTTAAGCGACGGTCCGCTTCTCACGCAGCAGCGTGGAGATGCGGGCGATGTCCTTGCGCACTTCCGAGACCCGGTGGGTCTTTTCCATCTGGCCGGTGGCGGCCTGGAAGCGCAGGTTGAACTGTTCCTTCTTGAGCTTCAGCAGCTCGTCGGACAGCTGGTCGGCGGTTTGCGACCGGAGATCGGCGATCTTGGTCATCAGGCAGCGGCCTCCGTATGGGCGACGCCGGCGTCGAGGCGGGTGACCACCTTGGTGCGCACCGGCAGCTTGGCGGCGCCGAGGCGCAGCGCCTCGCGGGCGATGTCGTCCGGCACGCCGTCGATTTCGAACAGGATGCGGCCCGGGTGGCAGCGCGCGGCCCAGTGGTCCACGGCGCCCTTGCCCTTGCCCATCCGGACTTCCGCCGGCTTGCCGGTGACCGGCAGGTCCGGGAACACCCGGATCCACACCCGGCCCTGACGCTTCATCTGGCGGGTGATCGCGCGGCGGGCCGCCTCGATCTGACGCGCCGTGATGCGCTCCGGCTCGACCGTCTTCAGCCCGTACGAGCCGAAGTTCAGCGAGAAGCCGCCCTTGGCCGAACCGTGGATGCGGCCCTTGAAGGCCTTGCGGTACTTGGTCTTCTTCGGTTGCAGCATGACCTAGTTCTCACGTCCCCGGTCACGGCGCGGGCCGCGGTCGCCGCGGGGTCCACGTTCACGACCTTCGTTGGAAGACGGGCCCGAGGCTTCCTGGGCCCAGCGCTTGTCCTGGGCCATCGGGTCGTGCTCGAGCACTTCGCCCTTAAAGACCCAGACCTTCACGCCGATGATGCCGTACGTCGTCTTGGCTTCGTAGAAGCCGTAGTCGATGTCGGCGCGCAGGGTGTGCAGCGGCACGCGGCCTTCGCGATACCACTCCATCCGCGCGATCTCGGCGCCGCCGAGGCGGCCCGACACGTTGATGCGGACGCCCTTGGCGCCCAGGCGCATGGCCGACTGCATCGCGCGCTTCATGGCGCGACGGAAGGCGATCCGGCGCTCGAGCTGCTGGGCGATGTTCTCGGCGATCAGCTGGGCGTCGGTCTCGGGCTTGCGGACCTCGACGATGTTCAGGTGAACCTCGCCCTCGGTCTGGGCCGCGATGTCCTTGCGCAGCTTCTCGATGTCAGCGCCCTTCTTGCCGATCACGACGCCCGGACGGGCGGCGTAGATCGTCACGCGGCACTTCTTGTGCGGACGCTCGATGATGATGCGCGACACACCGGCGGCCGACAGGCGCTCCTTCAGCCACTCGCGCAGCTTCAGGTCCTGGTGCAGCAGCTTGGCGTAGTCGGCGCCGCCGGCGAACCAGCGGCTGTCCCACGTGCGGTTGACGCCGAGCCGCAGCCCGACCGGATTGACTTTCTGACCCATCAGGCGGCCTCGCCGGCTTCACGGACCACGATGGTGATCTCGCTGAACGGTTTCAGGATGCGCGATGAGCGACCGCGAGCACGGCTCGCGAAACGCTTCATCACCAGGTTCTTGCCCACGAAGGCCTCGGCGACGACCAGGTTGTCGATGTCGAGGTTGTGGTTGTTCTCGGCGTTGGAGATGGCCGAGTACAGGACCTTGCGGACGTCGGTGGCGATGCGCTTGCGGCTGAATTCCAGCTCGTTCAGCGCCTTCTGCACCGGCAGACCGCGGATCGAGGCGGCGACCAGGTTCAGCTTCTGGGGGCTGATCCGGACGTTCACCAGCTTGGCGCGGGCTTCGGTCTGGCCGACCCGACGGGGGTTCTTGGTCTGGGCCATCGGTTACTTCCTCTTGGCCTTCTTGTCCGCCGCGTGGCCCGGGAAGTTCCGGGTCGGGGCGAACTCGCCGAGCTTCATGCCGACCATCTCTTCCGAGACGAGCACCGGCACGTGCTTCTGGCCGTTGTGGACGCCGAACGTCAGACCGACGAACTGCGGCAGGATGGTGGAGCGGCGCGACCAGGTCTTGATCACGTCCTTGCGGCCCGACGTTTGAACGGCGTCGGCCTTCTTGAGCAGATACCCGTCGACGAACGGGCCTTTCCAGGAGGAGCGGGCCATCGGTTAGCGAGCCTTCTTCACGTGACGGCTACGGATGATGAACTTGTCCGTGGCCTTGTTCTTGCGGGTGCGGGTGCCCTTGGTGTCCTTGCCCCACGGGGTGACCGGCGTACGGCCGCCCGAGGTGCGACCCTCACCACCACCGTGCGGGTGGTCGATCGGGTTCATGGCCACGCCGCGGACGTGCGGACGGAAGCCCATGTGACGCTTGCGGCCCGCCTTGCCGAGGTTCTGGTTCATGTGGTCGGGGTTCGACACCGCGCCCACCGTGGCCATGCAGCCGTCCAGCACCATGCGGAGCTCGCCCGAGCCGAGACGGATCTGGGCGTAGCCCTGGTCGCGGCCGACCAGCTGGGCGTAGGCGCCGGCCGAACGGGCCAGCTGGGCGCCCTTGCCCGGCTTCATCTCGATGTTGTGGATGATGGTGCCCACCGGCATCGAGCGCAGCGGCATGGCGTTGCCCGGCTTCACGTCGACGCGCTCGCCGGCCACCACCGTGTCGCCCGCCTTCAGGCGCTGCGGCGCGATGATGTAGGCCTTCTCGCCGTCCTCATAGGTGATGAGGGCGATGAAAGCGGTCCGGTTCGGATCGTACTCCAGGCGCTCGACGGTCGCCGAGGCGAACTTGCGACGCTTGAAGTCGATCTTGCGGTACAGGGTCTTGGCCCCACCGCCGCGGAAGCGAACGGCCACGCGACCGCCCTGCCCGCGACCGCCCGACTTGGTCAGGCCTTCGACTAGCGACTTTTCGGGACGGCCCTTGTGGAGCTCCGAACGGTCGATCAGCACCAGGGCGCGACGGCCCGGCGACGTCGGATTGTAGGTCTTCAAGGCCATCTGATCAGAGCCCCGTGGTGACGTCGATCGACTGGCCTTCGGCCAGCGTCACGATCGCTTTTTTGATGTCGACCCGACGGCCCATGATGCCGCGGAAACGCTTGGTCTTGCCCTTCTGGACGAGGGTGTTGACCTTCAGCACGTTGACCTTGAACAGGGCCTCGACCGCCGCGGCGATCTCGTCCTTGGTGGCGTTGTCCGCGACGCGGAACACGACCTTGTTCTGTTCCGACAGGATCGTGGCCTTCTCGGTGATCACCGGAGCCAGGATGGTGTCGTAGTGACGCGCGGTGGGTTGAGCGCCGGCCATTACGCGGCCTCCTTCTCAGAGAAGCGCGCCTCGATCGCCTCGACGGCGGCCTTGGTCAGCACCAGCTTGTCGGCCCGCAGGATGTCATAGACGTTCAGGCCGGCGTTCGGCAGCACGTCGATGTGCGGGATGTTGCGCGCGGCCAGGCCGAAGTTCGCATCGACTTCCGGACCGGCGATGATCAGGGCCTTGTTCCAGCCCAGCTTGCCGAACTGCTCGCGCAGCTTGGCGGTCTTGGGCTCCTTGACCGAGACGGTGTCGACGACCACCAGGTCGCCGGCCTTCGCCTTGGAGGACAGGGCGTGCTTCAGGGCCAGGGCGCGGACCTTCTTCGGCAGCGAGAAGCCGTGCGAACGGACGACCGGGCCGAAGGCGCGCGAGCCGCCGACGAACTGCGGCGCACGGCGCGAACCGTGACGGGCGCCGCCGGTACCCTTCTGCTTGTACATCTTCTTGCCGGTGCGAGAGTTCTCGTTCCGGGTCTGGACCTTGTGGGTGCCGGCGCGGCGCTTGGCCAGCTGCCAGTTGACGTAACGGGCCAGCAGGTCGCCGCGGATGTCGGTGATGCCGAAGACGGCGTCCGACAGTTCAACGTCGCCCGAGGCCTTGCCGTCGAGTTTGATGACCGAGAGTTTCATTACGCTTCACCGCCTTCGGTCGCTTCGACGGCCGGGGCTTCTTCAGCCGGGGTCTCAGCGGGTTGAGCAGCGGCCTTGTTCGACTTGACGCCGGCCGGGAACGGGGCGTCGGCCGGACGGGCCTTCTTGATGGCGTCGCGAACCTTGACGTAGCTGCCGTCGTGGCCCGGGACGGCGCCCTTGACCAGGATCAGGCCACGCTCGGCGTCCACGCGGACGATGGTCAGGTTCTGCTGGGTGACGGTTTCCTGGCCGAGATGGCCGGCCATCTTCTTGCCGGGGAAGGTGCGACCCGGATCCTGACGGTTGCCGGTCGAACCGTGCGAGCGGTGCGAGACCGACACGCCGTGGGTCGCCCGCAGGCCGCCGAAGTTCCAGCGCTTCATGCCGCCGGCGAAGCCCTTGCCGATGGTCAGCCCCTGGATGTCGACCTTCTGGCCGGCGACGAAGTGGTCGGCCGACAGTTCGGCGCCCACGTCGACGAGGCCGTCCGCGTCGACGCGGAACTCGGTCACGTAAGCCTTCGGCTCGACTTCCGCCTTGGCGAAAGCCTCACGCTGGGCCTTGTTGGTGTTCTTGGCCTTCTTCATGCCCGCGCCCAGCTGCAGGGCGACGTAGCCGTCCCGCTCCTGGGTTCGCTGGCCGACGACCTGGCAGCCGTCGAGCTGGAGCACAGTGACCGGAACGTGCGCGCCGTCATCGGCGAACACGCGGGTCATGCCCAGCTTCTTGGCGATCACGCCCGTACGCATGTCGGATCCCGCCCTTCTCGATTAAATCTTGATCTCGACGTCCACGCCGGCGGACAGGTCGAGCTTCATGAGCGCGTCCACGGTCTGCGGGGTGGGGTCGACGATGTCGAGCACGCGCTTGTGCGTGCGGATTTCAAACTGCTCGCGCGACTTCTTGTCGACGTGCGGCGAGCGGTTCACGGTGAACTTTTCGATCAGGGTCGGCAGCGGGATCGGACCGCGAACGGTCGCGCCCGTGCGCTTGGCGGTGTTGACGATCTCGCGCGTCGAAAAGTCGAGGACGCGGTGATCGAAGGCCTTCAGCCTGATGCGGATGCTCTGATCCATATCGGTTGTTTTTCCCAAGCGGTCGGTGGACCGCGTCCCTGTGAACCATTTCAAAGACCGGAGCCTTTCGGGCTCGAGAGCCCTCAGGGTACGCACGTCCGCAAAAACGATCGGCCCACGCGGAAGCCCGCGAAGGCCGTTGAAGTCCTGAAGCGCTGCAAAGAACAGGTACTCAGGTCGTCCCTGCGAACCGCGTCTGCACCCGGGGGTGCACAGCCGGTCCAACAAGAGTGGGGGCTTATGACGTTCGATTCCGCTTCCGTCAAGCGGCGAAACCGTGGCGGAGCCTGACGACGTCGCCCCCGGCCCGGGACGCGGCGCCGGAGCCCCCGATCGGCCCTATTCTGACCGCCGCGTGAGACTTGGCCGCTTTCCCTCCGCGCCCCTGCCGCATCGGCGCCACAATGCGTGGCACGACGGCCACAAGGGCTCCCCACCGCCGTTCCGTGACAGCTTTGTAATAGCCACGCTTGAATCGCGGCTGATAGCTCCGCCCTCCGCAGCGCGACTCCCCGCCGCTGCGAGCAAGGAAAAAAACAATGAAGTCTCTCTTCCTCGCCACCGCGGCCGTCGCCGCCTTCGCCGCCGCTCCGGCCCTCGCCCAGTCGGGCCCGGTCGGCTCGGTCGGCGTCTCCTACTCCAACAGCGAAATCGACTTCGGCGGCCTCGAGGCCGACGGCGACAGCTACGGCATCGACGGCGTTGTCGCCGTGGACGCCTTCTCGGGCTGGACCGCCACCTTCGCCGGCACGATCGCCCATGACGACGACGCCGACGAGACCGGCGTGGCCGGCACGGCGCACCTGACCCGCATGGCCGGTTCGGACGTCCGCTTCGGCGGCTTCGTCGGCGCGGCCGACATCGGCGACGAGACGGCCTGGACCGTCGGCGCCGAGGCGCAGAAGTACCTGGCCGGCGCCACCCTGACCGGCTCGCTGGCCTACACCACGGCCGACGACGTCGACGCCTGGACCCTGGGCGGCGATGCGGCCTTCTACCCGATGGCCAACCTGCGCCTGAACGTCGGCGCCAGCTACTCGAACCTGGACGCCGGCGGCGCTGACGCCGACCTGTGGACCTACGGCGCCGGCGCCGAGTACCAGATCGCCGAGACCCCGTTCTCGGTGGCGGCTGGCTACAGCCGCGGCGACGTCGAGGACGTGACCATCGACACCTGGACGGTCGGTCTGCGCTACTCGTTCGGCGGCGGCCTGCAGGCCCGCGACCGCGCCGGTGCGACCCTGCCGGGCGCCGGCATCGCCGGCGTGCTGGGCGCGCTCTAAGCGTCCATCACTTCTGACGAACGAGGCCCCGGCGGAGCGATCCGCCGGGGCCTTTTTCGTTGCCGGTCGCAGCCGGGTCGCGGACGCGAAAAAGGCCCGGGGGGTTCCACGCTCCCGGGCCTTCTCGCTCGCGGCGGCTGAGGCGGATCAGCTGCCGATGCGAACGTCCCCGCCGCCGACGATCGAGCGGCTGACGGAACCGGTGGCGCGGGCGATGTCCACGTCGCCGCCGCCCATGATCGAGATGTCGACGTCCCCGGCCACCCCGCCGAAGCCGACGTCGCCGGAGCCGGCGATGGAGATGTCGACGGTCGGCGCGGTTCCATCCCGCACCTGCACGTCGCCCGAACCACCGATGGCCACGTCCAGCGGCCCGTCGATGCGGCCCACGGTGACGTCGCCCGAGCCGCCGATGGCCACTTCAAGGCCGCCCGTCGTCCCGGCCGAGACCGAGCCCGAGCCGCCGATGGAGATCTCCAGCGACGAGGAGGCCCCGGCGCGCATGTCGCCCGAGCCGCCGATGCTCAGCGACAGGGGTCCGTCGACATTGGCGATATCCCAGGCGCCGCAGCCGCCGTTGCCGAGCTCGACCGAGGTCGCGCCCCGGCCCACCGAGCCGAACACGGCGCCCGAGGCGTTGACGTCCACGGCGCGCGGGGTGCGGATGACGATCAGGGGCGCGTCCGCCAGGTTGATCCGGCCGGCGCCGCGCACCTCGACCGAGGCCCCCTCGCCGGCCCGACCCGTGCGCGGGCCGGTGTTGCAGCTGCGGATGTTGTCGCCCCCGAACCAGCCGCGGCGGCGCAAGCCGCCGTCGACCCGGATCTCGTCGCCCGAGCGGGTGACGCGGACCGCCGGCAGCTCCGACGTTCCCTGTTCGACCTCGACGGCGACGTCGGCGCGGTCCTCGACCACGATGGCGACACGGGCCACGGCGTGACGGATCTCGACGTTCGGGCCCTCGGCCAGCGCCGGTCCGGCGAGAGCGGCCGCGGCGGCGGCGGATGCGATGACGATCGCGGGTTTCATGGGAGCCTCCCTTTGAACATGGCGGGAAGGTGCGTCCGGCCCATGGCCAAGTCACTTTAAATCGAGGTCATGACCTCGTTGTAAGGATGACCGCCCTCAGCGCATGGCCAGCGGGGCGATCAGCCCCCTGTCCGGCGGCGGCGGAGCGTCGCCCAGCTCGAAGGCGCGCTCGTAGGATTCCAGCCGCGTCTTCACCACCCCCATGCGGCGCAGCGCCATCGACGCCCCCCACAGCGCCGTCCGCGCCGCCATCGGGGCCCGGTCGGCCGGCAGCACCGGCGCGCCCCAGCGGCGCAGCACGCCGTTGGCGTAGTGCGCCCCGTTGGTGATGCGGGAGGTCCAGGTCTGGTAGTCGCACGACAGCGAGACGTTGAAGCTGCCGAGGTTCTCGATCCGGTGCGGCGCGTGCAGCGGCCAGGCCACGGCCATGCCGGGCTTCAGGTCGAACACCTCGGCCGCCGCGTCCATGTCGCGCCGGTAGGGCAGATCCTCGGTCTGCTGCTCCATGACGATGTTCTCCATCGACCGGCTCGGCATGTGCGCCTCGTCGACGGGATAGATCCAGATGCGCTTCTCGCCGCGCAGGTGGAACAGGGTCACTCCCGGCGGATCGGCGTGGAACGGCACCTTCGCCTGCGGCGCTGACAGGATCAGCTGGCCGGTCACCTGCACCGGCCGGAAGCCCGGCGCATGGTCCGACAGGTCGGCGAAGACGCGCTTCATGGCCGCGCCCAGTTCGGGCCAGTGGTCCTGGATGCGGCGCATCTGGATCCACACCCGGCCGGCCTTGACCGCCGCCAGCAGGGCCGCGCCGGGGCGGTCGCCCTTGGTCCCGGTCTGCAGCAGCGCCTGGTCGTCGGCGTCGTAGTGGAAGATGTTGATGTCGAACAGCTCGGCCGGATGGCGCTCCAGCTGCGCCGCCAGCGCCTCGTCGCCGAACAGGCCAGTGTCCAGCAGCCGGTGGGCGTAGGTCATCGGCGTCCGGCCGAAGGCGGCCCTCTGGCCGGCGTCGAAGGCCGGGATCAGGCGGTCGGTCATGCGGCGGCTCCCAGACTCTTGCGGGCGGCGGCGGCGGCGGCCCCCGCCGCGCCCGCCCACCAGTCGGCGGCGCGGGTCTCGCAGGCGTTGATGATGTCGAAGCGGCGGCCGAGGCTCTGCTGGAAACGCCGCAGCGGCGCCGGTCCGGCCGCCAGCAGCCGCGCCCCGAAAGCCGCGGGATCCAGGCCGCCGTCCCGGGCCACGCCCTCGAACACGGCCCCCGAGGGCTCGGACAGGGCGGACTTGTAGCCCTCCTCTCCCGCGCCGAAGTCGACGAGGCGGTAGCCCTCCTCCGCCGCCTGCTCCAGCTCGCGCCGGGTCAGCAGGGTGCCGGGGCCATAGGCGCCGAAGGCCGGGTCGTAGGTCGGGAACCACAGGTGCAGGGTGCGGCGATCGTCCAGCGACGCCTCGGCGGCCACCAGGGTCCCGTCGGCCTTGCGCAAGGATGTGACCCGCACCCCGAAGCCGTCCGGATGCATCCCGTGCAGCCGGCGCAGCAGCTCGACCGTCCAGCCGCAGGCGAAGACGTCGTGCCGGCGGGTGCGGCGGTACTGGGCGCGCTTGTGCCCGACGATCCAGTCCAGCACCGCCGGGTCGCGGTCGTCCCAGCAAAATACCGGCGCGCCGTGATCGCGCTCGAAACCGCGCCCGAGCCGACGCATGTTCTTGAAGAAGCGATGGCTGCGCGCCTCCAGCCGGTCGCACAGCGCTTCCCGGCCGCCGGTCACGTCCGTGGCCATGCGGGACTTGCGCAGGAAGCCCGGCGTCTCGACGGGCGAGACGATCCAGCCGCCGACGCGGAGCGTGCCGCCCAGCCGGCGCGCCAGCTCGTCCGGCGTCAGCCGATCCCCCGCCGCCGCGATCACGCCGTGATAGTCGCTCAGCGGCGCCCCGAGCGGCTGGATCAGCCGGCCGCGGCGCTGGAACGGAAAGAAGGCGACCGCCGCGCCGGCGCGCCGGAACACAGCGAGGGCCGCGCCCGGAACCGCCGCCGCCGCGAGCGCGAAGCGGGGATCGAGATAGGGATGGTCCAGCGACGGGTCTCCGGCCCGGATCGCCTCCCAGGCGGCCCGGTCGGCCGGGCGCGGGGCGTCCGGCCGGATGATCTCCAGATCCAGCGTTTCGGTCATGGCTCCCCGGGGGCGACGTCTCGCGACCCCGACACCCTGCCCGAGGCGCCGTTGCGGTACGGTTTAGGGGATTGGTGAACGAGATGCTGCGGAGCCGTGGCCGCGCCCAGGCGTTGCCTTGCCGACCGCCCCCAGGGAGACCGCCATGACCGACCGTGACCCCGGCCGCCAGAACGAATACGAGGAAGAGCGCCGCCCGCCCCGCGACGGGCAGCCGCCCCGCCCCGCCCAGGAGCCCGAGGGATCCGAGGGCTCGTCCAACTCCGGCGACACCGCCGTCGACCCCGCCACCGGAACGCCCAACCCTTGAAGACCGCCCGTCTCGCCGTCGCCGCGCCGCTCGCCGGCCTCGCCCTCCTCGCCGCCGCCGCGCCGGTTCAGGCCCGGACGACGCCCCCCTGCCCGGTCAGCGCCGCGCACGTCGTGGCCAACGACGGCCTGACGCGCAGCCGCGCCGCGGTCGGGGCGGGCCGGTTGACCATCCTCGCCATGGGCTCGTCGTCGATCGAAGGGGTCGGGGCCAGCCGTCCGGAACTGGGCTTCGTTCCCCGGCTGGAGGCCGGACTCGAACAGCGGCTGCCGGGCGTCGAGGTGACCGTGGTCAACCGGGGCATCGGCGGCGAGACGGCGAAGGAGACCGCCGACCGGCTGGGCCCCGAGACCGCCACCGTCCGGCCGGACCTGGTGATCTGGCAGCTGGGGACCAATGACGTGCTGCGCGACCGGTCGATGGATGACGTCTTCGCCGACTTCCGTCGCGGCCAGCGGGTCCTCGACGCCGCCGGCGTCGACGTCCTGCTGGTCGACTCCCAGCGCCTGCCCGAAGCGACCGACAATCCCTCCTTCCGCGGACGCAACCCGGCCCTGGCCGAGATGGCCCGGCTGATCGCCCTGGAGGGCGGCCGCAAGCGCTACGCCGTGCACGGCCGGTTCGCCGCCATGGCGGACTGGGGCGGACTGGAGCGCGGCGGAGTCGGCCCCGACGACCTTCACCTCAACGACGCGGGCTACGCCTGCTGGGCCGAGGTCGCCGCCGAAGGCCTGGCCACCGCCCTTCGCTGACCAGCGTTCCGGAACGTCGGGCCACGCCAGGAATTGCCTCCGGACCCGCCACAGCGTCCGGATTACCATGCGCCTGATCCTCGCCGCCGCCGCCGTCCTCGCCCTCGCCGCCTGCGGCGCGCCCGACCCCGAAGCCTCCCCCGAAGCGCCCGATCGCGCCGCCGCGCCGGCTCCGGTCTTCACCGCGGAGGAGATCGAGCGAGCCCTGCCGGCCGCCGAAGCCCCCGAAGCCGCCCGGGCCGGCCCGGAGGCGGCCCGCCCGGACCCCGGGCTGGTGCGCCTGCAGATCCTGCTCGACCGCTCCCGCTTCTCCCCCGGAGTCATCGACGGCCTGCGCGGCGAGAACACCCGCCAGGCCGTGGCCGCCTTCCGCAAGGCCGAGGGTCTCGAGGGCGACGCCATCGACGACGCCCTGATGCGGCGGCTGACCGCGGCGGACTCGCGCGCGGCCATGACCGCCTATGTGCTGACTGCGGCGGACCTGGCGGGGCCGTTCAGCCCGCCCCCCTCCGACGACCTCGCGACCCAGGCCCGGCAGGGCGTGCAGTACGCCAGCCCGCGCGAGCGTCTCGCCGAACGCTTCCACATCACCGAGGCCTTGCTGCAGGCCCTCAATCCCGGCGTCGACTTCCGCACCCCCGGCCAGCGCCTGCTGGTTCCGGCCGTCGGCGACGCCGCGCTGCCGGCTGTGGCGCGCATCGTTGTCGACAAGACGGAGCGCGCGCTGCGGGCCTTCGACGACTCCGGCCGACTGGTCGCCTTCTACCCCGCCAGCATCGGCTCCGAGACCAATCCCGCTCCCTCCGGAACCTTGCGCGTCAACGGCGTGGCCCCGGAGCCCGACTACACCTTCGACCCCGACGAGCTGAGCTACGGTTCCGGCGACGAGACCATCGTCGTGCCGGCCGGTCCCAACAACCCGGTCGGCTCGGTGTGGATCGACCTGTCCCGCGACGGCTACGGCATCCATGGCTCGCCGGACCCGGCCAGGATCGCCAAGACCGCCTCGCACGGCTGCGTGCGCCTGACCAACTGGGACGCCGAACAGCTGGCCGCGGCGGTGAAGCCGGGGGTCGAGGTGCGGTTCATTTAGGGGGCCTGCTCGCGACGCGGTCGCTCGCGGCTTGAGGCGCATGGCAAAACGGCCCCCGGATCGCTCCGGGGGCCGCTCTGTATTCAGGTCGGAAGACCGAGCTTACTCGGTGATCTTCGACACCACGCCGGCGCCGACGGTGCGGCCGCCTTCGCGGATGGCGAAGCGC
>JAFAEC010000115.1 GCA_023424215.1 Pseudomonadota bacterium
CCATGGCCTCGCCGGCCCCGGCGGCCGTCGCGACCTCCGAAGCTCCCCCCGGGTTCCCGCGCGGAAGACCGGCCCCGCCGGAACCGCCCGCGCCGCCGGAGGCGTCGCCCAGGCTTCCGCCCCCGCCGCCGCCCGCGGCCGCCAGCTGGATCGGGCCGAGAAGGATACGGGTGTCGCCTCCCGCCTGCCCAGCGGCCGACAGGCCGCCGGCGCCGCCCGCTCCGACGACGACCGTCAGCCCGGCGGCGACGTCCTCCGCGCGCCACTGGAAGTTCGCGACGCCGCCCGCCCCGCCGCCGCCGCCGCCGAACCGGTCACCGGAGATCCCGAAGGCTCCCGCGCCGCCGCCGCCGCCCGCCCCGACCAGCACGGCTTCGACCGTGCGGGCCCAAGCCGGCGGCTGCCATGCGGCGTCGGCGGTCAGGATGCTCATCTCGCGGCGGAGTGCGCCGGCCGGGAAGGCGGCCCGGCCGGTGAACCGGTCGACGCGGAAGACTTCGCGCCACTGGCCCCCGTCGTCGCCGACCTTGAGCGCGAAGTCGTCGTCGCCGACGAGCCCGAGCTCCGCCCGGCCGTTCCAGCCCGACTGCAGCAGCAGGGACAGGACGCGATCCGGCGCCGCCTTGTTCAGGACCAGACGCAGATCGCCGTTGCCGCCGGAGGCGGCCTCCCGGGCGGTCCACAGGGCGTTGTTCAGGCGCACGAGGAAGGGGTTGGTCCCGTCGGGCGTCGCGCCGAGGCCGAAGCGTTCCAGATCGCGAATTTCGCCCAGCCGCTCGCCCAGCGGCGTCCAGCCGGCGCCTTCGCGGACCACGCAGCGACCCGCGTCGCCGATCCAGGCCAGCGCCCCTGGCGGAGTCTCGATGCGGCTCCAGACCCCGTTCTCGGCGCGCACCAGATCGCCGGCCGTGAAGCCCGGCCAGTCGCCGCCGTCCGGGACGATGTACAGCCGACCGTCCTGCGGATCGGCCGGCGGTTCGGCCGTCGATCGGCTCTCGACCCGGAGCTGGACGAGCGCGTCCAGCCGGGTCAGCGCCTCGTTCAGGGTGACATGCTTCTGCATCTGACCCGCCGCGAGATACGGCAGGCCGAGGCGAGCGGACTGGTCTTCGCTCATGAGTTGATCTCCGGTGTGGTGTGTCGGAGATCAGTCTGCGGGAGCCGCTTCCTCCGGCGGGCTTATGACGCTGCCTGTCGCGGTTTTCGCTTATGATTCAGCGCCCCGATGCCGGAAATTACGGGACTTAAACATTAACTCCCGGCGCCGTTCAGTCGTGCAGGTAGACGATCCGGCGCAGCTTCGGGTCGGCCCGGAGCGTGGCGAGGTGGCGCTCGTGCTCGCCGGACGCGCGGGCGTCGCGTTCGCTCGCCTCGACCCAGTGCGTGGTCTCGATGTCCTTCTGCAGGGCTTTCGCCGCCATCAGATGGCCGCGCAGCAGCATGTCGGCGACGCTGGGCACGAAGTCGAGGAAGGGCACCTCGCCGACCGCCGTGGTCACGCTGTCGAGGCCGAGGTAGGCCAGCATCCGCGCCAGCGTGCCGGGGCTGGCCCGGACGCGGGCCGCCTGCAGCAGCAGCCAGCCGGCCGTGCCGACGCTGTAGGCGGTGCCGACCACGGGGATCCAGGTCAGGAGGCCGTCGAGACCGATGCCGAACGGACCGACGCCGACGACCCGGTCGGACAGCTTCTTCACGCCCTCGACATTGGACCAGATTTTCTCGATATCGCCGATGGTCCGTCTGGCCATGCAATCCTCCGAAGCGGGACCGTAACGCGCCATGACGACCGGCGTTCAGAAACAAGGCAAGGGCTTGTCGCGCATCGCGCCGGGGCTGTTCCGGCTGGCGGCGCTGGCGCTGGTGGGAGCCCCGCTCGCGATCGCCCTTTCGGCCCTGAGCGGATGGGGGCATCGCGGGCCGGACCTGCTGGCCCAGTTCACCGCGCCCTCCCTCCTCCCGACCCTGGTCCTGGCCGTCGGGCTGGCGCTGATCCGGCGTTTCCGGTGGGCGGCGACGGCCGCCGCCGCCGCCGGCCTGCTGGCGCTGGCCGCCTGGCCGCAATGGTTCCGGCCGGAGGGCGAGGCCGCTGCCGCGGCGCCGATCCTGCGGGTGTACTCCGCCAACCTGTGGGCCCGGAACGAGGAGGTGGCGGCCGTCGCCGCCTCGATCCGCGAGGCTGACACCGACATCCTCGTGCTGATCGAACTCGGCGACGCGCCGGCCGCGCAACTCGAGACGCTGCTGGTCGGCTATCCCCACCGGGTCGTCACGCCCCGCGTCGACCGCGCGAGCGGGGCGGCGCGCTCGGTGATCGCCTCGCGGCGGCCGCTGACGGCCATCCCCGACCGCGCGGACGGTCTGCACGCCGTCGCGGCGGTGGCCGAAACGCCTCTGGGCCCCGTCAACATCGTCGGCGTCCACCTGACGCGGCCGTGGCCGTTCCAGGAGCAGTGGGGCCAGATTTCCCAGACCATGGCCCTCGCGGACATCCGCCAAGGCCTGCGGGGCCCGGTGATCGTCGCCGGCGACTTCAACAGCGTGTCCTCGGCGAGGATCGGCCGGCAGATGAAGGACGACGTCGGCCTGATCCCGGCCCCCGGCCTGCCGGGGACCTGGCCCGCCGCCCTGCCGCCGGCCTTCGGCGTGACCATCGACCACGTCTGGCGCTCACCGGACCTCGCCCTGGTCGGGCGGAGGCTGGGTCGACCGACCGGTTCGGATCACCGGCCGGTGGTGGTCGAGCTCACCAGCGCCCTTCCCTGACCAGCGCCTCGAGCCGGGCCGCGTGGCCCGCCTCGGGAAAATCGTCGGCGATCCAGCCGGCCTCGAAGGCCTTGAGCAGACGCCCCGTCTCGGGCCCGGGCGGCACCCCCAGCCGGGCGAGGTCGCGCCCGCCGACCGGCAGTCGCGGCGGGACCCAGCCCTCGGC
>JAFAEC010000050.1 GCA_023424215.1 Pseudomonadota bacterium
GCGTCGCCGGGCGGCGGGGCTTGCCGGATCATGTCCGCATCGGCCCCGCCAGGTCGGGCGCGCGGCGAGCAAGGGACGTCATCCACTCGACGTCCACGAGGACCCCGGGACTCTCCTCCACCCCGGCTTCATCGCTCGACCACAGCCCGCCGTCGTCGAGGTCGTGGATCCGACGCCCTCCCCATCGACGGGATGGGGGGAGCATAGGGGCGGTTGTTCCTATGGCGCGAAAATGACGCTGCCTGCCGGTGTTTCCTGAAGGAAAACAACAGGCGATGTGCGTGAGATTGGGGACTTAAACATTAACTTCCGGCGCCCGGGAGCGGCTGAGAGCGCGGGTTCATCACAACGGGCACGAAGGATTCACAAAGGACACGACGGGGCCGGTTCCTCCTGCGGCGCCCGTAGGGCGACGCCATTCAATCCTGATTGCGGGCCTGTGGCCCGCGGGCGGCGGAGAGGCGCGCTCCCTTCGTGTTCTTCGTGCCCCCTTCGTGTCCTTGGTGATGAACCAGCGACGTCGGCTGCAGACGGGGCGTCGGGCCTCTGCACCTGCCCCCCTCCACCACGCTTTGCGTGGTCCCCCTCCCCCTGAGGGGGAGGATCGAGGGGCGTGCCCCGCCGCCGACGCCATCAAGGCGATCCGTCACCCCTCCTGCGGCGCCGCGACGAGGGCCGCCGGGGTGGGGCGGCGTGGGGGGCGGACGCCCAGCAGCAGGCCGAACCAGCCGATCCGGCGGGCGAACTCGTAGGTCAGGAAGCAGCCGGCGAAGGTGGCGGCGACCAGCAAGGTCGCCTCGGCGGCCAGCGGGAGACCGAGCTCGGCCAGGTGGTGGCCGAGCACGACGATCACCGTCTGGTGGACGATGTAGAAGGGGAAGACCCCGATGGTCAGGTAGCGCAGCACGGGGCCGCCGCGGTTCAGCCAGCGGGCGCCGAAGCCGAGGATGGCGACGATGAAGGCCCACTGGTCGACGGCGTAGACCAGCCGCATGACCATACGCAGCGCCTCGGGCGGGACGGCGTCGTCGGCCCGGAAGGTCCACGCGTAGGCCGCCCATGCCGCCCAGCTGACGAGGGCGAGGACCAGCGCCGGCCAACGCGCCGCCATGAAGCTTCGGCGGGCGGGCTCGGAGCGGGCGATGAGGAAGCCGAACAGGAAGGCGGCGAAGCTGAGGGCGTGGTTGTACCAGTCGTCGACCAGGGCGTGGGTGATCTCGAAGGCCGGCGCCAGGACCAGGCGGATGGCGAACAGCCACACCAGCGGCCAGACGAGCAGACCCCAGCCGCGGAACAGCCGGTCGGCCCCCGCCTGCAGCGCCCGCGGCGCGCCGGGGACGGCCAGCAGCAGGGCGAGCAGCAGGCTGTAGACCAGCAGGTAGGCGACGAACCAGAGGTGGTTCCAGGTGGGGGTGATCAGGCACTCTCCGGCCTCGCACCAGCCGCCGGAGGCGGTGGCGTAGCGGACCCAGAAGTCCGCCAGCATGGGATGGGCGGCCGGATCGGCGACGCCCTGGCCGCGCAGGTGTTCGAAGATCTCGTAGTAGCTCTGCGGCGGGACGACGACGAACATGCCGAACAGCAGCGCCGGCAGCAGTCGCAGAAGGCGCGAGCCGGCGAGGGCGCCCACGCCCCGCCCACGGGCGGCGAAGCTGTCGAGGAGAAAGCGGGTGGCGCAGCCGGAGACCAGAAACAGCAGGGTCAGGCGCCACGGATTGGTGAGCTGCATCACCGGCTCGAGCCACGGCAGTTCGTGACCGCTCTTCACGTGCCAGTCCCACGGCACGTAGAACATGCCGACGTGGTAGAAGATCAGCAGCAGGAAGGCGCCGACGCGGATCCAGTCGAGATCGTAGCGGCGGCCAGGCGGGACGGGGGCGATGTCGGACACGGCCGGACTCCATGAGGACGAGGACCGGGCCACGCTGGCGAGGCGGGGGCCGGGGCGACAAGCGGCGGGGGCCGGGCGGGCGGTTGGCGGGGATGTTCTGCGGCGCGGCGGGACGAGCGGCGACGGTCGCGGGGCGAACGGCCGCGGCCGGTGGACGAACTTTCTGAACCGCGCCGACGGTCGCGACCTGCGGACCGGCTATCTGATGGTCGCGCCCGTCGCCCTGGTGGTGGTCGCGGTCAACGCCCTGACCAATCTGGCGGACATTGCGAAGGTCGCGACCTGGGAGCCGTGGGTGTGGGAAGGCACCAGCGCCCTGGCCATCGTCGGGCTGGCCCTGTGGATCCCGTGGCTGGCTACGGCGGCCGCCTCGCCCGAAGATGCGCTGGCCCAGGGCTGGCGGCCGAAGCTGCGGTTCGCCGCCGTCCATCTGACGGCCCTGCTGGCCTACTCCGGTCTGCACGTGGCCGGCTTCGTCTGGCTGCGCAAGCTGGCCTATGCGGCGATGGGGGCCGAGACCTACGTGTTTGGCGACCGCTTCATCTACGAGCTGCGCAAGGACCTGATCAGCTACGCCGTCTTCGTGGGCCTGTTCTGGCTGATCGGGGTGCTGCGCCGGCGGCGGGACGAGCCGGTGCGGCCGGTGAGCTTCGACATCCGCGACGGCGGGCGGATCATCCGCGCGCCGCTGTCGCAGATCGTGGCGGTTTCCTCGGCCGGCAACTACGTCGAGTTCTGGCTGGCCGACGGGCGACGGCCGCTGATGCGGGCGACGCTGGCGGCGATCGAGGTGGAGCTGGAGCGCTTCGGCTTCGTGCGGGCGCACCGGTCATGGCTGGTCAACGCCGGGGCGGTGACGGGCCTGCGCCCGGACGGTTCGGGCGACTGGACGGTGGAACTGGGCGCGCTGGAGGCGCCGGTGTCGCGGCGCTATCCGCAGGCGCTGGAGCGGCTGCGCACGTCGGGCTGACGCTCAGCCGGCCGGGGCGCGGCGGACCGCGAAGGCGATGGCCAGGGTCCAGACGGCGATGGCCAGCTCCAGCCCGCGCTGGGCGAGGCCGAACAGCTCGAAGCCCGGGTGGATCATCCAGATCAGCATGACGCCGGGCATGCCGCAGAGCAGGGCGAGACCGGACAGGCGGCGGCGGACCGGATCGGTGCGCCACGCCATGGCGACGAGCAGGATGCCGGCCACGCCGCAGAGATAGCCGAGACCGCCGAGCACGTCGTGGAGCACGGCGGACAGGCTGGGGTCGCTGAGCGAGCAGCCGGCGTCGCAGGGGAAGACGCCGCCCGCCAGCAGGCCGAGGCCGTTGAGGGCGCTGAGGACGAAGCCGGCGGCGGCGAGACGCGAACCGGGCAGGAGGCGGAGGCACAGCAGCCAGAAGACCGCCTGCAGGGCGCCGGAGACGACGAAGGCGGCGCTGACCGCCGGGCCGGTGGCTGCGCCCGTCGCGCCCAGCTCGCTGATGTACTGGCGGGCATGGTCGTAGCCGGGGGTGACCAGGCCGCCGGCGATCGTGGCGACGAGCAGCAGGGCGAGGCCGAGGAGGGCGCTGGCGAAGGCGAGGGTACGCATTGGTCAGAGGCTCCCGGCGGGGTCGGCTTCCGCGGCGAGCCGCTTGCCCATCCTGACCAGCGGCACGGGAGCGCCGCCGCGGTCGTCCTCGAACCGCTCCAGTTCGGCGTAGCCGGCGGCGCGATAGAGCGGCTCTCCACCGAGGGTGGCGACCAGTTCGACCCGGTCGTAGCCCTCGGCCCGGGCGGCGGCCTCGCACAGGTCGAGAATGAGACGGCCGACGCCCTGCCGCAGGAACTCCGGGGCGGTGTACATGGCGCGGACGCGGGCGGCGTCGACGCCGGGCGTCAGCGGGGCGGGGACGCGGCCCGGGGTGTGGTCGCCGCCGTATTCGGTGATGCGCCGGCTCCAGCCGCCGCAGCCGGCGATCACGCCGTCGCGCTCGACGATGAAGTAGGTGCGGTCGGCGATGATCTGGCTGTCGAGGCCCATCAGCTTGCGGCTGGCGGCGACCTGCTCCGGCGTGAGGAAGGCGGCCAGCGGACCGGCGATGGCGCGATCCATGAGGGCGACGAGGGCGGGGATGTCGGCCTCGGTGGCGACGCGGTGGACGAAGGGGCTCATCCGTGGACCGGCCGGACAGAGAGGGCGGGCCAGGCTCGCCACGTCCCGATCGCGTAGGCGAGGCCATAGACGAGGACGATCAGCGAGCTCCACAGGACGAAGGGCATGACGTCGCCCCGGTTCACGATCAGCGCCGGAACGAGGACCAAGCCCCTGAGCAGATAGACCGCCGAGATCAGCACCAGGGCGGTCCGCAGGAGCGGCAGCCGCGGGAGCAGGCCGGCTCCGGAGAAGGCGTAGGCCGACCAGAGGGCGAGCACCAGGGCGATGCCGAGGGTGACGATGGCGGGGAGCCACGAGCCCTGTTCCGCCAGCCCAGCCATGCCTTCGCCGGCCCCGAAGAAGCGGTACCAGTCGGGACCGCCGGCGATGACCGCGAGATGCAGGACCGAGGCGCCGGCGCTGAGGAGGCCGCCCAGGATCAGGAGCCGGCTGGCGGTCATGACGAATCTCAGGTTCTCTGGAAGGGATAGAAGTCGCCGCCGAGGCCGAGGATGTCGGTCAGGGCGTCCAGCGCGCCGCGGCTCTCGTCGAGCAGGGCGGGGTCGGCGAGGTCGGCGGGGCTGAGCGTGTCGCGGTACCAGGCGGCGGCCCAGATCGACAGGCGGGCGTGCAACTCGTCGGTCATGCGCATGGCCGGGTTCGTCGCGGCCAGTTCGTCTTCCGTCAGAGCGACGCGCAGGCGCAGGCAGGCGGGGCCGCCGCCGTTGCGCATCGACTGGCGGACGTCGACGTACTCGACCCGGCCGATGGGGCCGTTGGAAGCGGCGAGCCCTTCGGCGACCGCGTGGGCGTTGAGGTTGTCGCGCGTCTCGGTGGGGCAGATCAGGGTCAGGCGGTCCTCGCCCGGCAGCCGCACCAGCATGGAGTTGAACAGGTAGCTGGCGATGGCGTCCGACAGCGGCAGGTCGGCCGAGGCGACCTCGACGAAGATCGGTTCGAAGCGGCCGTCGGCGGCGCGGCGGATGGCGTCGAGGGCGCCGGCTGTGTCCTCGAAGGCGAGGTCGTGGAAGAACAGGGTCTGCAGCGCGCCGACGCAGACCACGTCGTTGTGGAAGGTCCCGCCGGCGATGGCGGCCTTCGACTGGCGGGCCAGCACCACGCCGGTCGCGCCGTGGCGGCGGGCGAGGGCTTCGGAGGCCTCGCGGGTCTGGCGGGCCGGGTACTGCGCGTCCCAGGCCTCGAACGCCTCGCGGCCCCAGACCAGCAGGTTGACGCCCGGCTCGCCGTGGTCGGCGCACAGGCGGACGTGGTTGGCGGCGCCCTCGTCGGCGAGGTGGCCGACGGCGGGCAGGGCGTCGTGCACCGCGAAGCGGGCCGGGTCGGGGAACAGGGCGTCGAGCGCGCGCTTCGTCTGGGCATGCTCGAGCGAGCGGTGCAGGTTGGTGACGAGGTTGGCGGGGGTGAAGTGGACGCGGCCGTCGGCGGCGTCGGCCGAGGGCGTCACCGTGGCGGCGTTGGCGGCCCACATCGGCGAGGCCGAGCAGGCGGCGGCGGCGAAGGTCGGGGCTGATTTCCACGCCGCGGCGAGGACCTCGCCGTCTGAGCCGGCGAAACCGAGGCTGCGCAGGAAGGGGATGTGCGGCCGCTCGTGCGGCGGCAGCACGAACTGGGGCAGGCCGAGGTCGGCCAGCCGCTTCATCTTGTCGAGGCCCTGCAGGACGGCGGCGCGCGGGTTCGACGCCTCGCCGGCGTTGAGGCTGGAGGCGAGATTGCCGGGGCTGAGGCCGGCGTAGGAGTGGGTCGGCCCGATCAGGCCGTCGGCATTGGCTTCGACGGCCGTCGAGGTCACGACACCAAACCCTTAATTTCGCTCTCGATGTTCTTCACGGACCCGGCCTCGAAGCTGGCCACGGGATAGGCGCAGTAGTCGGCGGCGTAGTAGGCCGACGGGCGGTGGTTGCCGCTGGCGCCGAGGCCGCCGAAGGGCATGTCGCCGGCGGCGCCGGTGGTCGGGCGGTTGAAGTTGACCACCCCGGCGCGGATGCGGCGGATGAAGCGCTCCCAGTTCGCTGGATCGTCGGAGACGAGGCCGGCGGAGAGGCCGTAGCGGGTGGCGTTGGCCTCGGCGAGGGCGGCGTCGAAGGAGGCGACGCGGCGCACCTGCAGGAAGGGGGCGAACATCTCCTCGTCGGCCACCTCCACGCCGGTGACGTCGATGATGGCCGGTTTGACGAAGGCGCCGGGCAGGTTGCCGACGGGCCCGGAGGCGCGGATCACGCGGGCCCCGGCGTCGATGCGCTCCTGGAGGGCCTTGAGCGCCGCCTCGGCGGCCTTCTGCGAGATCAGCGGGCCGGCGTAGGGTTCGGGTTCGTCGTTCCAGCGGCCGAAGACGAGGCGGTCGGACAGGGCGGCCACGGCTTCCACGACGGCGTCGCCCTGCGGGCCCTTGGGCACGATCAGGCGCCGGGCGCAGGAGCAGCGCTGGCCGGTGGTGATGAAGGCGGACTGGACCACGATGCCGGCCACGGCCTGGGCGTCCGCCGCGTCCCAGACGACCAGCGGATTGTTGCCGCCCAGCTCCAGCGCCAGGATGACGTGCGGATCGTCGGCGAACTTCTTCCTGAAATACGCGCCCGCCGCGCCCGAGCCGGTGAACATCAGGGCGTCGATGCCGGCGTCCAGCAGGGCCGCGCCGGTTTCGCGCCCGCCCTGGACCACGGTGACCACGCCCCCGGGCAGGTCGGCGGCCTGGAAGCATTCCGCCATCACCTGGCCGACCAGGGGCGTCTCCTCCGACGGCTTGAAGACGACCGTGTCGCCCGCCAGCAGGGCCGGAACGATGTGGCCGTTTGGCAGGTGGCCGGGAAAGTTGAACGGCCCCAGCACCGCCGCCACGCCGTGCGGGCGGTGACGCAGCGTCGCGCGGCCAAAGGCCGTGTCGTTGCTGCGCTCGCCGGTGCGCTCGTCATAGGCGCGGATCGAGATGTCGACCTTGCCGATCATGGCGGCGGCCTCGGTCTTGGTCTCCCACAGCGGCTTGCCGGTCTCGCGGCTGACAGCCTCGGCGATCTGGGGCGCGCGGTCCTTCAGCACGGCCTGATAGCGCTTCACCGCGTCGATCCGCTCTTGGCGCGGGCGGTCGGCCCAGCCGGGGAAGGCGGCGCGGGCGGCGTCCACGGCGGCCTGGACCTGGGCCGGGCTGGCGGCCTCGCCCTGCCAGTTGACGGCGCCGGTGGCGGGATCGGTGGATTTGAAGGTGGTCATGATTTCACTCGCACGGTCTGGCCCGCGCGCACCTTCAGGGCGGCGGCGGTTTCTGCGGTCAGGCGCACGGCGTCGCCCTCGATGTCGCATCGGGCGCGCACGGCGCGGAATCCGGCGACGCTGTCGGTCGAGACCAGGGCGGGCAGTTCGGCCTCGATCTCGCTGGCGATCTCGACGGTCAGGGCCCGGGCGTCGCGCACGGTGCGGATCATGTCGCGGGGGCACGATACGGTCGGGCCGGCGTCGAAGATGTCGACCAGGCCGTTGGGGCGGAACCCCTCGCTCTCCAGCAGGGCCATGGCGGGCACGCCCTGCGGATGCACCTTGCCGATCACGGCGCGGGCGGGTTCGGGCAGCAGTTCGATATAGATCGGGTGGCGCGGGGCCAGGTCCAGGATGAATTGCTTGTCGGTGGAGCCGGTCATCCGGTCGGCGTCGTCGAACTCCATCGGGAAGAATTTGTGTGCCACATGATCCCAGAAGGGGCAGGCCCCGTCCGGGGTGAAGACCCCGCGCAACTCGGCCAGCACGGTGTCGGCGAACAGGTCCGGCCCTGCTCCGATCAGCATGTAGCGCGACTGGCTGAGCAGGCGTCCGGCCCCGCCCTTCCTGCGATCGGCCTTGAGGAAGAGCGAGCCCACCTCGGTCCAGCCGGTGCATTCATTGACCAGCACCAGGGTCTGGTGATCCAGCTTCACGCCCAGCGAGGGCGACTGGACGGTGTTGTTCACGACGCGGAACGAGAAGAAGGGCCGCTTCAAGCCCACCGTCGCCTTGACCGAGCCGACGCCGTCGATGTCGCCGGTCGGGGCGTCCTCCAGCATCAGGGTGTACCAGGCCTCCTGCGGCGCGATCTCGCCGCGAAAGCTGGCCTGGCTCAGGTCCAGCCGTTCGGACAGGACGTCGGGATCCTCGGGCAGGCTGGTGAAGCCGGGGCCGGACAGGATGGCCAGCTCCAGCAGGCTGTCGAGATCGGCGGGGCCGGCGGGGCGGACGACGAGCATTCAGAAGC
>JAFAEC010000199.1 GCA_023424215.1 Pseudomonadota bacterium
AACGCCTGTCCACGCCCCTCTCGGTCGTCAGCTTCGATCCCCATCCGCGCCGCTGGTTCCAGCCCGCCGCCGCCCCCTTCCGCCTGATGAACCCGGCGCAGATGGCCCGGTCGCTGGCCCCGCTCGGCGTCGAGCGCCTCTACCTCCTGCCCTTCGACGGCGAAATGGCCGCGATGTCCGACGAGACCTTCGCCCGCGCCGTTCTCGCGGACGGCCTCGGCGTCCGTCACGCCGCCGTCGGCTTCGACTTCACCTTCGGCAAGGGTCGCACCGGCTCGCCGGAGGCCCTGCGCCGCTACGGCGCGGACCACGGCTTCACCGTCTCGGTCGCCTACCGGGTCGACGACCACGGCGGCCTCAAGCTGTCCTCCTCCGCGGTTCGCGAGGCCCTGCACGCCGGCGACATGGCCCGGGCGACGGCCATCCTCGGCCGCCCCTTCGCCATCGGGGGCGAGGTGATCCACGGCGACAAGCGCGGCCGGACCATCGGCGTGCCCACCGCCAACGTGCCGCTCGGCGACTACATGCGCCCGGCCTTCGGCATCTACGCCGTCCGCGTCCGCCTGCCCGACGGCCGCCGTTTCGACGGGGTCGCAAGCCTCGGCATCCGGCCCATGTTCCGCACCGACGAACCCCTGCTCGAGGTCTGGCTGTTCGACTTCGCCGGCGACCTCTACGGCCAGACGATCGAGACCGAACTGGTCGCCTTCCTTCGGCCCGAGCTGACGTTCGACAGCCTTGAGGCGCTCAAGGCCCAGATCGACCGGGACGCCGCCGATGCCCGCGCCGCCCTCCTCAGCTGATCGCGGCCATCAGCGTCTCGGTGAGCGGCGGCCGCCCCGGGACGAGGAAGTCGGAGATGCGCCACATCGGCCCCTCCTTGATCAGTCTCAGCGTCTGCCGGTGCGTCTCCCCGCTGTTGACGAACACCACATCCGCCTCCGCCTCGGTCGCCGAGGTCTCGCGCACGACCACCGATTCCAGCCGGAAACCCTCGCCATCCTGGCAGTCGCAGATCGGGTCCCAATTCAGCGTCGGCGCATCGTCGCCGGCCCGGCGGAAGTCCTCGCCGACCATGGCGTTCAGCATGCGGCCGTAGATCGGCTCCTGCCCCGGCTTCGGCGGCTCGCCCATGGCCCCGGCCGCATGGGCCGCATAGACGGCGCGGACGAATTCCTCCGGCCCGACCCGCGCCGCCTCGTAGATGGCGTCCCGTCCGGGCGGCAAGGCGGCCGGCGCGTCGGCGGGCTCGCCCACTTCGCCCTCCGGCGACGAGCAGGCCGCGATGGCGGCGCAGGCGGCGGCGATCAGGGCGTAACGGCGCATGCGAAGGTCCTCCCGCCCGCGACTATCCGGCCGCGCTTCGCGGCTGACAAGGCGGCGCTTTCGGCTGGCGTCGGCGAGGCCGCCTCTGCTAGACCGGCCCCACCATGGACGTCCGCCTGTTTCGCCCGATTTCGATTAGCCGCCCGGCGTAGCGCCGCAGGGCTCGCAGCCCCGCGCTCGCCGGGATCTCCAGCGCCGATCGGCGCCCCAGGCGGAACGAACCCAGACGACGAAACGAGACTTCATGGCTGACGCCGGCGACAATCCCACCACTGGCCGCGACTATCGCGACACCGTCTTCCTGCCGGAGACGCCCTTCCCCATGCGCGGCGGCCTGCCCCAGAAGGAGCCGCTGATCCTCGAGCAGTGGGGCGACCTCTACGCGACGCTCCGCAGGCAGCGCCAGGCCGAAGGCGCGCCCCTCTACGTGCTCCACGACGGCCCGCCCTACGCCAACGGCGACATCCACATCGGCCACGCCCTGAACAAGACGCTGAAGGACTTCGTGGTCCGCAGCCGCTTCCTGCTCGGCTACGACGTCGACTACGTCCCCGGCTGGGACTGCCACGGCCTGCCGATCGAGTGGAAGATCGAGGAGCAGTTCCGGGCGAAGGGCCGCCGCAAGGACGAGGTCTCCAAGGCCGAGTTCCGCCAGGCCTGCCGCGAATACGCCGCCGGCTGGATCGACGTGCAGCGCGAGCAATTCAAGCGCCTCGGGATCACCGGCGACTGGGCCGGACGCTACGCCACCATGGACTTCCCGACCGAGGCGGCCATCGTCGCCGAGTTCCACAAGTTCAAGAACTCGGGCCAGCTGTATCGCGGCTCCAAGCCGGTGATGTGGAGCCCGGTTGAGCGCACGGCGCTGGCCGACGCCGAGATCGAGTACCACGACCACGTCAGCCCGACGGTCTGGGTCAAATTCCCCGTCACCGGGGCGACCGACGGCCACCCGGACGAGCTGCTGTCCTTCCGTTCCTCGACCCCCTCGGTGGTGATCTGGACCACCACGCCGTGGACCATCCCCGCCAACCGGGCGATCAGCTACGGCCCCGACATCGCCTACGGCCTCTACGAGGTCGCGGCCATGGAGGAAGGGCTGGAGTTCGAGCCGTGGGCCAGGCCGGGCGACCGGCTGATCCTCGCCGACAAGCTGGCCGAAGAGGTTTTCAAGGCGGCGAAGATCGCCGCCTGGACTCGCGTCTGCGACCTCAATCCCTCCGGGCTCGAGTGCGCCCACCCGCTGGCGCCGCTGTCCCCGGGCTACGGCTTCTCCGTGCCCCTGCTGGCCGGCGACCACGTCACCGACGACGCCGGCACGGGCTTCGTCCACACCGCCCCCGGCCACGGCGCCGACGACTTCGAGGTGTGGAAGGCGCACGGCCATCACGAGGTGCCCGACACCGTCGACCCCGACGGCGCCTACTATCCGCATGTCCCCCTGTTCGCCGGTCTCAAGGTGCTGGAGACCGAGGGCAAGAAGACCGGCAAGTTCGGCCCCGCCAACCCGGCGGTGATCGACAGGCTGATCGAGGCCGGCGCCCTGCTGGCCCGCGGCCGGCAGGAGCACTCCTATCCGCATAGCTGGCGCTCCAAGGCGCCGGTGATCTTCCGCAACACGCCGCAGTGGTTCATCCGCATGGACCGGCCGCTGGAGGACGACGGGACCCTGCGCGAGAAGGCCCTGGCGGCCATCGACGCCACCGACTTCCACCCGGCCGGCGGCAAGAACCGCATCCGCTCGATGGTCGAGGGTCGCCCCGACTGGCTGATCAGCCGCCAGCGCGCCTGGGGCACGCCGCTCGCCATGTTCGTGGACAAGGAGACCGGCCAGCCCCTGCACGACCCCGAGGTCGACGCCCGCATCGTGGCGGCCATCGCCGAGGGCGGCGCCGACGCCTGGTTCACCCGCCCCGACGCCGATTTCCTCGGCGCCCATGACCCCGACCGCTACGAAAAGGTCGAGGACATCCTCGACGTCTGGTTCGACTCCGGCTGCACCCACGCCTTCACCCTGGAAGGGCGCGAGAACACCCGCTGGCCGGCCGACCTCTACCTCGAGGGCTCCGACCAGCACCGCGGCTGGTTCCAGTCCAACCTGCTCGAAGGCTGCGGCACCCGCGGCCGCGCCCCCTACGAGGCGGTCCTGACCCACGGCTTCACCCTCGACGAGAACGGGGAGAAGATGTCCAAGTCAAAGGGCAACACCACCGACCCGGCGACGGTCATCAAGGAGTCGGGCGCCGACATCCTCCGCCTCTGGGTGGCCCTGGTCGACTACGCCGAGGACCAGCGGATCGGGAAGCAGATCCTGCAGACCACCGTCGACGCCTACCGCAAGCTGCGCAACACGGTGCGCTACCTGCTCGGCGCCCTGGCCGGCTTCGACGAGGCCGAGCGTCTGCCGTACGACCGAATGCCGCCGCTGGAGAAATTCATCCTGCACCGGCTGTGGGAGCTCGATCGCGACGTCCGCCTCGCCTACGAGAGCTACCGCTTCCAGGACGTGATCCGGCCGGTGCTGGAGTTTTGCTCCAACGACCTGTCGGCCCTCTATTTCGACATCCGCAAGGACAGCCTCTACTGCGACCGGCCCGACGCCGATCGCCGCCGCGCCGCCCGCATGGTGATGGACGAGGTCTTCCTGCGCCTCACCGCCTGGCTGGCTCCGCTGACGCCCTTCACCATGGAGGAGGCCTGGACCACCCGCTTCCCCGACGCCGGGACCAACTGCGCCCGGGTGCTTCCGGACACGCCGGGCGAATGGCGCAACCCCGACGAGGCCGAGCGCTGGGCCGGGGTGCAGACCGTGCTTGAGATCGTCAATGAGGCGCTGGAGGCGGCCCGCCGCGACAAGCGCATCGGCGGGGCGCTGGACGCCTGGCCGGTGGTCACCGGCCCCGCCGACGCCTTCGCCCCTTTCAAGGGTCTCGACGCCGCCGAGGTGTTCCGCACCTCGGGCGCCGAACTGGTCGCGGGCGGCGACGCCGTGACGGTGGACGTGCAACTTGCCGACCACCCGAAATGCGCCCGCTCGTGGCGCCGCGTGCCGGACGTCGGCTCGGATCCGGACTATCCGGACCTGAGCGCCCGCGACGCCGACGCCGTCCGCTGGATGGACGACGCCCGCGCCGCGGGCTGAGCCTCAGCCGATCCCGTCGGCTTCCTCGCGAAGCTGCCGGGCCTGGGCCTCCAGCTCGTCGGCCTTCTGCGGCAGGTCACGGGAGAGCTCCAGCAACTCGGCGTCCGTCGGAACCCGGTCGCCGCGCCGGCGCGCCCGCTCGATCTGCTCGGCCCGGTAGGCCGGATCGCGCAGGCGACGGCCTTCTTCCCGCATCTCCTCCGCGCCGCGATCCATTTGGTCCGCGCCCTGACGCATCTCGACGCGGGCCCGGGCCATGGCTTGGCGGACCTCTCCGCGGGCGGCGGCGGCGTGGACCCGGGCCTGGGCGGCCGCGGCTTGCGCCTCCGACGTGGCGGCCCGCGCCTGTTGCATGGCGACGGCATGGTGGACCCGCGCCTCGGCCCGGGCGCGAGCCCCTTCAGCCAGGGCGGCGCGGGCCTGTTCCCTCGCCTCGGCGGCCGTGGCGCGGGCGTCGGCGGCCTCCTCAAGCGCCTGCTCGTAGGCGCGGCGGTCCTCCGGATCCATCTCCTCCACCGAATGGTAGACCCGCGTCCGGCCTCCGTTCGTGATCGTGATCCGCGAGCCGTCCTGGATGCGCGGCGCGGGCGGGGCCGGCGGCGCGGGCGGCGCGGGCATGACGTGGAGCGAGGGCAGAGCCGGCGGGGCCGGCGGCGCGGGCGGGGCGGCCGGCGGGGCGGGCGGACCCGGCGCCAGTTCGATGGCGGCGATCGGTGTGGCCACGGCGACGAGGCCGGCGATGGTCAGGGCGGCGACCAGCGGCCGCGTGGGGGAGGCGGGACGCGTCTTCATGATGCAGGCGATCCTTCTTGCGAGAGAGGAAGCCGATCCGGCCATGGCCAGGGCGGCGGGCGGGGCCCCCCCCCCCCCCCCGCGGCCCAGGGTGGGGGGGTAGGCGGCCCGCGCCACCACGCCGACCCCCCC
>JAFAEC010000030.1 GCA_023424215.1 Pseudomonadota bacterium
CCCCCCCCCACCCCCCCCCGGGCCCGCCCGGGCCCCCGCGCGCCGCCCACCAGAAGGGGGCGGCGCCGGCGGCGACCGTTCGAAGCGCCAACTGATCCGACCGCCTGTGCCGCCCCCTCCTGATCGCTCCGCGATCTGTCCTCCCCATCGGCCTTCGCCGATGGGGAGGGGAGCGAACCGCCTCAGAAACCCTGGCGTCTCGCCACCTGCTCCTGATGGAAGCCCGCATCCCCCAGCAGTTCGTTCAGCACCCGCACCCGCTTCATGAACAGGCCGACGTCGAACTCGTCGGTCATGCCGACGCCTCCGTGCATCTGCACCGCCTCCTGCGCCGCCAGCTCGGCCACCCGCCCGGCCTTGGCCTTGGCGACCGACACCGCCGGCGCCGCGTCCTCGCGCCCGGCGTCGAGCGCCTGCAGCGCCCCCAGCACCGCCGCCCTGGCGATCTCCAGCTCGGTGAACAGATGCGCCGCGCGGTGCTGCAGGGCCTGGAACTCGCCGATGAACTTGCCGAACTGCTGGCGCGTCCGCAGATAGTCCAGGGTGATCCGGAAGGCCTCGTCACCCGCCCCGGTCAGCGACGCCGCCGCGCACGCCCGGCCGAGGTTCAGCGCGCCTTCCAGAAGCGCCTCGCCGTCCTCGAGTGACCCGATCAGGGCGTCGGCGTCGACCGCCACATCGGTCAGGGTCACCCGCGCGGCGTTGTGCGCATCGACCATCACCGTGCGCTCGACGGCGACGCCGTCCGTGGACGGATTGACCAGAAACAGGCCGAGTCCCTCGTCGGTCCGCGCCGCCACGATCAGGGCGTCGGCGACATGGCCGTCCAGCACCATGGCCTTGGCCCCGTTCAGCCGGAAGCCGTTGCCCGACCGCTCCGCCGTCGCGGCGATCCGGGCCGGCGCATGCTTGGCGCCCTCGTCGACAGCCAGCGAGACGATCGCCTCCCCCGCCGCGATCTTCGGCAGCCACGCCGCCTGCTGCGCCTCCGAGCCGCCCTTCAGCACCGTCGCCGCCAGCACGGAGGAGCCGAGGAAGGGCGACGGCGTCAGCGTCCGCCCCAGCGCCTCGGCCACGACCCCGGCCTCGACCGCGCCGAGACCCGAGCCGCCGTGCGCCTCCGGGATGACCACGCCGGCGAAGCCCATCTCGCCGAAGGCCCGCCACAGCTCGCGCGACACGCCGACCGGATCGCGGCTGTCGCGCAATTTCCGCAGGTGCGCGATCGGCGCCTTCTCGTTCAGGAAGCCATCCGCGGCCTCCTTCAGCAGGGTCTGCTCTTCGGTCAGGATCAGGGGCATGGGGCCCTCGCTCTCTCTTCTTCTCCGTCATCCTCGCGCTTGACCCGAGGATCGGACGGTCCGTCGCAATGTGGTGGGGGGGCGGCCCTGTTCCGGAGCCGGTCGCCCCGCGGTCTTCGCCCCGACGTCCGGCCCTCGGGTCAAGCCCGAGGGTGACGGGCAGGAGGGCTCACGCTCCCGGCAGGCGCAGCAGGTGCTTGGCGATGATGTTGAGCTGGATCTCGCTGGTCCCGCCCTCGATGGAGTTGGCCTTGGTCCTCAGCCAGTCGCGCGCCATGGCCCCGTCGCGCGAGCGCTCGCCCTCCCACTCCAGCGCGTCGATCCCGCCCGCCGCCATCAGCAGTTCGTGCCGTCGCTTGTTCAGCTCCGAGCCGTAGTATTTCAGCATCGAGGCCAGGGCCGGATGCGCCTGCCCCGCCTTGTGCAGGTCGCCGGTCCGCTCCAGCGCCAGCTTGAAGGCCGCCGCGTCCGTCTCAAGCTCGGCGATGCGGGCCCGCAGCATCGGCTCGTCCAGCCGCCCGTCGGCGTCCACCCCGATCGCGTCCGCCGCCACCTGTCCCACGGGACGCCCGCCCATGTGCTCGCCCATGGCCCCGATCATGGTCCGCTCGTGGGCCAGCAGCGCCTTGGCCACGTCCCAGCCGCGGTTCAGCGTCCCGACCAGGTTCTCCTTCTCCACCCGGACGTCGTCGAAGAAGGTCTCGCAGAACGGGCTCTTGCCCGAGATCAGGGTGATCGGCCGCGTCGAAACCCCCGGCGTCTCCATGTCGAACAGCACGAAGCTGATGCCCAGATGCTTGGGCGCCTCCGGATCGGTGCGCACCAGGCAGAAGATCCAGTCGGCCTTGTCGGCGTAGCTGGTCCACACCTTCTGCCCGTTGACGATCCAGTGGTCGCCGCGATCCTCGGCCCGGGTCTGGATCGAGGCCAGATCCGACCCCGCCCCCGGCTCCGAATAGCCCTGGCACCAGCGGATCTCGCCGCGCACGATCGGCGGCAGGAATTTCTGCTTCTGCTCCTCGGTCCCGAACTGCAGCAGGGCCGGGCCCAGCATCCAGACGCCGAAGCTGTTCAGCGCCGGCTGGGCCTTGATCCGCCGCAGCTCCGAGGCCAGCACCTTGGCCTCCTCGCGGCTCAGCCCGCCGCCGCCGTAGGCTTTCGGCCACTCCGGCGCGGTCCAGCCCCTGGCCCCCATCCGCTCCAGCCACAGCCGGTGATCCTCGCTGGCGAACTCCGCCCTGCGTCCGCCCCAGATCATCTCGGCCTCGGACCGCATCGGCCCGCGCACCCCGGCCGGGCAGTTCGCCTCCAGCCAGTCCCGCGTCTCGGCGCGGAAGGTCTCCAGATCGCTCATCGTCGCCTCCGTGACGCCGACGTTAGCAGCGATTCAGACGTGACGTAGCGTCACCCGCGGGAGGGCAGGAACGGAGAAAACGTGATCACCGTGAAGGTGTCGCGGATATGCGGCCGGGTCTGCACCGAACGCGTCACGAACGTCCCGATGTCCATCTCCTTCGGCAGCTGGAACTTGGCCAGCAGGTCGTACTGGCCCGAGGTCGAATAGACCTCCGACACGTGCTCGACATTGTCGACCATGTCCGCCGCCACGTCGTTGGCGTGCCCCAGCTCGCATTTGATGAAGACGAAGATGGCGGTCATCATGGCTGGAGCGCTCCGCGCAAGGACGTAGGAATTAGGAATTAGGGCTTAGCTCTTAGGCGCTGCCGGTTTTTCCGACCAGCCCACTCCTGACCGACGGTCCTGTCCTGAAAGCCAACCCCGATCCCCAAGCCCTAATTCCTAATTCCTAATTCCTAAGCCCTAAGCCCTTGGACCTCGAAGCCGAATACAACAACCGCGCCCGCGTCCCGGACCACCCGGCGGTGATGCAGCGCTGGCGCGAGGCCGCCGAGGCGGCCCGGGCCGCGCATCCGCCGGAGACCGTGGCCTACGGGCCCGGCGCGCGCGAGGTGATGGACCTGTTCTCCGCCGGGGAGGACGCGCCGGTGGCCGTCTTCCTGCACGGCGGCTACTGGCAGGCGCTCGACAAGGACTGGTTCTCCGGCCTCGCCCCGGCCCTGCTGGCGCATGGCGTCAGCCTCGCCATTCCCTCCTACGACCTCGCCCCCGCCGTCCGCCTCGGCCGCATCCTGTCCGAGGTGCGCGCCGCCGTGGAGCTGATCCGCGTCCGCACCGGCAAGCGCCCTGTCGTCTTCGGCCACTCCGCCGGCGGGCACATGGCCGCCTGCATGCTCAGCGAGGGCCGCGCCTCGGCCGCCGTGGCCGTCAGCGGCGTCTTCGACCTCGCCCCGCTGATCCCGACCTCGCTCAACGCCGCCCTGCGCCTCGACGAGATGGAGGCCGCCGCCCTGTCGCCGGTCCACTGGCCCGTCCCGGACGGCTCCACCCCCGGCGGCACCATTCTGGACTGCGTGGTCGGCGGCGACGAAAGCGCGGAGTTCCTGCGCCAGTCGCGCATGATGGTCGACCTCTGGGGCGGCCGCGGCGTCCAGACCCGCTACGAGGCCCTGCCCGGCCTGAACCATTTCACCGTGCTGGACCCGCTGTTCGACCCGGACAGCGCCCTGGTGAGGCGGATCGTCGAACTGGCCCGCCCCTGATGCGAAAAGGGCCGGCTCTCGCGAACCGGCCCTTGCCCGTCTTCGACGTGCGAAGCGCTTATCGGGTCTCGGTGTTGCGCACCTCGACCCCGTCCTCGCCGGCGCGGACCGTGGTCTCCTCGGTGGTGGTGGCGCGGTCGATGGCCTCGCCGGTCTCGGCCGCGCCCTCGCGCATCGCCGCGCCCGTGGCGTCGGCGGCGTTGTCGACGGCGCGGGCGGCGTCCCCGGC
>JAFAEC010000159.1 GCA_023424215.1 Pseudomonadota bacterium
GGCGCCCCGCGTGGTCGTTTTCCGTTCGCCCCGCCGACTGGCGGCCCTGTTCGGGCCTTGAAGGCTCGCCGGTCCCGCCTTGCGGCGTCGCCGGGCGGCGGGGCTTGCCGGATCATGTCCGCATCGGCCCCGCCAGGTCGGGCGCGCGGCGAGCAAGGGACGTCATCCACTCGACGTCCACGAGGACCCCGGAACTCTCCTCCGCCCCGGCTTCGTCGCTCGACCACAGCCCGCCGTCGTCGAGGTCGTGGATCCGACGCCCTCCCCATCGACGGGATGGGGGCAGTGTGGGGGCGGTTCTTCCTATGGCGGGGAAATGACGCTGCCTGCCGGTGTTTGTTCAATGAAAACAGCGGGCGATGTGGGCGAGATAGGGGATTTAAACATTAACTCCCGGCGCCGGGGAGCGGCTCAGAGCGCTGGTTCATCACGAAGGACACGAAGGATTCCACAAAGGACACGACGGGGCCGGTTCCTTCTGCGGCGCCCGCAGGGCGACGCCCTTCAATCCTGATTGCGGGCCTGTGGCCCGCGGGCGGTGAGACGGGCGAGCTCTCTTCGTGTTCTCCGTGCCCCCTTGGTGTCCTTGGTGATGAACCAGCGATGCCGGCCGGGGCGCGGGAGACGGAGATCTGCCCCCAGCCGGCCGGTCCGAACGCAGAAGGCCCCGGCCGGAGCCGGGGCCTTCCGAATGCGATGGGCGGGCCTTAGTTGGCCGGGGCCGACATCGGCGTCAGGGCGTTGGCGATGGCGCGCTGGGCGGTCAGCTCCTCGGCGGGCAGCGGGACCAGACCGCGGTCCTGCAGGTAGCCGTCGCGGCCGGCCGAGGCCTCGGACATGAACTCCATGACGAACTGTTCGAGGCCCGGGATCACGCCGACGTGCTGCTTCTTGACGTAGATGAAGAGGCTGCGGGCCAGCGGGTAGGAGCCGTCGGCGATGGTCTCCATCGACGGGGCGACGCCGTCGATGGTCTCGGCCTTCACCGTGTCCATGTTCTGCTCGAGGAAGCTGAAGCCGAACACGCCGAGCGAGCCGGGCGTACGGGTCAGGGTCTGGACGATGGCGTTGTCGTTCTCGCCCGAGTCGATCCAGGCGTTGTCCTCGCGCAGGGTGTGGGCCAGCGTCTCGAAGCGGTCCTCGTCGGACTCCTTCAGCGCGGCCATGGCGGAGACGCGCTCGGCCCCCGGGGCCATGCCCAGCTCGAGGAAGGCGTCGCGGGTGCCCGAGGTCGGCGGCGGGCCGTAGACCTGGATGCGCTGGGCCGGCAGGGCCGGATTGACCTGGTTCCAGGTCGTGGCGGGGTTGGCGACGAAGGCGCCGCCCTCGCCCGGGACTTCCTTGGCCAGACCGACGTAGAGGTCCTGCAGGCGCAGGTCGAAGCTGCCGCCGTTGCGGGCCGTAGCGACGACGATGCCGTCATAGCCGATCTTGATCTCGACGATGTCGGTGACGCCGTTCTTCTGGCACTCGGCGAACTCCGAGGCCTTCATCGGGCGCGAGGCGTTGGCGATGTCCGGGGTGGTCGGGCCGACGCCCTGGCAGAAGGCCTTGATGCCGCCGCCGGTGCCGAGCGATTCGACGCGGGGCGCGGCGCCGCCGGCGGTGCGCGAGAAGTTCTCGGCCACGCGGGTGGCGAACGGGAAGACGGTGGACGAGCCGGCGGCCCAGATGCCCTCGCGGGTCTGGTTTGCGCCGCCGCCCTGGCCGCAGGCGCCGAGGGCGAGGAGGGCGACCGCCGAGGCGGCGGCGAGGAGGGTGCGGGTCATGTCGATCTCCGGACAGGCCTTGTTCGCGGCCGCTTAGACCAGAGGACTGTGACGGTTCGCCCGGCGGACGTGTGACGGTTCAGCGACGGGGACAGGCAACAGGTAACAGGCAGTAGGCAATAGGCAGTAGGGACAGGGAACGGGTCGAAGGGAACGAAAGCCCCTCCCTGGTCCGACCGACGCGCCGGACCCCGGGCGCTCCCACTGCCTACTGCCTACTGCCTACTGCCTACTGCCTGCTGCCTGCTGCCTGCTGCCTGCTGCCTAGATATGGATCGCGTGCCCCAGCGCCCTCAGCGACGCCTCGTGGAAGGCCTCGCCCATGGTCGGGTGGACGTGGATGGTCCCGGCCACGTCCTCCAGCACAGCGCCCATCTCCAGCATCTGCGCGAAGCTGTTGCTGAGTTCCGAGACATGCTGGCCGACGGCCTGGACGCCGAGCAGGCGGTGGTCGGTCTTGGAGGCCAGCACGCGGACGAAGCCGCCGTCCGAGCCGGCCTCGATGGCCAGGGCGCGGCCGAGCGCCATCAGCGGGAAGACGGCGGTGATGACATCGTCGCGGCCCTCGACGTCCAGCGGGCCGAGGCCGGCGGAGACGATCTCGGGCTCGGTGAAGCACACCGCGGCGATGCTGACCGGGTCGAACCGCTTGTCGTGGCCGGCGATGATCTCGGCGACGATCTCGCCCTGGGCGCTGCCCTTGTGGGCCAGCATGGGTTCGCCGGTCAGGTCGCCGACGGCCCAGACGTTCTTCATGCTGGTGGCGCAGCGGTCGTCAATCTTCACGAACGGCCCCGCCATGGCCACGCCCATGTTCTCCAGCCCCCAGCCCTTGGTGCGCGGGCGGCGGCCGACGGTGACGAGGACCTTGTCGGCCTTGAGCTGCAGCGCCTTGCCGTCCTTGTCAGTGACGTTGAGCGCGCCGTTCTCGACCGCGCCGGCCTTGGCGCCGAGATGGAGTTCGACGCCGTGCGCCTCCAGCCATTTGCGGACCGGGTCGGTCAGGGCCTTGTCGTAGAGCGGCAGGATGCGGTCGGCCATTTCGACGATGGCCACCTCGGCCCCCAGCTTGCGGAAGGCGATGCCGAGCTCCAGACCGATGTAGCCGCCGCCGACCACGACCAGCTTGCCGGGGACCTTGTCCAGCGACAGGGCCTCGGTGGAGGAGATGACGTCGCCGCCGAAGGGCAGGAAGGGCAGTTCGACCGGCTCTGAGCCGGTGGCGAGGATGACGTGTTCGGCGGTGATGGCGATGTCGCCCTCGGCGGTCTTCACCGTGCAGGTCTTGGCGTCCGAGAAGGTCGCCCAGCCGTTGATGACCTTGACCTTGCTCTTCTTGAGCAGGCCGGCGACGCCCTGGTTCAGCTTTTTGACGATGCCGTCCTTCCACGCCACCGTCTGCTGCAGGTCGACGGCTGGCTTCGAAGCCGTGATGCCCAGTGTGCCGCCGTCGGCGGCCTTGGCGACGGTCTCGAACTTGTGGGCGGCGTGGATGATGGCCTTGGACGGGATGCAGCCGACGTTCAGGCAGGTCCCGCCGAGGCCGTCGCCGCCGTCGACCAGCACGGTGTCGAGGCCGAGCTGGCCGCAGCGGATGCCCGCGACATAGCCGCCAGTTCCGGCGCCGATGATGAGGACCTTGGTCTTGATCTGTTCGGTCATTACGCGCCCATCCACAGCGTCGCGGGGTGCTCCAGCAGGTTCTTGATGCGCTGGACGAACACCGCCGCGTCGTGGCCGTCGACGATGCGGTGATCGAAGGACGACGACAGGTTCATCATCTTGCGCACGACCATCTGGCCGTCCTTCACCACCACCCGCTCCTGGATCTTGTTGGGGCCGACGATGGCGACCTCGGGGGCGTTGATGATCGGGGTGTGGACCACGCCGCCGAGCGTGCCCAGCGAGGTGATGGTGATGGTCGAGCCCGAAAGCTCCTCGCGGGTCGCCTTGCCGGACTTGGCGGCCCCGGAGACGCGGGCGATCTCGGCCGCCGTGTCGTACGGGTCGCGCGCTTCGGCGTGGCGGACGACGGGGACCATCAGGCCGTTCGGGGTCTGGGCGGCGATGCCGAGGTGGACCGCCGCGTGGCTGGTCAGCACCCCGCCCTCGTCGTCGTAGTGCGAGTTGATCGTCGGCTGGTCGCGCAGGGCCACGACCATGGCGCGGGCGAGGAAGGGCAGGACGTTCAGCTTGGGCTGGTCTGGCTTCCTCGTGGCGTTGAGGTGGGCGCGGAGCTCCTCCAGCGCCGTGACGTCGATCTCCTCGACATAGGTGATGTGCGGGATGCGGCGGACCGACTCGGTCATCTTCTCCGCGATTTTGCGGCGCAGGCCGATGATGCGGGTTTCGGTGACGCCCTCGGCCGGGGCGTAGAGCGAGCCGGTCGCGGCCGGGGCGGCGGGGCGGCCGCCGGCGGCCATGAAGGCGTCGAGGTCGCCGTGCTCGATGCGGCCGGCGGGGCCGGATCCGGGGACGAACTGCAGCTCGATCCCGAGGTCGCGGGCGCGCTGGCGCACGGCGGGGGAGGCGAGCGGGCGTTCGTTGCGGTCGGAGAGGGTGCGGGTCTCTCCCCCCTCCCCCGCTTCGCGGGTGCTCCCCCCTGCGGGGGGAGATTTGGGAGCGGGCGTCGGCGGGGTCGATCCTCCCCCATCGGGGGAGGGGGACCGGGAAGCGGTGGCGGGGGCTTGGGCGGCCGCAGCCGCGACGTTGCCCTTCCCTTCAACGGCGAAGCTGACAAGCGGGCCGCCGACGGCCATCTGGCGGCCGGGCTCGCCGTGCAGGGCGACGACCTTGCCGGCGACCGGCGAGGTGATCTCGACGGTGGCCTTGTCGGTCATCACCTCGGCGAGAATCTGGTCCTCCTCGACGGCGTCGCCGACGGCGACGTGCCAGCCGACCAGCTCGGCCTCGGCGGTGCCTTCGCCGACGTCGGGGAGTTTGAAGACGTAGTTGGCGCCGGAGACCGGGGCCGCATCGCCCCCTCCACCATGCTTCGCATGGTCCCCCTCCCCCTGCGGGGGAGGAACTTCGGCGCGATGTCCCCCCGCGGGGGGGACCGGAGCCTGCGCAGCGGGCTCCGAGGGGGGCGCGTCATCGCTGTTCCCCGCCCCCTCGACCTCGAACTCGACCAGCGGGCCGCGCACGGCCAGCATCTGGCCGGGCTCGCCGTGCAGTCTGGAGACCTTGCCGGCGACCGGCGAGGTGATCTCGACGGTGGCCTTGTCGGTCATGACGTCGGCGACGATCTGGTCCTCGGCGACCATGTCGCCGACCTTGACGTGCCAGCCGACCAGTTCGGCCTCGGCCGTGCCCTCGCCCACGTCGGGCAGCTTGAAGACGTAGCGACCCATCAACGGCCTCCCGACATGACGGACTTCAGGGCGTCGGCCACGCGCTGCGGGCCGGGGAAGTATTCCCACTCGAAGGCGTGCGGATAGGGGGTGTCCCAGCCGGCGACGCGGGCGATGGGGGCCTCGAGGTGGTAGAAGCAGCGCTCCTGCACCAGGGCGCTGAGCTCGGCGCCGTAGCCGGAGGTCTTGGGCGCCTCGTGGACGATGACGCAGCGGCCGGTCTTCTTCACCGAGGCCTCGATGGTCTCGATGTCGAGCGGCACGAGGCTGCGCAGGTCGATGACCTCGGCGTCGACGCCGGCGTGCTCGGCCCCGGCCAGCGACACCCAGACCATGGTCCCGTACGCCAGGATGGTGACGTCGTTCCCCTCGCGCATGACCCGCGCCTTGCCGATCGGCTCGACGTATTTGCCGGTCGGAACCTGGGCCAGCTCCTGGGCCTTCCACGGGCTGACCGGCTTCTCGTGCCAGCCGTCGAACGGGCCGTTGTAGAGCCGCTTGGGCTCGAAGAAGACGACCGGGTCGTCGTCCTCGATGGCGGCGGTCAGCAGGCCCTTGGCGTCGTAGGGGTTGGAGGGGATCACCACCTTCAGCCCGGCGATGTGGGTGAACAGGCTCTCGGGGCTCTGGCTGTGCGTCTGGCCGCCGAAGATGCCGCCGCCGTAGGGGCTGCGGATGGTGATCGGCGAGGTGAACATGCCGGCCGAGCGGTAGCGCAGCTTGGCGGCCTCGGAGACGATCTGGTCGTAGGCCGGGTAGATGTAGTCGGCGAACTGGATCTCGACGACCGGACGCAGGCCGTAGGCGCCCATGCCGATGGCGGCGGCGACGATGCCGCATTCGCTGATCGGGGCGTCGAAGCTGCGGGTCAGGCCGTGCTTCTTCTGCAGGTGGTCGGTGACCCGGAAGACGCCGCCGAAATAGCCGGCGTCCTCGCCGAACGACAGGACGTCCGGGTCCTCGGCCATCTTCACGTCCAGGGCCGAGTTGAGCGCCTGGATCATGTTCATCGGCTGGACGCCGTTGGCGGGAGCGTCGGAGGCCGGGGCGTTGTTCTGGTCGGCCATGTCCGGCTCGATGCCGTCGACGCGGTCGGCCTCGGTGAAGGTATGCTGCTGCTTGCTCATGCTCAGACCCCCACTTCGCGGCGCTGTTCGACCAGGCGCCAGTCCTCGGTGGCGTAGACCTCCTCGAACATGGTCTTCACCGACGGACGCGACTGGCCCAGGGTGCCGATGGCCTCGGACTCCTTGCCGGCGGCGCGGACCTGTTCGACGGCGTCCTTCTCGGCCGCTTCCTGCTGCTCGTCGGACCATTCGCCCAGGGCGATCAGGTGCTGCTTCAGGCGGGCGATCGGGTCGCCCAGCGGCCACTTCTCGTGCTCGTCGCCGGGGCGGTAGCGGCTGGGGTCGTCCGAGGTCGAGTGCGGGGCGCCGCGGTAGGTGAACAGCTCGATCACCGTCGCGCCCTGGTTGGTGCGGGCGCGCTCCTCGGCCCACTGGGTCGCGGCCCAGACGGCGAGGAAGTCGTTGCCGTCGACGCGCAGGGCCGGCAGGCCGTAGCCGATGGCCTTGGAGGCGAAGGTCGTCTCCAGCCCGCCGGCGATGCCCATGAAGGACGAGATGGCCCACTGGTTGTTGACGACGTTGAGGATGACCGGGGCGCGATAGACGGCGGCGAAGGTCAGGGCGTTGTGGAAGTCGCCCTCGGCCGTGGCGCCGTCGCCGATCCAGCTGATGGCGATCTTGTCGTCGCCCTTGTAGGCCGACGCCATGGCCCAGCCGACGGCCTGGGGCACCTGGGTGCCGAGATTGCCCGAGATGGTGAAGAAGCCGTACTCCTTCGAGGAGTACATGATCGGCAGCTGGCGGCCCTTGATCGGGTCCGAAGCGTTCGAATAGATCTGGTTCATCATGTCGACCAGGGGATAGCCCCGGGCGATCAGCAGGCCCTGCTGGCGATAGGTCGGGAAGCCCATGTCCTCGCGGTTGAGGATCATGCCCTGGGCGACGGCGATGGCCTCCTCGCCGGTGCACTTCATGTAGAAGCTGGTCTTCCCCTGCCGGTGGGCGCGATGCATCCGGTCGTCGAAGGCCCGGGTCAGGATCATGGCCTTGAGGCCCCGGCGCAGGGTCTCCGCGTCGAGCTTCGGGCTCCACGGACCGACCGCCTGGCCGTCGTCGTCCAGCACCCGCACCAGGCGGAAGGCGTGGTCGCGCATGTCGAACGGCGCGGTCGACACCGCCGGCCGCTCGACCGCGCCGGGCGCGTCGAGTTTCAGGTGGCTGAAGTCAGGCTTGTCGCCCGGGCGACCCGACGGTTCGGGCACCCGCAGGCTGAGCGGTTGCGTATTGGGCTTCTTCATTCCGTCCTGCCGTCCGGTTGATCCGACCGCGTTTCCTCAGGCCGCGCATCTAGCACGGGCCGCGCGGGAAGGCTCGCTTGATTTCGACCTTGCGTCTGGCCTTTTGCCGGTATTTTATTGCGCGAATACCTTAGCTGGAGAAACGCATTGGCTGACGAGCTGGATCCCGTCGACGCCCGAATCCTGGATATCCTGCAACAGGACGCCGGCCTGTCGGTGGCCGAGGTGGCGGAGCGGGTCGGCCTGTCGGCCTCGCCCTGCTGGCGGCGGATCAAGCGGCTGGAGGACTCTGGCCTGATCCGCAAGCGCGTCACCCTGCTGGACGCGGCGAAGCTGGGGCTCGACTTCGAGGTCTACGCCATCGTCAAGCTGAACCTGCCGTCGAGCGACAACCTCGACATCTTCGAACAGGCCGTGGCCGGCTGGCCGGAGGTGGTGCAGTGCGCCACCATCACCGGCCGCGAGGACTATGTGCTGCGCATCGTCACCTCGGACATGCACGCCTTCGACAAGTTCCTGCGCGAGAAGCTGCTCAGCCTCGGCATCGTCTCCGACTGCGAGAGCCACATCGTCACCCGCGGGGTGAAGAATGTGACCGCCCTGCCCCTCGGGATCGTGACGCCGCACGTGGCCTGACCCGTCAGGGCGCCTCGGCGCCGGCCAGCGGCAGCACGTGTTCGACCAGCGCCAGCAGGAAACGACCCGGCTCCTCGTGCGGGGCGAGATGGGCGGAGTGCTCGAAGCGGACCAGCGTCTTCGACGGAGCGTCCAGGGCCTCCAGCCATGCCTCCGACACCTCGGGGGGCGTGGTCAGGTCGTGCCGGCCGACCATCAGCACCACCGGGAAAGGCGTGCGCCGCACCGAGCGCAGGTCTGTCTCCATCAGCGCCGGCAGCAGGGTCTGGATCGACTGCTCCCCGCCGGCGTCGATCGCCAGCCGATCGTCGAGGTCGTAGTCCGGCGACAGCCGGGCCGCCTTCATGAAGAACTCGGCGTTGTCGCGATAGGCGGCGAGACCCCCGTAGCGCATGACATAGCCGCGCTGGGTCCCGAGGCGTTGCGGGTCGAGCGCTTCGCCGGGATAGGGGGCGAGGGCCTCGAGCGCCGCCAGCCCCTCCGCATCTCCGCGCTCGCGGGCGATCCCGAGCAGTCTGGCGTACGCCACCCGCTCGTTCTCCTGCATGGCCAGGGCCGGAGACAGGGAGACGTAGGCCGACACGGCGTGCGGCCGGCGGAGCGCGGCGTCGAGGCCGATGACATTGCCCCACGAGTGCCCGAGCAACACGACCTTCGGCTGGTCGAACCGGGCGCGCAGGAGGTCGATCAGCTCGACCAGGTCCGAGGCCATCCGTTCGCGGGACAGCGTCGGACGTGTGGCTTCGGGGTCGTTGGCGCCGAAGGTCTTGCCCGTGCCGCGCTGGTCCCAGTGGACGACGGTGAAGAACTCCTCGACCCCGCGCCGCCAGCTGATGCTGCGCCCCATCTCGCTCGCGCCGGGACCGCCGTGAACGTAGATCAGGATCGGATTGTCGCGGTCCGCGCCGCGGATCGAGATCCATTGCGGAATGCCCCCCAGCATCGCCGTCTCGGTCGTCTCGACCCCGTCGGGGGTCACGATGCGGTGCATGTCCGCGATCATCGGCCGGATCGCCGCATAGGCCTCTTCCGGAGCCGCGTAGGCGGAGGGGCCGGGGGAGGTCTGGGCGGCGGCGGGGTGCGGGGCCAGCAGGGCGGCCGTCGCGGCCAGCACGGCGATCATTCGGGACATTCGCGAACTCCTTGGGAACTGCAACTCACGATCATCAGAGGATTCGCGCCATCCCGCCGGATGCGCCGGCGGCGATCAACAGCTTGTCATTGCGCGGCGTCCCCGGCGGGGCGATTGTGGCGGCGGCTGACTGGAGGGGTGTCATGATCGAGATGGTGATCGAGGCCCGGCGCAAGGACCTGGGCGGGTTCGACGTGGGCCGGGTGCTGCCGTTTCACGCGCGGCGCATGGTCGGCCCCTTCATCTTCCTCGACGAGATGGGACCGGCCGAGTTCGCGCCCGGCGCCGAGGGGATCAACGTGCGCCCGCATCCGCACATCGGCCTGTCGACCCTGAGCTACCTGTTCGAAGGCGAGATCCTGCACCGGGACTCCACCGGCGTGACCCAGCCGATCCGGCCGGGCGAGGTGAACTGGATGACCGCCGGCAAGGGCATCGTCCACTCGGAGCGCACCGACCCGCTGAAAAAGAGCCGGGGCGGGCCGATGCACGGGATGCAGGCCTGGGTGGCCCTTCCGGCCGAGGCTGAGGACGTCGACCCCTCGTTCCACCACCACGGCGAGGAGGGGCAGCCGTCCTACGAGAACGGCGGGCTGTTCGCGCGACTGGTGGCGGGCGAGGCCTACGGCGCCAGGGCGGCCGCGCCGGTCTCCTCGCCCCTGTTCTATGTGCACTGGGAGCTGGCCGAGGGCGTGCGGACGGCGCCGCCGCCGGGCCGCGGCGCGGGCGGTTACGCCGAGCGGGCGCTGTACATCGTGAGAGGCGAGGTGGAGATCGGCGACCAGATCTTCCGCGGCGGCCAGATGGTGGTGCTGGAGCCGACGGCCGAACCGACCATCAAGGCGCTGACGCCGGCTACGGTCATGGTGCTGGGCGGAGAACCGGTCGGGCCGCGGGTGATCTGGTGGAACTTCGTCTCGTCGTCGCAGGCGAAGATCGACGCCGCCAAGGCCGACTGGAAGGCCGGTCGGATGGCCCTGCCGAAAGACGACGACGAGGAGTTCATCCCCCTGCCCGACGTGCCGGCGACGCCTGAACCGGCGCCGGAGCCGGTCAAGCCGGACCCCACAGACCCGGTCTGATACCAGGGCGGCGCTCTTGATCCCGGCGCCGGCGACCCGATCTGTCGCCGATGACGAAATTCTCCGTGCTCGACCTGTCGCCCATCGTGGAGGGCGGCGACGCCCGCCGCGCCCTGCTGGAAACCACCGAACTGGCGCGCGAGGCCGAGCGGCTGGGGTTCACCCGCTTCTGGCTGGCCGAACATCACAACATGCCGGGCATCGCCAGCGCGGCGACGGCGGTGGCCCTGGCCCATGTGGCGGCAAACACGCAGTCGATCCGGGTCGGCTCGGGCGGGGTGATGCTGCCCAACCACGCCCCGATGGTCGTCGCCGAGCAGTTCGGGACCCTCGAGGCGCTGCACCCCGGCCGCATCGACCTCGGCCTCGGCCGGGCGCCGGGGACGGACGGGGCCACGGCGCGGGCGCTGCGCCGCTATTTCGAGGCGGCGGACCAGTTCCCGCGCGACGTGCTGGAGCTGCAGGCCTTCCTCGCCGATCCGGTCGAGGGGCAGCGGGTCACGGCCTGGCCGGGGGCGGGGTCGAAGGTCCCGATCTGGCTGCTGGGCTCCAGCCTGTTCAGCGCCGAGCTGGCGGCGCAGCTGGGCCTGCCGTTCGCCTTCGCCAGCCATTTCGCCCCGGAAATGCTGCTGCAGGCGCTGCGGGTCTATCGCGAGGGCTTCCGCCCGTCGGCGCAGCTCGAGCGGCCCTGGGCCATGGCGGCGATCAACGTCTTCGCGGCGGAGACGGACGAGGCGGCGCGTCGACTGTCGACCTCGATGCAGCAGTCGTTCGCGGCCGTCGTCACCGGCATGCCGGGGCGGCTGAAGCCGCCGGTGGACGACATCACGGCCGTGCTGGACGCGCGGCAGATCGCGGCGGTGGAGAGCCGGCTGACCTATGCGGCGATCGGCGGCGAGGCGACGGTGCGCGGCAAGCTGGCGGAGTTCGTCGCCCTGACCGGCGTCGACGAGGTGATGGTCACCGGCATGATCCACGATCTCGAGCCGCGGCTCAGGAGCCTGGAGATCACCGCCCGGGCGGCGGCGGGGCTCTAGAGGCCGCGAAGGAAGTCGAGCAGGAAGGCGTTCACCTCGTCCGGCCGCTCCTGCTGGATCCAGTGGCCGGCGCCGGGCAGGACGCGCTGCACGCGCAGGTCGGGGATCCAGTCCTTCATCGCCGCCTCGTGCGGGCCGGCGTAATGGCGCACCGGGTCACGCTCGCCGACCATGAAGGCGGCGGGGACGCGGATGCGGGCGTCCTGCAGCCACGCTGTCTGCGCCCAGTTCAGGTCGAGGCAGCGGTACCAGTCCAGCGGCGCGCGGAAGCCGCCGGCGGCGAAGGCGGCGACATACTCCGCAAAGTGCGCCTCGCTCATCCACGGCGGCGGCGGGGCGTCGTCGGGGATGGAGTCGATGAGGCTCTCCCCTTCCCGCAGAAAGCCGGTGGATTGTCGTTCCGGCGGCGTCGCGCCGTCGTAGGCGTGGAACATCTTGCGCAGGGCGACGGCGGGGTCGGCGTCGAAGGCCTCGTGGGCGTCGTCGGCCTGGAAGCGGCTGATGTAGAGCTCGCCCAGACCCGCCCGTTTCGACAAGGCGGTCATGGCGGCGGTCGGCGGGCCCTTGGGCCGGCGCGGCTGGAACGGCACCGACAGGGCGGCGACGGCGGTGAACAGGTTGGGCCGCATCAGGGCGCAGTGCCAGGCGACCGCGGCGCCCCAGTCGTGGCCGACCACGACGCAGCGGTCCTCGCCCAGGGCCCGCACCAGATCGACCATGTCGTCGACGAGGTGAAGGATCGAATAGGCCTCGCGCTCCGCCGGCTTCTCCGTTCCGCCGTAGCCGCGCATGTCGGGGGCGACGGCGTGATAGCCGGCGGCGGCCAGCGCCTCGACCTGGGCGCGCCAGCTGATCGACAGTTCGGGGAAGCCGTGGACCAGCAGCACGAGGGGACCGTCGCCGGCCTCGAGGACCTGCTGGTTCAGTCGGTCGGTCTGGACATGGCGGGTTCGCATGGCGTCACCCGACCACCGGCGGGTCGGGCTGGCAAGCCTAGAGGGTCGCGCCGGTGGTGCGCATGATCTCGGCGCGGAGCTCGGGCAGGCCGTCGCCCTTCTCGGCCGAGGTCAGGGCCACGGCGGGAAAGGCGGCGGGACGCTTGGCGACGGCCTTGAGGGTGGCGGCGACCATCTTCTCGCCCTCGCCCTTCTTCAGCTTGTCGGCCTTGGTCAGGACGATCTGGTAGCTGACGGCGGCGAGGTCGAGGGCGTCCAGCGCCTCGTCGTCGACCTTCTTCAGCCCGTGGCGGGCGTCGATCAGCAGATAGACCCGCTTCAGGGTGACGCGGCCGCGCAGGTAGTCGCGGCCGAGGTCCTGGAACTTCTTCACCGTGGTCTTCGAGGCCTTGGCGAAGCCGTAGCCGGGCAGGTCGACCAGCCGCATCCGGCCGTCGAGGTCGAAGAAGTTGACCTCGCGCGTGCGGCCCGGCTCGTTGGACGCCCGGGCCAGCTTGGACATGCCCACCAGCCCGTTGATCAGGCTGGACTTGCCGACGTTCGAACGGCCGGCGAAGGCGACCTCGGGCAGGTCGGGCTCCGGCAGCTGCTCGATCTTGGCGCACCCCATGACGAAGGTCGCGGGACGGGCGAACAGGATGCGCGCCTGCTCCAGCTCCTCGGGGGTGAAGTCGTCCACCCTAGGCCTTCGCCTTCTTCAGGCGCGAGAAGAAGGTGTCGATCGGGTTCTCGGCCTTCAGGCGGTGCATGATGACGTACTGCTGGACGATGGTCAGGACGTTCGACCAGCCCCAGTAGAGCAGCAGGCCGGCCGGGAAGGTGGCCATGATGAAGGTGAAGACCACCGGCATCAGCTGGAAGATGCGGCGCTGCATCGGATCGGGCGCCGGCGGGCTCATGGCCATCTGCAGCCACATGGTCAGGCCGTAGACGATGGCCAGGATGCTGAGCGAGAAGGTCCCCGTCAGGTGCGGGCCGAGCACCGGCAGGGCGGCCGGGTCCCAGGGGATCAGACCCCACAGGTTCCAGATGGTGGTCGGATCCTTGGCCGACAGGTCCTGCAGCCAGCCGAAGAAGGGCGCGTGACGCATCTCGATGGTCACGAACAGCATCTTGTAGACGGCGTAGAAGACCGGGATCTGGAGCAGCAGCGGCAGGCAGCCGGCCAGCGGGTTGATCTTTTCCTTCTGGTACAGCGCCATCAGCTCCTGCTGCTGTTTGGGCGCGTCGTCAGGGTACTTCTTCTTGATCTCCTCCATCTTCGGCTGGAGGTTCCGCATCTTCGACATGCTCTCGTAGGCCTTGTTGGCCAGCGGGAACATGACCAGGCGGACGACCAGGGTCAGGGCCAGGATGGCGAGGCCGAAGTTGCCGAGGATGCCGTAGAAGAACTCGATGATGATGAAGATCGGCCGGGTCAGGAAGAACAGGAAGCCCCAGTCGATGGCGTAGATGAAGCGCGGCAGCTCGAGCGACTTCTCGTAGCCGGCCAGGACCTCGTTGCGCTTGGCGCCGGCGAACAGCCGGGTGGTCTCGGTGATCTGGCGGTTCGGCGCGATGGTGTGCGCCTCGCCCAGCATGGTGGCCGAGTGGGTGGCGGCCTCGCGCTCCTCGCCGGAGACGCGGAAGGCGGCCTCGATGCGCTCGTCCTGCGGGGGGATCAGGGCCGACATCCAGTACTTGTCGGTGATGCCCAGCCAGCCGCCGGTCGACTCGTGCTCCTGCACCGGCTTCTTGATCCAGCCGCCGTACTTGAGCTGTTCCGTGGTGTAGCGGCCGTCCGAGCCGAAGGTGCCGATGGCTCCCTCGTGCAGGATCTGGTTGCGGCCGAGGTCGTCGGGCACGCCCTGGCGCTCGACCCGGCCCCACGGCGCGAGGGTGACCGGCTGGGCCGAGAAGTTGGCGACCGTGTCGGTCACCGTGAACATGTAGCTATCGTCGACCGCGATGCGGCGGGTGAAGCGCAGGCCGGCGCCGTTGTCCCAGACAAGGGTGACCGGGGTGGTCGGGGTCAGGGTCGCGCCCTCGGTCAGGCGCCACGGCGTGCTCTTGCCGGGGACGCCGCCGGGGATGTTGGGACCGTTCCAGCCGAACAGGGCCTGGTAGGCGTGGCGCATGCCCTCGGGGCGGAACAGCTCGACCGCCGGAGAGTCCTTGTCGAGGCTTTCGCGGTAGTCGGTCAGGAACAGGTCGTCGATGCGGGCACCCGTCAGCGACAGCGAGCCGCGCAGCTTCGGCGTCTCGATCGGCACGCGGACCGAGGTCGCCATGGCGGCGGTGCGGTCGGTGGTGAAGATGGCGGCGCTGGGCGACGGGGTGGTGACCGGGCTTTCGGTGGTCTGCTCCGCCGCGGCCTGCTGGGCTGCGCGCCGCTTCTCCGCCTGCGGCTGCATGACGAAATAGCTGTAGCCGAGCAGCATGATCGCCGCGATCACGACGAAGAGGATCGTGTTGCGGCTGTTGTCGTGAGGGGGCATGGAGTCAGGAATCCTGGCCGGCGGACGTGGGCGGGCGAGACGCTGGAGGCGCGTCTTCAGGCGCCGTTCGCGGGGTCGCGAGCCTTGTAAGCGCCGATTTCACGTCGTCAAGCAAACGCTCCCACGGGCGGTCCGCCGTGCCCATGCGCGCGATGAAGACGTAGTCGCTGCCGGGCGCGCCGTGGAGGGGGACCAGGGCCCGCGCGGCCTCCCTCAGGCGGCGCTTGGCGCGGTTGCGGACGACGGCGCCGCCGATCTTGCGGGTGGCGGTGAAGCCGATGCGGATGACGGGATCGCCGTCCCGCCGGTCGAGGCGCTGCACGACCACGGCGCCGCGCGCCTGCGAAACGCCTTTCGCGGCCGCCAGAAACTGGGGCCGCGACTTCAGGCGTTCGATTTTCAGGGGATCGGTCATGCGCCCGCAGGCGGACGCCTGACGGATCAGGCCGTCAGGCGCTTGCGGCCCTTGGCGCGGCGGCGCGCAACGATCTTCTGACCGTTCTTGGTGGCCATCCGCGAACGGAAGCCGTGACGGCGCTTGCGCACGAGTCGCGACGGCTGATAGGTCCGCTTCACGGTCGGCTCCTCACTCTTGTGGTCTTTACGGGCGACGGAAAGACGTCCGCCGCAGGAAGGGCGGGCGTATAAGGGGACGGGCCGGCCGAGTCAACGCCGGACGCCCTTCGCGGAGAGAGAATGGACCGGCTGAAGCGTTTCCTGCCCCTGATCGTGCTGGCGGGCGTCATCGCCCTGATCTTCGGCATGGGCTGGAACCGCTACCTGTCGCTCGACACCCTGCGCGAGCACGGCCAGGCGCTGCGCGACTTCACGGCCGAGAACTACCTGCTGAGCCTGCTGATCCTGATGGCGGCGTTCGCCATCCTGACCGCGAGCGTGGTGCCGGGGGTGTTCTTCGTGACCATCACCGCCGGCTATCTGTTCGGCCCTTGGGTGGGCGGCGTCTCGACGTCGATCGCGGCGACGGCCGGGGCGCTGATCGTCTATGGCGTGGCGCGCACGGCCCTGGGTCGCAGCCTGCGCGAGCGGGCGGAGCGGGATCGGGGCCTGATGCAGGCGGTCTGCTCGGCCATCGACCGCGACACCTTCTGGTATGTGCTGGGCTCGCGGCTGGCGGTGGTGGTGCCGTTCCACATGATCAACGTCGCGGCCGGGCTGATGGCCGTGAAGCTGCGGCCCTACACCCTGGCGACGGTGATCGGCCTGCTGCCGGCGCACACCATCTACTGCTGGATCGGCGCGCGGCTGAACGCCCTGCTGGCCGAGGACCCGAACCCCGACTTCCAGGCCCTGTTCGCCCGCTTCTGGGCCCCCATGGCCGGCGTCTTCGTGCTGGCCGTCGTCCTCCCCTTCGCGCTGAAGGCCGTCCAGAAGACGCTGGCGCGGAGGCGGACGGCGTGAGCGGCGCAGCTTTCGGCACGAGCTTTGCGTTGGGAAGCGCATGACCGGCGCCCGGGCCCTGCTGAGCAAGCTGAGAGGTCGCCTGGGCGCGCCCGGCGACTGGCGCGAACGGCTGGGTTTCCACGCGCCCGACGCCCTGGCGTGGCGGCTGCTGCTGCTGACCTTCGCCTTCACCGCTGTCGTCGAGGTGCTGATCGTCGCCCCCAGCGCGGCCAGCTTCCACGAGCGCTGGCTGCTGGACCGGCTCCAGTCGGCGGAGCTGGCCTCTGTCGGCGTCGAGGCCCTGCCCTACTCCGCCGTCGAGGACGAGACGGCCAACCAGCTGCTGGCCATCGGCGGGGTGCAGGCGGTGGTGGTCGGAGACCAGGGGGTGCGGCGGTTGCTGCTGCAGGCGCCCAACCTGCCGCGCACGCCGGAGCTGATCGACCTGCGGCGCGACCGGCCGGTGACCCGGCTGCTGGACCCGTGGCGCACCCTGTTCGGCCATCCGGACCGCTCGATCCGGGTGCAGGCCAGGCCACGCTACCGGTCCGGCGACTTCATCGAGATCCTGGCCCCGGCGGAGCCGCTGAAGCTGGAGCTGCGCGCCTTCCTGCTGAACAGCCTCCTGACCTCGCTGCTGATCTCGCTGGTCGCGGGCGGCTTGCTCTACGCCGGTCTGGCCGTGCTGGTGCTGCAGCCGCTGCGGCGGGTGACGCGCTCCATAGAGCGTTTCGCCCGCGATCCCGAGGCGGCCGGCGATCCGCCCGGCGAGCGGCACGACGAGATCGGGCGGGTCGAGCGCGAGCTGTCCCGCATGCAGGAGGAGGTCCGTCAGTCCCTGCGCTCGCGGGCCCGGCTGGTGGCGCTGGGCGAGGCGGTGGCCAAGATCAACCACGACCTGCGCAACATGCTGACCTCGGCCCAGATGGCGTCCGAGCGTCTGGCGGCCTCGCCCGATCCGCAGGTGGCCAAGGCCCTGCCGCGGCTGGAGCGGGCGCTGGGCCGGGCCGCGGCCCTGTCGCGCAACGTGCTGGAGTACGGCCGCAGCGAGGAGCCCGCCCCGCAGAAGACGCGGCTGCCGCTGGCGGCGGCGGTGACCGCGGCGGCGGAGGACGCCGGCCTGTCCGCGGAAGGGGTGAAGCTGGCGAAGAGCCTGCCCGCGCGCTGCACGGTCAGCGCCGACCCGGAGCAGTTGCACCGCATCCTCGTCAATCTGATGCGCAACGCCCGGCAGGCGATCGAGGGCGACGCCGCCCGGGCGGGCCACGGCACGGTGCGGGTCGGGGCGGAAGTCCACGAGGCGGAATGCGTCATCCGCATCGCCGACGATGGTCCCGGCATTCCGCCGCGGCTGTCGGACCGTCTGTTCGAGGCGTTCGTGAGCGGTCGCGCCTCGGGCGGCAGCGGTCTGGGCTTGACCATATCCCGCGAGCTGGCCGAGCTTAACGGCGGCTCCCTCGTCCTCGTGGAGACCGGTCCCGACGGGACGGTGTTCGAGCTGAGGTTGTCGAACTGAGAGCGCCCGAACGGCGTTATCAGGAGTCGGAGTCCGCTGAACGGCCCCAGGGCCGGCATGACTGGAGGAGAAGCCCCATGCATCGCATCATCCTGACCGGGGCGGCCGCCCTGGCGCTCGCCGCCCCCGCCCTCGCCCAGACGCCGCAGGCCGTTCCCGGCTCCGAGGAATGGCTGCGCCAGCGCGGCGAGACCTACCATCGCGCCCCGGACGCGGAACAGAATCCGGCCGAGGTGGAAGCGACCGCCCGGCTGAACGCGGAGATCGCTGAACGCAACGAGACGGCGGCGCGCACCGAGACCGAGGCGCAGGCCGCCTGGGAGGCGGATCAGGCGAAGTGGCGCGCGGAGTCGGCCGCGGCCGAGACGGCGCGCGCCCAGTGGGAGGCCGACGCGGCGGCGGCGGAGGCGGCGCGGGCCCAGTACGAGCGCGACCGGGCGGCCTGGGAGGCGGAGATGGCCCGGTGCCAGGCCAGCGGCCGCCGCTGCGTGAGCACTCCGCCGACCGCGCTCAAGTAGCCTGGCAAGGTGGCGGCGGGGCGGTAGCGGCGCCATACTCGATGGCCATGAGACCAGCCGCCGACCGCACGCTCGGCCCGGGACGGACGGCGACCTATCGTCATCCGTGGCTGGTGCGCGTCACCCATTGGGTCAACGCGCTGTGCGTCGCCATTCTGGTCATGAGCGGGCTGCAGATCCTGAAGGCGCATCCGCACCTCTACTGGGGCACGGCGTCGACCTTCGCCGATCCGTGGCTTAGCTTTCCGGACATTCCGGGCTGGGCCACCCTGCCGAGTTGGCGCGACCTGGCCCTGGGGCGCCGCTGGCACTTCTTCTTCGCCTGGCTGTTCGTGCTCAACGGGACCCTCTACCTCGTCTGGGTGGTGCTCAGCGGCCGGCTCCGCCGGGTGCTGGAGCCCACGCGAGAGGACTTCGCCGGCTTCGGCCGCAGCATCGTGGAGCACGCGCGTCTGAGGTTTCCGGAGGGCGAGGCGGCGCGGCGCTACAACGTGATCCAGAAGCTCAGCTACCTCGCCGTCCTGCTCGGCCTGCTGCCGCTGATGCTGGCCACCGGCCTGGCGATGTCGCCGGCGATGAACGCCGCCCTGCCGGGGCTGCTGGAGGTGCTGGGTGGACGTCAGTCGGCGCGGACCCTGCATTTCCTGTCGGCTTCCGGACTGATCCTGTTCACCGTGGTCCACGTCGTGCTGGTCGTCCTTTCCGGCCCGGCCAACAATCTGCGGGCCATGATCACCGGCTGGTATGTGATCCGCGAGCCGGCAGGAAAGGACGAGGCATGAGCGATACCGACCGGCGAGGCCTTGTCATGGGCGGACTGCTGGCCGGTCTTCCGCTGCTCGGGGGCTGCGACGCGGTCTCGGAATCGCCCCGGGGGCAAGGCGTCCTGCGGGGCGCCGAGCAGCTCACCCGGCGGGCGCAGCGGGCCGTGGTGCGGAACGCGCTGGCTCCGGAATACGCCGAGACGGACATTTCGCCGGACTTCCGGGCCAACGGTTCGGTGGACCCGGCCGACGCGGAGTACCGGCGGCTGCTGGCCGACGGCTTCCGCGACTATCGGCTGGCGGTCGGCGGCCTGGTCGAGCGCCCGCTGTCCTTGTCCCTGGCCGGGCTCGCAGGGATGGCGACGCGGACCCAGATCACCAAGCACGACTGCGTCGAGGGCTGGACCTCGATCGGCAAGTGGACGGGAACGCGGCTGTCCGCGGTGCTGGACCGGGCCGGACTGCGCCCCGAGGCCCGCTTCGTCGTCTTCCACTGCTTCGACGCCCTGGACCAGCGGCCGGACGGCGACCGCTACTACGAGAGCATCGGGCTGGACGACGCTTTCCACGAGCAGACCATCCTCGCCTGGCGGATGAACGACCAGCCCCTGCCCGTGCCGCATGGAGCGCCGCTTCGCCTCCGGGTCGAGCGGCAGCTGGGCTACAAGCACGCTAAGTACATCCGCCGCATCGAGGCGGTGGAGAGCCTGTCCCACATCGGCCGCGGCAAGGGCGGCTACTGGGAGGACCGCGGCTACGAGTGGTACGCCGGAATCTGATCCCGGCGGCGGTCAGCCCTCGGCCGGGACCTCTTCCTGGCGGCGCTTCATCAGGGCGTCGAAGCTGCCCCACACGCCCTCGGGGCCATGCCACGAGCCCCTGGTGGCGGCCTTGGAGTACTCCGTGGCCCGCGCCTCGAAGAAGTTGGCGTGCTCGACGCCGGACAGCAGGGCCTGCAGCCACGGCAGCGGATTGTCCTTGATGCCGTAGAGCTCGGGCAGCTGCAGCTGGCGCAGGCGCCAGTCGGCGATGAAGCGGATGTAGGCCTTGATGTCGTCCGGGGTCATGCCGTTCACCGGACCCATCTCGAAGGCCAGGTCGATGAACTTGTCCTCCATGTCGACCACGGTGCGGCAGCATTCGACGATGTCGTCGGCGACCGCCTTCGTCACCGCGCCGGTCTCCTTGTTGAAGGCGTGGTAGAGCTTGATGATGCCCTCGCAGTGCAGGCTTTCGTCGCGCACCGACCACGAGACGATCTGGCCCATGCCCTTCATCTTGTTCTGACGCGGGAAGTTCATCAGCATCGCGAAAGAGGCGAACAGCTGCAGGCCTTCCGAGAAGCCGCCGAACATGGCCAGCGTCCGCGCGATGTCGGCGTCGGTGTCGACCCCGAACTTGCCCATGAAGTCATGCTTGTCGCGCATGGCCTCGTATTCCATGAAGGCGCCGAACTCGCTCTCGGGCATGCCGATGGTCTCGAGCAGCAGGGCGTATGCGGCGATGTGGACGGTCTCCATGTTGGCGAAGCTCGCCAGCATCATCTTGACCTCGGTCGGTTTGAACACCCGACCGTAGCGCTCCATGTAGTTGTCCTGGACCTCGATGTCGGCCTGGGTGAAGAAGCGGAAGATCTGGGTCAGCAGGTTCCGTTCGGCGTCGGTCAGGTTGGCCGCCCAGTCCTTGCAGTCCTCGCCCAGCGGCACCTCCTCGGGCAGCCAGTGGACCTGCTGCTGCTTCTTCCACATGTCGAAGGCCCACGGGTAGCGGAACGGCTTGTAGGCGGCCGAGGGGGTGAGAAGTCCGGGCCTGGAGGGCGTGATCTGGACGTGCGCGTTCATCGGTCGACTCGGGACAGGAAGGCGAAAGGAGCAAGACTCACCATGCGGCCGGACCGGCCCGGCGCCAAGCCGAAATACGGCTATATTGCGATCACTTTTTCCGCGACCGCTAGATGTGGTGGCCGCGAGCCCCGTATCTGGGGATGAGCCGGGGATAAGCCGGACGAGGCGCTGGCACGGATTCGGGGCGCCGAACCTGCACGGCGGACCTGGAGTTCATGGTCTCGCGGGCCTCGCGACAAGCAGGGCTTGTCCCGCCGGCGACGTTTTCAGGGACGCGCCGGCCGTCCATCCGGGCCAGGGTGCGGCCCCGGACAAGGAGATTTCCCATGACCTACACCGTCTATGGCGCCGCCGGTTCGGGCTCGGTCCCGGTGGAGGCGGCGCTGACCCTGATCGGCGCGCCGTTCGAGGTGATCGAGGCCGTGACCTGGCAGGACGAGGCCGAGCGCGACAAGGTCGCTCCGGTCAATCCGATGCGGCAGATTCCCGTGCTGGTGACGCCGGAGGGCGAGACCCTGACAGAGAGCGCCGCCATCCTGATCTGGCTGGCCGAGCAGCATCCGGAGGCGGCGCTGGCGCCGGAGCCGGGCGATCCGCGGCGCGGCCAGTTCCTGCGCTGGATGACCTTCGTCCCGGCCTCGATCTATTCGATGTTCTGGGTGAGGGACGACCCGTCGCGGCTGGGCGGGGACGATCCCGCTGCACAGGCGCGCATCAAGGACCGGACGGCCGAACGCATCGCCGACTGCTGGGCCGCGATGGAGAGCCAGATCGCGCCGGACCGCTTCCTGCTGGGGGAGGAACTGACGGTTCTCGATCTCTATGTGGCCGTCGCCAGCCAGTGGACGCCGCGCCGCCAGCGCTTCGCCGAAGTCGCGCCGCGGATGCATGCGGTGGTGCAGCGGGTCGACGCCCTGCCGGAGCTGAAGGCGTTCTGGGCGGAGCGGTTTCCAGGGTAGGAAGAGCCGGGCGCCCCGTCTTCGCACCGCCAATTCAGGCGCGCGGCGACGCGGCGGCCGCCCGTCGGAGGATTGCCGGAATGAACTCGCCAGGCCTGTTGGTGATCGCCGTCGTGGCGGCGGGCGCTCTCGCCTCCTGCGCCACGCCCGCGCCCTTGTCCGGGACCTGTCAGACTTTCGCTTCCCGACACGGAGTCGCTCTGGGAGCGCCCGACGAGACCGACTGGATCGCGGACACCTCGGCTTTCGAGTTCAGGTGGCTAGCGACAGTTGAGCGCCCGGCCGTGACATGTTCGACGGTGGACGGTCGGGTGGTGCGGCTGAGCGTCGGTGATCAGATCTATCGGTGAGGTCCGGGCCAGGCCGGCCCGGACGAGGCCCTAGGCCGCCGCGGGAAGGCGGGCGGGCGGGAGGTCGCCGGCGAGGGCGCGGGTGACCACGGCGAACAGCCCGGCCTGGTTGATCGGTTTGGCGAGGTGCGCGTTCATGCCCGACGCGAGGCAGCGCTCGACATCCTCGGGCATGGCGTCCGCGGTCATGGCGACGATGGCCAGGCCGCCAGATCCGTCGGCCAGTCGCCGGATGCGACGGGTGGCCTCGAGCCCGTCCATGCGCGGCATGCGGACATCCATCAGGACGAGGTCGAACGGCACTGCCTGCACCGCGTCGACGGCCTCGACCCCGTCGGCGACCTCGGCCACCTCGCAGCCCAAGGCCTCAAGCATGATGCGGGCGACCTCGCGGTTGACCGGATGGTCGTCGACGACGAGGACGCGCGGCGCGCGCTCCTCGACCGGGTCCGGGTCGGCGGGAGCCGTCGCCGGGCCGGCTTCGGCCGGAGACGGGGGCGCGGCCTGCCGAACAGGCGCGGGCTCCGCAGACGGGGGCGCGACTTCCGCCTCGGGCGCGTCGGCGGCGCGCGGCAGGGGCAGGTGGAGCGTGAAGGTCGAGCCCTCGCCGGGACGGCTCTCCACCTCGATGCGGCCGCCGAGGCGACCGACGTGGCGGGACGCCAGGGCGAGGCCGAGCCCGACGCCGGAGTGAACGCGACTGATCGAGGCGTCGCCCTGGGCGAAGGCTTCGAACAGCCGCGGCTGGAGCTCGGGGGGAATGCCGCAGCCGGTGTCCGAGACCTGTATGGCCACGCCGTCGGCGGCCCGGTCCAGACGCACGCGAACCTCGCCCTCGCCGGTGAATTTGACGGCGTTGGCGACCAGCGGCTGAAGGGCCTGACGCAGGGCGCGCGGGTCGGCCAGGTAGCGGGCGCGCGACGGCAGCCGATCCTCGACCGCCAGCGACAGGCCGCGAATGTCGGCAGAGGGGCGGTTCTGGGCGACGGCTTCGCGCGCGATCGCGGCGAGGTCGGTCGGCTCGGGAGAGACGGCGTCGTCGCCGCGGGCGAAGTCGAGGATGTCCTCCACCAGCTTCAGCAGGGCGTCCGAGGACTGGCGGATCTGGCGGGCGTGACGCACGGCTTCCGGGTCAAGTCCGGGGCGGCCGGCGAGCAGGTCGGCGAAGCCGGCCACGCCGTTGAGGGGCGTGCGCATCTCGTGGCTCATCATGGCCAGGAAGCGCGAGCGGGCGGCGGCGGCGTCTTCCGCGCGACGGCGGGCCTCGTGCGCGGCCTCGGTGCGGGCGCGAAGGCGGGCCTCGAGCCGCCGGCGCTCGGTCATCACCGTGCTGAGCGGCAGCACCGTCGCCACCATGGTCAGCATGTAGAGATGATAGACGCCGAGGTGACGGAGTATCTGCGGCGCCGCGGCGAGTTCGGGCGCGTCGGGCAGCTGCACGAGATGCACAGGGCCATGCCCGGTCAGGGTGGCGGCGCCGCTGATGGCCGCCATCACGATCAGGGCCGAGGCGGTCCAGGTCGGCGAGAGCCGCAGGCCGATCAGCAGCATCGGCAGCATCGGCAGGAACAGCAACGGCGCCTCGGCCTGCCAGAAGACGCCGACCGTGACCGCGACCATCAGGGCCATCAGGGCGGCGGCCTCGGGCCAGCGGGCCCTGGCGACGCCGACGAAGCGGTGACGCCGAGCGAGGAGAAGGAGCACCGGGGTGACCAGCAGCAGCCCCATCAACTCCATGGTGAAGAAGTTGCGCCACTGGAGCAGCCACACGGCGACGGGCGGCTCGCGCAGCAGCCACAGAACGCCCATGCCGACCACGCTGGTGACGGCCACGGCGTTGGCCGCGCAGCCGGCGAAGCGGATCAAGCGGCGCGGCCGGCGCATGTCGAGGGCGGCGCCGCAGTAGCGCCGCGCCAGCAGGGCGGCGTAGACGGCCTCGCCGAGATTGAGCAGCGGGTTGATCCAGACGAAGGCCCCCGGGTCGCCGCGGACGACGTTGCTGAACAGGTTGATCGCGAAACAGGCCGCGACGACGAGGAGCGCCGGGCGACGGTGGAGCTGCAGCAGGGCCGCGGCCATGATGCCGTTGGACAGCCAGACGACGACGGCGCCGTAGGTGGCCACGCTCCAGTGGCCGACCAGCTGGGAGGCGGCGAACAGCAGGACGTAGGCCCACGGCGGCGGACCCGCAACGCGGCCCGCCTCGTGCCTGAACAGACGCCAACGACCCCTCAACCGGATGTCCTCCCGGCTCATACCCGACCCGGCAGCCGTAACGCGAACCCGTAAACAAAATGGAGTAGCTGCGGCCCGGACGGCGGCCGGAGGAACCGGGCGGAGACCGGAGCCGTTTCTCCGGCCGCGCCGCCTCCTGCGTCGCGGAGAGCGCGAAAACCGATGTCCGACACCGTTCCCGAACCCAGCTTCAGCCCGCCGCCGGAGGCTGTGGCCTTCTACGCGGAGGCGCTCGGCCTGCTGAAGGAGAGCGGCATCCCCTTCCTGCTGTCGGGGACCTACGCGGTGACCGCCTACACCGGCATCCGGCGGCCGACCAAGGATCTGGACGTGTTCTGCAAGCCGGGGGACTACCCGCGCATCCTCGCCTTCTTCCAGGCCCGCGGCTTCCGGACGGACGTCGAGGACGAGCGCTGGATCGCCAAGGTGTGGAAGGACGACAAGCACTTCTTCGACGTGATCTTCGCCATGTCGAACGGGACGATCGCGGTCAACGACAGCTGGTTCGGCGACGACGTCATCGAGGTCTACGGCCATCGCGTCGGGATCACCCCGCCGACGGCGCTGATCCTGTCCAAGGTCTTCATCCAGGACCGCTATCGCTACGACGGGGCGGACGTGAACCACGTCATCCTGAAACAGGCCGACGCCATCGACTGGAAGAGCCTGCTGGACCAGATGGACCTGTACTGGGAGGTGCTGCTGGCGCACCTGCTGAATTTCCGCTTCGCCTACCCGACCGAACGGGACAAGACGCCGCGCTGGCTGATCGCCGAGCTGACCGAGCGGCTGCAGGCCCAGGTCGATCTGCCGGCGCCGCGGATCAAGGTGTGCCGCGGACGGTTATTCAGTCCGCGCGACTACATCGCCGACATCACCGAGTGGGGCTTCGGCGACGTGGTCGGCAAGGGGCTCGAGGAGAGACATGAACCCATCGACTGACCATCCCGACCCGCAGACGCCGCAGCCGGGGCTGGAGCCGGGGCCGGCGAAGAAGCTGCGGGTGGCGGCGGTCGGCGACCTGCACGTCGGCGAGCGCCACGACGCGCCGCATCGGGACCTGTTCGACCGGGTGCACGAGGACGCCGACGTGCTGTGCCTGTGCGGCGACCTGACCAATTTCGGCAAGACGCGCGAGGTCGAGATTCTGCTGGAGGACCTGCGCCACTGCCGCATCCCGATGGTCGGCGTGCTGGGCAACCACGAGCATGAGTGCGGCCAGCCCGAGAAGGTCAAGGACATGCTGTGCGACGCGGGGGTGAAGGTCCTCGACGGCCAGGCCTACGAGATCGAGGGGGTCGGCTTCGCCGGCGGCAAGGGGTTCGTCGGCGGTTTCGGCCGCTACATGCTCAGTTCGTTCGGCGAGGACTCGATCAAGCGCTTCGTTCAGGAAGCGGTCGACGACGCCAACATCATCGAGAACTCGATCCGCATGCTGCGCACCGAGCGGTCGGTGGTGCTGCTGCACTATTCGCCGGTAGTGGACACGGTGATGGGGGAGCCGCCGGAGATCCACGCCTTCCTCGGTTCCTCGCGGCTGGGCGAGACGGTGGACCGCTACGACAACATCAGCCTGGTGGTGCACGGCCACGCCCACCGCGGCGCGGCGGAGGGTCGGACCAACAAGGGCACGCCGGTCTACAACGTCGCCCTGCCGGTGCTGAAGACGCTGGGCGAGACGCCCTACCGCGTGTTCGAGGTCTGAAAGGCCGTCCGCGGGCGGAAGCCGCGCCAGGCCGCCCAGAGCAGCAGGGCTACCGCGATGCCGAGGCCGTCGGCGAGCAGATCGCCCCAGCTCGCGTCGCGGCCAACCATCCCCTGCACCACCTCGACCGCCCCGCCCAGGGCGAACGCGAGCAGGGCGGCGACGGTGCGGGGCAGCCGCCGGAACAGCACGCCCAGGCTCCACAGGATCAGCCCGAACACCACGAAGTGGGCGCCCTTGTCCCAGACGCCGCTGGCCGCCTCGACGTTTCCGAACGGGCCGATCATCAGGGTCAGGGAGACGACGAGGATGGCGACCGCGGCGAGGCGGAGCAGGTGCGTCATGAGGGGCTCGGGAAGGCTCGGGGAGGAGCCGGTCTATATCAGCCCGTCAGCAGAACCCACAGCCCCGTGGCGGCGAAACCGGCGGCGGCGGCGAGGCGGATCCAGCGCATCGGCAAGCGCCGGGCGGCGGCCTCGCCGAGCAGGACGGCCGGGCCGTTGACCAGCATCATGCCGAGCGTGGAGCCGGCGAGAACCGGCAGGACGGCGCCGAACTGGGCGGCCAGGGCGGCTGTGGCGACCTGGGTCTTGTCGCCCATCTCGATGACGAAGAAGGCGGCGGTGGTGGTCCAGAACACGCCGGCGAAGGTCTTCTCGGTGGTGTCGGGGCGCTCGTCGAAGCGGTCGGGAATCACCGCCCAGACCGCGAAGGCGAGGAAGGCCGCGCCGACGACCCAGCGCACCCACGGCCCGTGCATCCAGTGCGACAGCACCGCCCCGGCGACGGCGGCGAACAGGTGGTTGCCCACGGTGGCGGCGAGGATGCCGAGCAGGATCGGCAGCGGCCGTCGCCAGGCGGCGGCCAGCACGATGGCCAGCAGCATGGTCTTGTCCCCGATCTCCGCGATGGAGACGAGGCCGGTCGAGATCAGGAAGGCGTCCAAGACTTCTTCATGCGCGGGGGCCTCGGCGGGCGGACCTGTGGCTTTCGCAGCCGGACCCCCGCGTAGAGGCGCCCTGCGAAGCCAGCGGTCTTGCCAGGACCCGAAGGTCTGATCGCGCCATTCCCTCCGGGCGAGGGAAAGTGTGTTGACGCGAACCCCGCTGTGAGGCGCGGGCGGCTACTCCCCGATGACGGCCGGGTCTGTAGCGGCGGGGGCGGCGTCGTGCAAGCCGCCGGCGTGGCGGGCCTTGCGCCGCTGCACGGCCCAGGCGACCAGCCACAGCGCCATGGCCCAGGCCGCCCCGGCGCACCAGCCCGCGATCACGTCCGAGGCCCAGTGCGCCCCGAGATAGATTCGGGTCAGGCCGACCAGGGCGGCGATCAGCATGGCCGCCCCCAGCACGAAGGCCTTGAGCCGGCGACGCGGCAGGGCGCGGGTCAGCATGACCCCGAGGCTCAGATAGAAGACCGTCGCCAGCAGGGCGTGGCCGGAGGGGAAGCTGGCGTTCAGGGTGTCCACCGCCTGGTAGGCCGAAGGCGGACGCTCGCGTTCGAACAGCGCCTTCAGTCCCTCGCTGAGACCGACCCCGCCGGCCAGTCCGAGGGCGAGCAGCGCCGCCGACAGGCGCTTGCCCTGGATCAGAAGGAAGGCGAAGGCGATGAGGGCGAACAGGGCGAGGACGGAGATGCCGCCGAGCGAGGTCAGGTCGGCGGCGGCCTCGTGCAGCCACCACGGGCCGCGCGGCTCGCCGGGGACCGGCTGCAGCCACAGCAGCACCGCCTCGTCGATGGCGCGGCCGTCCGCCTCCGTCATGTCGTCCGCAACCTCGATGAAGGTCAGGACGCCGAGCGCGACGATCATCAGGGCGGCCACGGCCGCGATTTCGGCGCGCGCCAGGCGCAAGGCCCGGCGCAGGAGATCGAGGGCGGCGGCGCGGTTCATGGCGAGGCAAACGGTCCCGCTTGTGTGACGTTCCCCTCACGCGTTCGTGATCGAAAATCCGTCGTGTCCGTCATGCCCTCGTCGCGGGCTGTCCACAGCGTCATCCCCCGCCCTGATCGCGATTCGCCCAGAAAGTGATCGTCAAGCCCGTTGACGGTTGGTTAGCCATCTGCGCCCCATATGTGGGCTTGGGGAGCGCTACGGCCACTAGATGCTGTGGTCGGCGGCGCAGGCAGTCAGTTTCTCGATTTTGTTCAGGGCGATATCCGATGGCCGGCGGCGAAGCGTTGAAGACGGTGGAATTCCAGGCGATCGAGGCGGGCGAGGCCGGCCAGCGACCCCATCTGTCGCTGGTGCCCTCGATCCAGATCGACCGCTCCCGCGACGCCCTGCTGACCGACTTCGGCAAGAAGACGCTGGAGGATCGCTACCTGCTGAAGGGCGAGTCCTACCAGGACATGTTCGCCCGGGTGGCGACCGCCTTCTCGGACGACGCCGAGCACGCCCAGCGCGTCTATGACTACATGTCGAAGCTGTGGTTCATGCCGGCCACGCCGGTGCTGTCCAACGGCGGCGCCGACCGCGGCCTGCCGATCAGCTGCTTCCTCAACGCCGTCGGCGACAGCCTGGACGGCATCCAGAACGTCTGGAACGAGAACGTCGCCCTCGCCTCGAACGGCGGCGGCATCGGCACCTACTGGGGCGGCGTCCGCTCCATCGGCGAGAAGGTCAAGGGCGCCGGCCAGACCTCGGGCATCATCCCCTTTATCCGGGTGATGGACTCGCTGACCCTCGCCATTTCGCAGGGCTCGCTGCGCCGTGGCTCGGCCGCCGTCTACCTCGACATCCACCATCCGGAGATCGAGGAGTTCCTTGAGATCCGCAAACCGTCGGGCGACTTCAACCGCAAGTCCCTGAACCTGCACCACGGCATCTCGATCACCGACGAGTTCATGCTGGCCGTCCGCGACGGCAAGCCGTTCGAGCTGAAGTCGCCGAAGACCGGCGAGGTGATGAAGACGGTGGACGCCCGCACCCTGTGGCAGAAGATCCTCGAGATCCGCCTGCAGACCGGCGAGCCCTATCTGATCTTCTCCGACACGGTGAACCGGCAGATGCCGCAGCACCAGAAGGACCTGGGCCTGTCGGTGAAGCAGTCGAACCTGTGCGCCGAGATCATGCTGCACACCGGCCGCGACCATCTGGGCGTCGACCGCACCGCGGTCTGCTGCCTGTCGTCGGTCAACGCCGAGAAGTTCCTCGAGTGGCGCGAGGAGCCGCGCTTCGTCGAGGACCTGATGCGCTTCCTCGACAACGTGCTGGAGGACTTCATCCGGCGCGCCCCGCCGGCGATGGCCGCGGCGGTCTATTCGGCCAAGCGCGAGCGCTCGGTCGGCCTCGGCCTGATGGGCTTCCACTCCTTCCTGCAGCAGCAGGGCGTGGCCTTCGAAAGCGCCATGGCCAAGAGCTGGAACATGCGGCTGTTCAAGCACCTGCGTCGCGAGGCCGACAAGGCCAGCCGCCTGCTGGCCGAGGAGAAGGGCCCCTGCGAGGACGCCGCCGAGCGCGGCGTCATGGAGCGCTTCTCGCACAAGCTGGCCATCGCCCCGACCGCCTCGATCTCGATCATCTGCGGCGGGACCTCGGCCGGCATCGAGCCGATCCCGGCCAACATCTACACCCACAAGACCCTGTCGGGCTCGTTCGCGGTCAAGAACCCCTACCTGGAGAAGGTGCTGGGCGAGAAGGGCATCGATACCGAGGCGGTGTGGAGCTCGATCCTCGAGCACGAGGGCTCGGTGCAGCACCTCGAGCAGCTCAGCGACGACGAGAAGGCCGTGTTCAAGACCGCCTTCGAGCTGGACCAGCGCTGGGTCGTCGAACTGTCGGCCGACCGCGCGCCGGAAATCTGTCAGGCCCAGTCGATCAACCTGTTCATCCCGGGCGACGTCGACAAGTGGGACCTGCACATGCTGCACTGGCGGGCTTGGGAGACCGGCGTGAAGTCGCTCTACTACCTGCGCTCCAAGTCGGTGCAGCGGGCCGCCTTCGCCGGCGGCGAGGACAAGTCGGGCGAGCCCGAGGTGGACCCCAACCAGCCCGACCTCTTCGCGGTCGCGCGCACCGACTACGACGAGTGCCTGGCCTGCCAGTGACCTGACGCCCCGGCGGCCAGCGCCGCCGTATGGAACCCGGGCCCAGCGCTGCCGTTCGTCGAGGCAGTTCTGTGGCGTGAAAATGTCAGTTGGCGGGACGGCCCCGATGGTGCAGGGTCGAATCCGTTAACGGACTGAGGGGACCGTTGATGCGTGCAGTGGCGTTCGTCGCCGGAATCCTGGTCAGCGCGGCCGCCGCGACCCCCGTGGTCGCCGGCGGCGCCGTCGCCCGTCAGGTCGCCATGCCGGACCCCTGGACGTCCGAACGGCCGACCACGGTGTCGGGCCTCCTCACCCGCCTCAGTTACGACGCCGCCTTCGCCGACATCGACGGTCGCGAGACCCGCATGGCGTGGGATCGCGGCGTCTATGGCCGCAGGGCCGGCGCCGGCTCGCCGTGGGCGGTGTCCCGGCAGGCCGTCCGTTTCGAAAACGAGGGGTTCAGCGATCGCCTGAGCCTGCGCACCGAAGGCCGCCTGCGCCGCGCCGACGGTTCGCCCCTGCCGCCCGGCCCGCTGGATCCGGCCGCCCTCGACGCCGAGCACTACGACCTGACCTACACCCGCGGCTGGACCGAGACCCTGGCGCGGACGGAGTCCGGGCTGGACGTCACCCTGACCCCGCACGTCGGCGTCGGGGTGGGCAGCCGCGGCGGCGCCACCGAGGCGGGGGCCACCCTGCGCATCGGCCCGGACCTCGACCGGCTGGTGCCCGACGGGGCCGACGCCTTTGGCGACCGGCCGCGCTGGTACCTCTACGCCGCCGGTTCGGGCCGCGCGGTGGGCTACAACTTCGCCCGCACCCGCGACGGCGACTTCGCCCGGTCCGGCGTCAGCCACGACTCCGGCGCCTTCCTCGGCGACGCCTCGCTGGGGGTGGCCATGCGCCGGGGCTCGATCCAGAGCTCGTTCGGCCTGGTCTATCGCGAGATCGAGACCGAGGGCCTGCGCGCCGGCCACGGCGTCGACACCGACGTGTCCGAGGGGCTGGTGGCGTTCCAGCTGTCGATCAAGCCTGAGTAGGAATCAGGCAACAGGCAACAGGACGAATATCCTCGTGAGCCACGCGTTCGCTCCGCCTGTTGCCTGTTGCCTGTAGCCTACTGCCTCGCGCCCCCTTCCCGCCGGTCGTCCGCGCCGCCGTCCCAGCTCCAGACGCCGTCGGGCCCCTGACGCCAGAGGCCGCCGTGGAGGCCCGAGGTCTCGCTGTCGTTGGGTTCGAGCGCGACTCCGTTGGCGGCGAGGGCGGCCCGAAGGTCGGGGCTAAAGCGCTCGGTGTCGGCCCCGAAGCCGTCGCCGCGGGCGACCAGGTTGGGCAGGTCGAAGGCCGCCTGCATCGGCAGGCCCCAGTCGAGCACGGCGATCAGGGCGCGGGCGTTGTAGGCGAGGATCGACGGTCCGCCCGGCGAGCCGAGCGCGCCGAGGAAGCGGCCGTCGCCGTCGAGGATCAGCACCGGCGCCATCGACGAGCGCGGCCGCTTGCCCGGCGCCGCGGCGTTGGCCGCCGGAGCCCCGTCGGGGCGGGTCGGGCTGAACGAGAAGTCGGTCAGCTGGTTGTTGAGGAAGAAGCCGGCGGCCATTCGCCCCGAGCCGAACACGCTCTCCACCGTGGTGGTCATGCTGACGGCGTTCCCCTCGGCGTCGACGATGACGAAGTGCGAGGTGCCGGCCGGCTCGCGCGTGGCGTCGGGGCCGGCGAAGACGCCGCCCGGCGGCGTTCCCGGCTCGGCGGCGCCGGTCAGGCCCGGGGCCAGGGCGGCGCGGCCGGCGACGTAGCCGGGGTCCAACAGGCCCTGCACCGGCACGCGAACGAAGGCGGGGTCGCCCACGTAGCGGTCGCGGTCGGCGTACATCAGTCGCTGCAGCTGGGCGAAGGCGGTCCAGGCCGCGGCGCTGTTCGGGCCCTCGAGGAGGGCGGGCGTCTGCTCGGCCATGAGCAGCAACTGCAGCACGGCGACGCCGGACGAGGGCGGCGGGGGCACGCAGATCACATAGACACGGTACGGCCGGCACAGGGCCCCGCGCTCGATGGGCCGGTAGGCGGCCAGGTCGGACCGGGCCAGCCCCCCCGGGCGGGGCTCGGCGCCCACCGCGGCGACGATCCCGTCGGCGATGCGGCCGCGGTAGAAGGCGTCCGGTCCGCCGGCCGCGATCTCGGCCACGGTGTCGGCGTAGTCGGGATTGCGCAGGATGTCCCCGGCGACGTAGCGGCCGCCGTCGGGTTTGGTGAAATATTCGTCCGCCCAACGGGTGCGGGCCTGACCGCGCGTCGCGGCGATGAAGCCGGCCAGCCGCGGGCTGACCACGAAGCCATCGCGCGCCAGGCGTTCGGCGTCGGCGAACAGGCCCGACCACGGCAGCCGGCCATGGGCGGCCTGGGCCATGGCCAGCATGGCCACCGCGCCGGGCGCCCCCGTCGAGCGGCCGCTGAGCACGGCGTCGGGGAAGGGCAGCGGGCGGCCGTTCTCGTGGAACAGTTCGGGCGTGGCCGCGGCGGGGGCGGTTTCACGTCCGTCGTAGCTGGTCACCTCGCCGGTCGAGGCGTCGTAGAACATCATGAAGGCCCCGCCGCCGAGGCCGGAGGACTGCGGCTCGACGAGACCCAGCACGGCCTGCACCGCCACGGCGGCGTCGACCGCCGAGCCGCCCTCGCGCAGCACCCGCATGCCCGCCTCGACGGCCAGCGGATTGGCGGCGGCCACGAACGGACCGCGGGCGGCGGGCGCCGCCG
>JAFAEC010000083.1 GCA_023424215.1 Pseudomonadota bacterium
TGTCGTCGGCCTTGCGGGTGGTCTCCTGCTCGTCTTCGCCGATGCCGGCCACCGGGGGGATGTCCACCGGGGAGGGCAGGAAGTCGATCACGGCGTCCAGCATGCGCTGCACGCCCTTGTTCTTGAAGGCGGTGCCGCACAGCATCGGCTGGATCTCGGTGGCGATCGTGCGGGTGCGCAGGCCCTGCTTGACCTCCTCTTCCGACAGGTCGCCTTCCTCGAGGTACTTGTTCATCAGTTCCTCGGAGGCTTCCGCGGCGGCCTCGACCATCTTCTCGCGCCATTCGGCCGCGGTTTCCTTCAGCTCGGCCGGGATGTCGTGGTACTCGAACTTCATGCCCTGGGACGCGTCGTCCCAGATGATGGCCTTCATCTTGACCAGGTCGACGACGCCCTTGAAGTTGTCCTCGGCGCCGATCGGGATCACGACGGGCACGGGGTTGGCCTTCAGGCGCAGGCGCATCTGGTCATAGACCTTGAAGAAGTTGGCGCCGGTACGGTCCATCTTGTTCACGAAGGCCAGACGGGGCACCTTGTACTTGTTGGCCTGGCGCCAGACGGTTTCCGACTGGGGCTGCACGCCGCCCACGGCGCAGTACACCATGCACGCGCCGTCCAGGACACGCATGGAACGCTCCACCTCGATGGTGAAGTCCACGTGGCCCGGGGTGTCGATGATGTTGAAGCGGTGCTCCGGATAGGACAGGTCCATGCCCTTCCAGAAGCAGGTCACGGCGGCGGACGTGATCGTGATGCCGCGCTCCTGCTCCTGCTCCATCCAGTCGGTGGTGGCGGCGCCGTCGTGCACCTCGCCCAGCTTGTGGTTCACACCCGTGTAGAACAGGATGCGCTCGGTGGTCGTGGTCTTGCCGGCGTCGATGTGCGCCGAGATACCGATGTTGCGGTAGCGCTCGATAGGCGTTTTGCGGGCCATGATGTGTCTTTCGTTGAACGGAACGAGCCCGCTCGTGGCGGGCCCGCTCCATATGGGGACGATCCTTAGAAGCGGAAGTGGCTGAAGGCCTTGTTCGCCTCGGCCATGCGGTGCACTTCGTCGCGCTTCTTCATGGCGCCGCCGCGGCCTTCCGTGGCTTCCATGAGTTCGTTCGCCAGGCGCAGGGCCATGGACTTCTCGCCGCGCTTCTTGGCGGCTTCCTTGATCCAGCGCATGGACAGGGCCAGGCGGCGGACCGGGCGCACTTCGACGGGCACCTGGTAGTTGGCGCCGCCGACGCGGCGGGACTTCACTTCGACCATGGGCTTCACGTTGTTGATGGCCATGGTGAAGGCTTCCACCGGGTCACGACCCGGGTTCTTCTTCTCGATCTGCTCGAGGGCACCGTAGACGATGCGCTCGGCGACCGCCTTCTTGCCGCCTTGCATGATGACGTTCATGAACTTGGCGAGCTCGACGTTGCCGTACTTGGGATCCGGCAGGATTTCACGCTTAGGGACTTCGCGACGACGTGGCATTTCTAACCTCTCAATTTGCTTCAGTTGGCCGCCTTGCGGGGGCCGCGGGAGCCATCAGGACATCCCACTTACTCGACCCGACGATCCGGGTCACTACGCTGGTTCAGCCTGCCAGGGCCGAACGAGCACCGACAAACTACGACTGGCTGCTTAGGCCTTCTTCGGGCGCTTGGCGCCGTACTTCGAGCGGGACTGCTTGCGATCCTTGACGCCTTGCAGGTCCAGGGAGCCGCGCACGATGTGGTAACGCACGCCGGGCAGGTCCTTCACGCGGCCGCCGCGCACGAGCACCACCGAGTGCTCCTGCAGGTTGTGGCCTTCACCGCCGATGTAGGAGATGACTTCGAAGCCGTTGGTCAGGCGCACCTTGGCGACCTTCCGCAGGGCCGAGTTCGGCTTCTTCTGGGTCGTGGTGTACACGCGGGTGCAAACGCCGCGGCGCTGCGGGCTGTTCTGCATCGCGGGGGACTTGGATTTGGTCTTCTCGACCTCCCGCCCGTGACGCACGAGTTGATTGATGGTTGGCATTGAAAAACGTCCCTAAACGTTTGAAAAACGGAAAAAGCTTCCCCGCCCCAAATTGCGGGAAAGCCCGCGAGTATATCCCGGCTGGTGAAAACCCGCTACGGCCGGGCAAGGCCAGCCCCTGTCACTGCGGGCTCGACCCGCAATCCAGGACTCCAGGCAGGCCCAGCGCTTGCGACGGGATCCCGGCCTGCGCCGGGATGACCTTCAGTGCCCGCGCCGCGGGCCGCCGAAGCTCACTTGATCCAGAGCCGGATGGCGTCCCAGGCCCGGCCGAAGACGCCGGCCTGCTCCACCGGCTCCAGGGCGACCCGGGGCACTTCGCGCAGCAGCTCCTCGCCCACGAGGATCTTCAGCGTGCCCACCTGCTGGCCCTTGGTGAACGGCGCCACCAGCGGATCCGGCCGCGCCACCTGGGTCTTGATCTTCGAGGCGCTGCCCGAGGGCACCGCCAGCACGATCGGCTGGGCCTGGCCGAGCTTGACCGTGTTGGAGCTGCCCTTCCACACCTGCGGCTCCAGCACCGGCTGGTTGGCGTCGAAGAGCTTGAGGCCCTCGAAGGCCGTG
>JAFAEC010000093.1 GCA_023424215.1 Pseudomonadota bacterium
GCGCAAAGCCCGCCCAGCTGTCTTCCGTATCGAAATCAACGCCCTGCGCCGTCTCGACGTCCGACGTATGCCAGCCGGCGTCAAGCGCACCGTACCAGCCGTTCGGCTCGGCCGACGCGGCGCCGGCTGCAAGCAGCCCGGCCGTCGCGACACCGGCGAGAAGTTTCACCTTCATCATATCCCTCACACTCAAGGTTGCCCGATTGCCCACGCTTACACGGGGCGGCTCGGGAGGCAGAACCACAATGTACGGTTCCGGTTCCTGCACAATCGATCGAATGCGGCGACTGTGGCGCCGTTTCAACACAAATTCCCGGGCTTTCCCCTTCTGGAACGGGTGCTAGGACTGGGCGGCTCGATCAACTGAGGCGAAATGGCGATGAAATTCGACGGACGGGTGGCGATCGTCACCGGAGCGGGCGGCGGTCTGGGCCGTGAACACGCGCTGGCGCTGGCGAGGCGCGGCGCGCGGGTGGTGGTCAACGATCTTGGCGGCGCCCGGGACGGCTCCGGCGGTTCGGCCACGGCGGCGGAGGCCGTCGCGGCGGAAATCATCGCCGCCGGCGGCGACGCTATCGCCAGCGCCGCCTCAGTGACGGACTTCGCTGCGGTAGAAGCGATGGCGGCGGAGGCGATGGACCGCTGGGGCCGCATCGACATCCTGGTCAACAACGCCGGCGTGTTGCGCGACAGGACCTTCGCCAAGATGGAGCTGGACGACTTCCGCTTCGTCCTCGACGTCCATCTGATGGGGGCGGTGAACTGCACCAAGGCGGTGTGGGACATCATGCGCGAGCGGAACTACGGCCGCATCGTCATGACCACCTCGTCCTCGGGCCTCTACGGCAACTTCGGCCAGTCCAATTACGGCGCGGCGAAGATGGCCCTGGTCGGCCTGATGCAGACGTTGTCGATCGAAGGCGCCCGGCACGACGTCCGGGTCAACTGCCTGGCCCCGACGGCCCACACGCGGATGACAGAGGATCTCGGCGCCCGCCTGCCGCTGGAGATGCTGGAGCCGTCGCTGGTCAGTCCGGGCCTGCTGCATCTGGTGAGCGAGGACGCGCCGAGCCGGTGCATTCTCGCCGCCGGGGCGGGCGGCTTCGAACGCGCCTACATCACCCTGACCCAGGGGGTGCGCATCGTCGGCGACGACGCGCCCGAACAGGTCGCGGCCCGCTTCGACGAGATCTCCGACCGCACCGGCGAGATCGTGCCCGAAATGGGCGCCGCGCAGGGCTTCATCGAACTGTCCAAGGCGCAGAAGGCGCACGAAGGATAGGCTTGGCGGATGCGCGGCGAGGCCGATAGGGTGCCGGCCTCCCCGCGCTCCGGACGCGAGCGCCCGCGCCTGAAACAGGATCACGCCGATGTCCCGCGAAGCCGTTATCGTCTCCACCGCCCGCACCCCGATCGGCCGGGCCTATCGCGGCGCCTTCAACGACACCCAGGCGCAGCAACTGGGCGGCCACGCCATCCGCTACGCCGTTCAGCGGTCCGGCGTCGATCCGGCCGAGATCGAGGACGTGGTCATGGGCGCGGCCCTGCAGCAGGGCTCGACCGGCACCAACATCGGCCGTCAGGCGGCGCTGGCCGGAGGTCTCCCGGTCACCACCGCCGGCATGAGCCTCGACCGCCAGTGCGCCTCGGGCCTGATGGCCATCGCCACGGCCGCGAAACAGGTGATCCACGACGGCCAGGTCGTCGCCGTCGGCGGCGGGCTGGAGTCGATCTCGCTGGTGCAGAACCAGAACATGAACCTGTTCCGCCTGCACGATCCGGAGCTGAAGGCGCTGCATCCGCACATCTACATGTCGATGCTGGAGACCGCCGAAGTCGTGGCGGAGCGCTACGGCATCGGCCGGGAGGCGCAGGACGAGTACGCCCTGCAGTCGCAGCAGCGGACGGCGCAGGCGCAGGCCGATGGCCGGCTTGACGCCGAGATCGTGCCGATGACCACCACCATGCAGGTGGTCGACAAGGCCACCGGCCAGGCTTCGGCGAAACAGGTCACCCTGGCGAAGGACGAGGGCAACCGTCCCGAAACCACGCTCGAGGGCCTGTCGTCGCTGAAGCCCGTGTTCGGCGGCGGCGAGAAGGTTCAGCAGGGCCGCTTCATCACCGCCGGCAACGCCAGCCAGCTGTCGGACGGGGCCTCGGCCTCGGTGATCATGGAGGCGAAGGAGGCCGAGCGGCGCGGCCTGCAGCCGCTGGGCGCCTTCCGCGGCATGGCCGTGGCCGGCTGCGAGCCCGACGAAATGGGCATCGGCCCGGTCTTCGCCGTCCCCCGCCTGCTGGAGCGTCACGGGCTGACGGTCGACGACATCGGCATCTGGGAGCTGAACGAGGCCTTCGCCGTGCAGGTGCTCTACTGCCGCGACCGGCTGGGCATCCCCGACGACCGGCTCAACGTCTCCGGCGGCGCCATCTCGATTGGCCACCCCTACGGCATGTCGGGAGCCCGCATGACCGGCCACGTGCTGATCGAGGGCAAGCGCCGCGGCGCGAAATACGGCGTCGTCACCATGTGCGTCGGCGGCGGGATGGGCGCGGCCGGCCTCATCGAAATCTACTGAGACGTCCAGCCGCGCCCACGCTGGAAAGCGGCCGAACCGCGGTGCGGTTCGGCTGCGGCGCGGCGGGCCTCATCGAAATCTATTGAGCCCGCTTTTCGGGCGGCAGCCTGCCGGCGGCGATCCACGCGGCCTTCTCGGCCTCGATCCTCGCCATCCAGCGGGCGCGCAGCGCGGCGGGCCGCGCCGGGTAGCGCTCGTCGAGGAAGTCGGCGGCGACCACCCGGTCGGTGCGGAAGGTGCGGAAGTCGTCGCGCATCTCGCACCAGCCGACCAGCAGCCGCGTGGTCTCGCGGTAGCCGACGAGGAAGGGCCAGACCACGCGGCGGGTCTCGCGCTCCCGCTCGTCTCGATAGAGCAGGGCCAGCTTGCGGCCGGCGTGGATCCAGGCCCGCGCCCGCGCCATGTCCAGCGCCTCGGGCTTGCGATCGTCCCACACCGGCGGGCTGGCCACCGCCGGCTCCAGCAGCACCGGCCGCAGCCGCTCCGGCACGGTGGCGGCGATCTTGGCGATCAGGTCCCGCGCGGCCCTTGCCAGCGCCGGGTCTCCGCGGCCCGCCACCCACTGCGCGCCCAGCACCGCCGCTTCGACCTCGTCGGAGGTCAGCATCAGCGGCGGCATGTCGAAGCCGCCATCGAGCACATAGCCGACGCCGGCCTCCCCCCGGATCGGGACACGCTGGCCGATCAGGGTGGCGATGTCCCGGTAGATCGAGCGCTTCGACGTCTCCAGCTCGACGGCGATGGCCTCGGCCGTGACCGGCCGCGACGACCGCCGCAGCACCTGGATGATCTGGAACAGCCGGTCCGCGCGTCTCATGCCGCCACCCTTGCGTACGGTTGCTGACAGCATGCTGTCAGCAGGGTGTCAGTAGTCAATCCCGGTCGACGGCGAGGGCGCTCAGGCAGCGAACGACCGCGTCGCCAGCGAACCCCTCAACCGGAGAGACACCATGCTGACCCTGTTCCACGCCCCGCAATCGCGCTCCGACCGCATCGTCTGGCTGCTGGAGGAGATCGGCGCGCCGTACGAGATCGAGTACGTCGACATCTTTCGCGCCCTGTCGGGAACCGGGAAGCCCGATCCGGCCAACCCTCACCCCGACGGCAAGGTCCCGGCCCTGCTCCACGACGGCGCGCTGGTGACGGAGTCGGCGGCCATCGCCCTGTACCTCACCGACCTGTTCCCGAAGGCGAACCTCGGCGCCGCCGCCGGCTCGCCGGAGCGGGCGGCCTATCTGACCTGGCTGGCGTGGACCGCCGGCGAAATGGAGCCGGCCTACTGGAGCCGGATCAGGGGGGAGACCGAGGCCGATCCGCTGGCCCGCAAGCGCTACGACGCGGTCAACGCCCGCATCCTCCGCGCGCTCGAGCACGGCCCCTGGCTCATGGGGCACCGCTTCACGGCCGTGGACGTCATGGTCGGCTCGGCCATGCTGTGGGGTCGTGAGTTCGCGCCGGCGAGCCCGGTTCTGGACAGCTGGCTGGCGCGGCTCTCCGAACGGCCGGGCGCCCTGCTCGCGGCGGCGAAGGACGGCGCTCCGCCCCCGCTGGCCGAGGTAGCCTGAATCAGGCGGCGCGGGCGGCGCCGGAGTCGTCGCCGTCCGCGGGCCGCTCGACGGCGCGCAGGCAGGCGACGAAGTCGTCGCGCCAGACGCCCACGTCGGTGTCGCGCACCACCTGCATCAGCGACGCCCATTTCCGCTTGCGCTCCTCCAGCGGCATGGTCAGGGCGCGCTTGATCGCGTCGGACAGCTCCTCGCGGCTGAACGGATTGACCAGCAGGGCCTCGCCCATCTGCTCGGCGGCGCCGGCGAAGCGCGACAGGATCAGCACCCCCGGGTCTTCGGGGTTCTGGGCCGCCACATATTCCTTCGCGACCAGGTTCATGCCGTCGCGCAGCGGCGTGACCAGCCCGACCCGCGCCGCGCGATAGATGCCGGCCAGCTGGTCGCGGCGATAGGTGCGGTTCAGGTAGCGGATCGGCTGCCAGTCCATTTCGGCGTACTCGCCGTTGATCCGCCCGGCGAGGGCGTCGAGCCGGGCGCGGATGTCCTGGTAGGCGTCGACGTCGTCGCGGCTGATCGGCGTCACCTGCAGCAGGAAGACCTCGCCGCGCATGTCGGGATTGTCGGCGAGAAATTGCTCGTAGCCGAGCAACCGCTGCTCAAGCCCTTTCGAGTAGTCGAGCCGGTCCACGCCGACGATCATCGAGCGGAAGGCCGAGGAGGCCGCCATCCGGTCGTAGGTGCGGGTCCCGAGCGTCGAGTTCCGCGCCGCGAGGAAGCCTTCGACGTCGATGCCGATGGGGAAGACGCCGGTCTGCACCGTGCGGCCGAAGGCCTCGAGCGCGTCGTTGGGCAGCAGCCGTCCGTTGACGCTCGGCTCCGAGGCCACGTAGTCGCGGAACAGGTCCAGCCACTCCCGGGTGTGGAAGCCCAGCAGGTCGTAGTCGAACATCGATTCGACCAGCCGCCGATGATACGGCAGGGTCACCAGCAGCTGCCGCGCCGGCCATGGCGTGTGCAGGAAGAAGCCGATGCGGTTGCGGATCCCCAGACGCCGCAGGTCTCGGGCCAGCGGGATCATGTGATAATCGTGGATCCAGATGATGTCGCTCGGCTGGATCAGCGGCGCCAGCACCTCGGCGAAGCGGGCGTTGGTGCGCTCGTAGCCCTCCCCGTAGGACCGCTCGTACTCGGTCAGGTCGATGCGGTGATGGAACAGCGGCCACAGCGTCTTGTTGGCGTAGCCGTTGTAGTACTCCTCGACATCCTGCGCCTCGAGATCGACCAGGGCGACGGTGACGCCGGCGCGATCCTCGATGTGCGCCTTCGGCACGAAGGTCTCGACGGTCTCGCCGGACCAGCCGAACCACAGGCCGTCGTATTTGCGCAGGGCCGCCGACAGGGCCATGGCCAGGCCGCCGGCGGACCCGGCCGCCGGATCCTTCGGGGCGGACACGCGATTGGAGACGACGATCAGGCGGCTCATGGCTTCCTAACCCCGGAAGCCGCCCGGAGGTCCCATGGCGCTGTGCGGACGGCGCTCATCGCACGTCCTTCCACGACCGGCTCAGCAACACCGCGCAGTTGATGATCCCGACCAGCGAGTAGGTCTGCGGGTAGTTGCCCCACAGCTCCCCGTCGGCCAGCGAGATGTCCTCGCTGAGCAGGCCGGCGTGGGTGCGGCGGTTCAGCATCTCCTCGAAGATCGCCCGCGCCTCCTCGGTGCGGCCGTTCAGGTGCAGCGCCTCCACGAACCAGAAGGTGCAGAAGTTGAAGGCGGTCTCCGGCTCTCCGAAATCGTCCGGCTCCACGTAGCGGAACAGGTACGGCCCCTTCTTCAGGTCGCGCTCGATCGCTTCGAAGGTGCCGACCTGGCGGGGGTCCAGGGGATCGAGGAAGCCGAGGTCGGTCAGCTGCAGCAGCGAGGCGTCCAGCTCGCGGTTGCCGAAGCTGGCGGCGAAGCGCCCCTCCTCGGGCAGATAGGCCTCGCTTTCAATGCGCTCGCGGATGATCCGCGCCCGCTCCCGCCAGACCTCGGCGCGACTGGCCAGGCCCAGGTGGTCTGCCGCCTTGGCCAGCCGGTCGCAGGCGGCCCAGCACATCACCGAGGAGTAGGTGTGCACCCGGGCGATGGTGCGGAACTCCCACAGGCCGGCGTCGGCCTGGTCGTGCATGGCGAAGGCGCGTTCGCCGACCTTCTCCAGGGCGTGGAAATCCTCGACCGTCCCGGGTCGGATCAGGCGGTGATCGTAGAAGGCCTGCACCAGACACAGCACGATCTGGCCGTAGACGTCGTGCTGCAGATGCTCGTGCGCCTGGTTGCCGACCCGCACCGGCTTCATGCCGCGGTAGCCCTCGACCGTCTCCACGATGCGCTCGCCGATGCCCGGCTCCAGCCCGACGCCGTAGACCGGCTGGACGTGGCCGCCGCCGGAGTCGTCGACCAGGTTTCTCAGATAGCCGAGGTAGTTCTCGAGGATGTCGACCGCGCCCAGCCGGTTCAGCGCCCGCACGACGTAGTAGGCGTCGCGGATCCAGCAGTAGCGGTAGTCCCAGTTGCGCCCGCTCTCGGGAAACTCCGGCACCGAGGTGGTCATGGCCGCCACGATCGCCCCGGTCTCCTCGTAGGCGCACAGCTTCAGGGTGATGGCGGCGCGGATCACCGCCTCCTGCCAGTCCAGCGGCAGGTAGAGCTTGCGCACCCAGTCCTGCCAGTAGGCCACCGTCCGCTCCAGCGCGGCGCTGACCCCGGGGCCGACATCCTGATCATAGCCCTCGTCCGGCCCGAGGAAGAAGGTCAGGGTCCGCTCCAGCCGGAACATCCGCTCGTTGAGCACGTGCGACACCGGGCAGTCGGTGGTCAGTCGCAGCGTCACGTCGGTGCACAGGTAGCGGATATGGTTCGAGCCGTGGGTGCGGTCCGCCCGCCGCGCGCCCCAGTCCGCGGCCGGCCTGAGGCGCATGCGGATGCGCGGCGCGCCGTGCAGCGGCCGGATCACCCGCCCGAAGGCGAGCGGCCGGTAGGTGCGGCTGTGCTTGGGATGGCGCGGGGCGAAATCGACCACCTCGACCGACGAGCCGTCCTCGGCCGTCAGAATCGTGCGCAGCACCGGCGTGTTCCGGACGTAGGCCTGGCTGACGTGCTTCTGCCCCTCCAGCTCGATGTCCCAGAAGCCGTGCTCGGGCTCCATCCCGTCCATCAGGGCGGAGAAGACGGGATCGCCGTCCACGCGCGGCGCGCAAGCCCAGACGTAGCGGCCGCGACGGTCGATCAGGGCGGTGATCGAACAGTTGCCGATCGGGGCGAGGTCGAGGTCGGGCTTCATTCGGTCTCCTCGAGACGCTCCAGCCAATCCAGCACCTCGTCAACGCCCGAAAGGCCGAACCGGGCCGCGGTATCGCGCGGGGGACCGACCAGAATGCCGAACCCGCCCAGCGCCTCGGCGGCGCGGAAGCCGTACTCGTCGGTCAGGTCGTCGCCGACCATGATCGGACGGGCGCCGGCGAACGGCGGCTCCTGCATGAAGGTGGTCAGGGCGGTGCCCTTGTCGGTGCCGGGGGTCTTGAGTTCGATCACGGCGTTCCCGGGCTGCATGACCAAGCCGGTGTCGGTCGCCAGGCAGCGCGCCAGGGCCGTCGCCGCCGCCGCCGCGTGCGGCGCCTGTCGGAAGTGCAGTCCGGCGGACACCGCCTTGTCCTCGACGATCACGCCGGGCACGCGGGCGGCGAAGGCCTCGAAGGCCTCCACGGCGACGCGGACCCCCTCGGCCGGTTCGGCCCGGTCGACCGAGCCGTCCGGTCGCCGCCGCTCCAGTCCGTGCACCCCCGACGCCGCCGTCAGGGCGGACTCCGAGATGCGGTCGACCTCGGCCAGCGTCCGGCCGCTGACGATCGCCACCCGGCCGTCGAAACGGTCGGCGACGGCCTTCAGGGCGGCGGTGCGGCGCGGATGCGGCACCACCGCCTCCGGCGTTTCGGCCAGCGGCGCGAGCACCCCGTCCAGATCGAGGAACAGGGCCGGCCGTCGGATGCGGAAAGGCGGCGGCGGCAGCAGGTGCGGCGAGTTTTCGACCGCCGCGGCCGCGGCGTCGACGGTCGGATGTGACGTCCCCATGGCTGTCCCTAACGCGCAACCGTCGCTCGGGTTGACCCCAAGCGTCGCTTTTTTTGACGCGGCGCAGCATGACGCCGTTCGCCGGCCCCGGATTGTGCAATCGGGCGGGATGGGCCAATTCCGCGCCATGACCGAGCCCCGCCCTGCCCTCGCCGCCGAGCCCGCCGCCATGATCGACCGCGCCCGCGAGGTGGTGCGGCTCAACGTCGCCGCCCTGCAGGCGCTCGAGGCCGGCATCGGCGACGACCTCGTCCGGGCCGTCGAGATCATCCTCTCGCGACCCGGCTATGTGGTCGTCACCGGCATGGGCAAGTCCGGCCACATCGGCGGCAAGATCGCCGCCACCCTGGCCTCGACCGGCACCAACGCCTTCTTCGTCCACCCCGCCGAGATGAGCCACGGCGACCTCGGCATGCTGCGCAGGGACGTCACCCTTCTGGCCATCTCCAACTCGGGCGAGAGCCGCGAACTGCGCGATCCGCTGATCTTCTGCCAGCGCGAGGGCATTCCGGTCATCGGCCTGACCCAGCGCCCGAACAGCTTCCTCGGCCGCAACTCGGCCGTCTGTCTGGCCATGCCGCAGGTGGCCGAGGCCTGTCCCAACAATCTCGCGCCGACCACCTCCACCCTGATGACCCTGGCGCTGGGCGACGCCCTGGCCATGGTGCTGATGGACCGCCGCGGCTTCACCGCCGAGGCCTTCGGCCTGCATCACCCCGGCGGCAAGCTGGGCATGAGCCTGCAGAGCGTGAAGGACTGGATGGGCGACCGGCCGCCGGCCCCGGCGACCGTGCCGACCACGGCCACCTTCGCCGAGGTCGTCTCCGCCATCACCGAGGGCCGCAAGGGCGCCGCCGCCGTGGTCGACGCCGACGGCCGGCTCGCGGGCATCGTCACCGACGGCGACATCCGCCGCGCCTTCGCCCGCGAGAACGCCGCCGGCCTCACCGCCGCCGACATCATGAGCCCCCGCCCCAAGGTCATCGCCCCCGACGCCCGCATGAGCGACGCCATCGACCTGATGACCCAGAACAAGATCGCCACGCTTCTGGTGCTGGAGGACGACCGCCCCGTCGCCATCATCCACATCGCCGAGCTGATGCAGGCGGGGTATGTCAGCTAGAGGAGCAGGCAGCAGGCGAGGGCTTAGGAATTAGGGCTTAGGAATTAGGCGGAGCGGCGTGCCAGGCCCGCGACTGCCAACCTCCACTGTGATCCCTAAGCCCTAATTCCTAAGCCCTAATTCCTCTTCAGTACGCCTCCCGCCCGTCGATATTGCCCGGCGGCGCATAGCGGCAGGCCAGCACCGAGCGGTCGCCGCGGCTCTCGACCGCGCAGCCGACGTGGGTCGTGTCCCGCCAGACCAGCTGGGTGTAGTGGGCCACGTCGACCCAATTGCCCGTGCGGCTGACGTTCGGGAACGGGCCGTGCCGGTAGTTCGACCGCTCGGCCGCCCACTCGCCCACCATCTCCTCCGGCGTCCAGACCCGCCCGCCCCAGCCGGTCCAGAGGTTCTCGCCGTGGCCGTGCGGCGCTGGGTCATGCGCGAAGGTGCTGCTGGCGATCAGCTGGCGCGCCCACACCCGGGCCTCCGCCTCCAGCGAGTCGGCCCAGCGCAGCGGCGCCACGCCGACCCGCGCCCGCTCGGCGTTGTGGGCGTCGAGCAGCCGGCGCTCGACCTCGCTGGACGGAGCCGTCGTGCGCGGCGGCGCGATGGGCTGAACCGTCC
>JAFAEC010000100.1 GCA_023424215.1 Pseudomonadota bacterium
AGTCGTCGGCAGCGTCAGAGGTGTATACGAGACAGGCTCCCGCCGCCGCCCCGGTTCCGGCGGCGACCGCGTCCCCGGCGCCGACCGGGGTGACGGCGACCACCACCCCGGCGACCGGCCAGACGGCGCCGAACGGACAGCCCGCCGCCACCGTGACGACGGTGCAGTCGCCGCCGGTGCGGAACCCGACCGACGGCCAGGTCGACGACGCGGAGGACCCGCTCAATCCGGCTCCGACGCCGGACGAGTGAGAACCCGGCCGCCGGGGCGGCGGATGTCGGTCCGCCGCCTTCGGGCCGTCGCTTAACCGTTGGCGAACCGCCGTTGCGTAGGCTGGGGGCATGGACCTTCTCAGCCCTGCCCGGATCGCCGCCTTCGAGACCGTCCTCGGCCGGATCTCCGCCGACGACCGGGCCCGCCTCCACGAGCTCAAGGACGCCGCCGCGACGGCCGCCGAGGCCTCGGCCCCGCACTGGGACTTCGACCAGCCGGCCCATCGCGCGGAGGAGGCGCTGCAGGCCGCCTTCGGCCCCGCCCTGACCGACGACCACCGCCGGGCCCTCGTCGCCCTGTGGGCGCTGGAGATGCCCGCTCGCGTCCCCGCCGCCGACCTGCCGCCGGCGGTGCTGGCGCTCTATCCCGAGTGGATCCAGCGGCTCGCCGACTTCCTCACCGCCGCCGACCCTTACGCCCGCGACTTCTGGGCCAAGGACGTGCGCATCGCCCTGGTGCTCAGCGTGCCCGGCGCCCGCACCCAGATGATCGACCTGTCCTCCCCCCTCGGACCGGGCCAGGTGCTGCGCCACGCCCGCGAGGGCTGGGGCTGGTCGGTCATCCCGGCCTGGGCCGCCGCCCAGGCGTGGAAGCCGTGGCTGGAGGTGCACACCGAAAGCCGCGAGCTGTCCGATTTCAACGAGGCCGGCTGGGACCGCGCCTGGGCGACCGCCGCGGAGATCCTCAGGCGCCGCCCGCACATGGCCGGCATGCTGGGCTCCAGCTGGTTCTACGATCCGCCGCTGGAGCAGATCAGCCCGCGCCTCGCCTACCTGCGTCTCAACCCACTGAAGCACGGCGCCTTCATGGTCCACCAGGGCCCGGGCGAGATCCACACCCAGCGCGCCGCGACCAGCTCCCCGACCCGCAAGGCGCTGATCGAGGAAGGCGAATACACGGCCCGCTCATGGATCGTGGCCTGGCCGCGAGCGGCGCTGATCAGGTGGGCGGACGGGCGGGAGGCGCAGCAGCAGGAACAGGCCGTCGCAGCCTGAACTTCCTTCTCCTCCGAGGGGAGGAAGTCAGGTCCGCATCTTTTCCCACGCCGCCGCCACCGGCAGCACCTCCAGCCCGGCCGCCTTCGCCAGCCGCAGCACCCGGTCCAGATCGTCCGGCGTGCAGCCATAGTCCGTCGGCCGGTCCGACACATCGTGCCCATAGGCCGTCAGCCAGCCGCGCCCCTCCGCCGCCTCGGCCATCAGCGCCTCGAGGTCGTAGCCGGGCAGCCGCCGGCTCTCCAGACCGATCGACCTGATCAGCCCGCGGTCCTCGCGCCCGGCGTTGACCCCGTCGCGCACCCCGCGCGCCAGGTCGAACCGCCCGCGCACATACCGCTTGGCCTCGACCGAGCAGTCCCCGAACGGCCAGGCGAAGGTGGTCATCCGATGCCCGTCCAGCCGCTCCGCCACCCAGCCGGCGTTGGCGTCGAGGCTCAGCCGGAGCGCCTCGCGGCTCATGCGCAGGGCGCTGGTGTGGCCGTAGGTATGGCAGCCGACCTCGTGCCCGGCGGCGTGCAGCGCCTGCAGGTGCTCCAGCCGGTACTGGTCGCGGTCCATGTTCACCCCGCCGCACAGGCCGCCGCAGACATAGTAGGTGGCCTTCACCCCGTGCCCGGCGAGTATCGGCCCCGCCTCGGTCCACGCTGTCGCCGGGAAGTCGTCGAAGCTGAGCGAGAAGACCCCGCGCGCGGGGGCGATCTCGACCGCCTCGACGTCGAGGTGGCGCGCGGCCCGTCGGCGCATCTGGTCGATCAGTTGCATGGGCAGGACGATGCACGGCCGCCCTTAAAATTCCTTCCCCCCTTGCGGGGGAAGGTGGCTCGCGCAGCGAGACGGATGGGGGTGAGACACCGCTCGGTCCTGCCGTCTTCACCTTTGCGCAGCCTGACCGCTGAACCAGCCCCCTATCCGACCGGCTCCGCCGGCCACCTTCCCCCGCGAGGGGGGAAGGAAGCTGTGTAGGGCTTCCCCGCTCAAGCCTGTCCGTCTAGGGTCCGCCGCCTTCTTCCCCGGGACGAAATGCCTGCCGTGACGACCGAGCCGCTCGCCTTCCAGGACCTGATCCTGACGCTTCACAAATACTGGGGCGACCAGGGCTGCGCCATCCTGCAGCCCTACGACATCGAGGTCGGCGCCGGCACCCTGCACCCGGCCACCGTCCTGCGCGCCCTGGGCCCCCGTCCGTGGAAGGCCGCCTACGTTCAGCCCAGCCGCCGCCCCGGCGACGGTCGCTACGGCGAAAATCCCAATAGATTACAGCACTATTACCAGTACCAGGTCATTCTCAAGCCGAACCCGGACAACCTGCAGGAGCTCTATCTCGGCTCCCTGAAGGCGATCGGCATCGACCCCAAGCTGCACGACATCCGCTTCGTCGAGGACGACTGGGAGAACCCCACCGTCGGGGCCTGGGGTCTCGGCTGGGAGGTCTGGTGCGACGGCATGGAGGTGACCCAGTTCACCTACTTCCAGGGCGTCGGCGGCATCGAGGTCGACGTCGTCTCGGGCGAGCTGACCTACGGCCTCGAGCGTCTGGCCATGTACGTGCAGGGCGTCGACAACGTCTACGACCTGAAGTTCACAAAAGAGGGGACCACCTACGGCGAGGTCTTCCTCGAGAACGAGCGCCAGCAGTCCGAGGCCAATTTCCACGGCTACGACGTCGACGGCCTCAAGCGCCGCTTCGAGGACATGGTCGCCGAGGTGTCGCGCCTGCTGGCCATGACCGGCCCGCAAGGTCAGGCGCTGGTCCTGCCGGCCTACGACCAGGTGCTGAAGGCCTCCCACCTGTTCAACCTGATGGACGCCCGCGGCGCCATCGCCGTCGCCGAACGCCAAAGCTACATCGGCCGCATCCGCGACCTGTGTAAGGCCTGCGCGGTCGCCTACGTCGAACAAGAGCGGAAAACCGCCTGATGCCCCAGCTCCTCCTCGAACTGTTCTCCGAAGAAATCCCCGCCCGCATGCAGGCCGGGGCCGCGCGCGACCTCGAGCGCATGGCCGGCGAGCGACTGAAGGCCGCGGGCCTGACGTACGAGGTGCTGACGACCTTCGCCGGCCCGCGCCGCCTGACCCTCGTGGTCGAGGGCCTGCCGGCCGCCACCCCTGACCGGGAGGAGGAGCTCAAGGGGCCCAAGACCGCGGCGCCGGAACAGGCGCTCGAGGGCTTCCTGCGCAAGACCGGCCTGACCCGCGAGCAGCTGGTCGAGCGCGACGGCGTCTTCTTCGCCGTGCTCAGCTCGAAGGGCCAGCGCACCGCCGACCTGGTCCCCGCCATGGTCGACCAGATCGTGCGCGGCTTCCCGTGGCCCAAGTCGATGCGCTGGGGCACGGGCACGCTGCGCTGGGTGCGGCCGCTGAAGCGGATCGTCGCCCTGTTCGACGGCCATGTGGTCCCGTTCGACATCGACGGCATCGAGAGCGGCGACCTCACCGAGGGCCACCGCTTCCTCGGCTCCGGCCGGCCCTTCGCGGTGACGGACTTCGCGGACTACCGCAGGAAGCTGGAGGCCGAGCACGTCCTGCTCGACGCCGCCGACCGCCGGCTGCGCATCCTCGAAGCGGCGCAGAAGGCGTGCAGCGACCGCGGCCTCGCCCTCGTCGACGACGACGGCCTGCTGGACGAGGTGGCCGGCCTGGCGGAATGGCCGACCCCCATCCTCGGCGACATGGACCCGCAGTTCCTCGATCTGCCGCCCGAGGTGGTGCAGCTGTCGATGAAGGTGCACCAGAAGTATTTCGCCGTCCGCGACCCGGCCACCCACCGGCTGGCCCCGCACTTCGTGGTGGTGGCCAACGTCGAGGCGACCGACGGCGGCAAGGCCCTGGCCGCCGGCAACAGCCGCGTCCTCTCCGCCCGCCTGAACGACGCCCGCTTCTTCTGGGACGAGGACCGCAAGCCCGGCAATTTCGACGCCTGGCTGAAGAAGCTGGAGGGCGTCACCTTCCATGCGAAGCTGGGAACCATGGCCGAGCGCGTCGAGCGCATCGCCGCCCTGGTCCGCGAGATCGCCCCGCTGGTCGGGGCCGACCCGGACCAGGCCGAAGCGGCCGCCCGCCTCGCCAAGGCCGACCTCGCCTCGGGCATGGTCGGCGAGTTCCCCGAGCTCCAGGGGATCATGGGCGGCTACTACGCCCGCGCCGACCACGGCGACGCCGTCGCCGACGCCGTGCGCGACCACTACCGCCCGCAGGGTCCCTCCGACGCCGTCCCGACCGCGCCGCTGACGGTGGCGGTGGCGCTGGCCGACAAGCTCGACACCCTCGTCGGCTTCTTCGCCATCGACGAGAAGCCGACCGGCTCGAAGGACCCGTTCGCCCTGCGCCGCGCGGCGTTGGGGGTGATCCGGCTGGTGCTGGAGAATGGGGCGCGGGCGAATTTGGCGCACCTGTTCCGAACCTGCTTGCCTTGGATCGTGTTCTGGGGAGCGCAGGCCACGCTTTCTAAGAAGGGCGAGGGGGGCGCACGGAATTGGGTTCCAACCAAATACTACAGCCGCGAAACGGCCCGGCGAGTGCGGGAAGAATTCCAGAAAGCTGGCAACTGGACTCCTTCGAAGGAGACGGAGCTAGCCGCCAATGAAGACCGAGACGCAGAGATCGCCCGGCGGCGTATTTCTGATTTTTGGAATATTCTTGATCAGGGATACGGCCTCTCGATCGGTGGAGCCGCTCGATCCGCTAGCGATATCCAAGCGGACTGGGTCGCCTTCTTCGCCGACCGCCTGAAGGTCCTCCTCCGCGACCAGGGCAAGCGTCACGACCTTGTCGACGCCGTCTTCGCCCTCGGCGACGACGACCTCGTCCGCATCGTGCGGCGCGTCGAGGCGCTGGACGCCTTCCTGGCCACCGACGACGGGGCCAATCTGCTGGCCGGGCACCGCCGCGCCTCCAACATCCTCAAGGCCGAGGCGAAGAAGGGCGAGCTGCCCGCCGGCATGGTCCAGACCGGCCTGTCCGGCCAGCCCGAGGCCGAGGTCGCCCTGGCCTTCGCCGTCGACGCCGCCCGCACGGCGGTGGGCGCGGCGCTGGAGCGCGAGGACTTCGCCGCCGCCATGACCGCGCTGGCCGCCCTGCGCGCGCCGGTCGACGCCTTCTTCGAGCAGGTCATGGTCAACTCCGAGGTCCCCGCCGAGCGCGACAACCGTCTGAAACTGCTCGGTCAGGTCCGCGACGTCATGGGCCGGGTCGCCGACTTCGGCCGCATCGCCGGCTGAACGCCCCCTCTCGACGCCGGCCCTGCCGCCTGCTCGACTGACCATCGTTCAGCGAGTCGCCCGGGGAGGGGCGAAGCCCATGACGATGCTCGTCTATCTGGTCGGCCTGGCGATCGTCGCCCTGATCTGGTTCCTGCACCTGCGCACGGCGAGGAAGGCCGAGGCCGCCGCTTCCTGGCCGACGGCGAACGGCACGGTCGAATCCTCGGCCGTGAGCGAGCGCGAGGAGCAGGACTCCGAAGGCGACAGCGAAACCGCGTACTACCCGGAGGTCGCCTACGCCTGGACCGTCAACGGCCAGCGCTACGCCGGCCGGCGCATCCAGTTCGGCGAGACTCCGCGCTTCGCCCGCCAGACCGCGGCGCAGGCCGTGTGCGATCGCTACCGCCCCGGCGCCTCCGTGCCGGTGCGCTACGATCCGGCCAACCCGGCCGAGGCTGTGCTGGAGACGAAAAAGCCGTCGCCGTTCAAGGCGATCTTCTTCACCGCGGTGGTGGTCATCCTGACCATCATCGTTGGCTCTGTCTTCGGCGCGATCTAGGCCTGTCGGGGCGAGAGTCCCGCTTTCGCGAAAAAGCCAGAAAGGCTGTCTTGTGGAGACATTGTCTCGCACGGGGTGAGGGCTCCCGGTCGTGGGCTCCGCCCGGGGGATGCAGTGTCTGCGCATCTGGCCGCGCCCTGGGCGGAGGCGGCGAGGCTGGAATGTCAAAGACCGTAAAGTCGGCATCGACATCTCAGCATGGCGGCACGTCAGAAACGGACGCAGACCGCCAGACGCCCTCCCGGCCGGGGGCGAGAGTCCATCCTTCGGGGCGCGATGTCCCGCAAGGGAATGTCTCCGGAGTCTCGCTTCGGGTCTGGACGATCAGGCCCCGAGGATCCAGCCCTCTTCCTGCTCGACCCGGGCGATCAGGGCCTCATCGGCGCCCTTCGGCGGGGCGAAGGCCTTCGCCAGATCGCCGGCCTCGTCCATCTTCGCCAGCGCCTCGGCGGTGGCGCGCACCTGGGCCTGGTCCTTGAACTCGCCCGGCTGCGGCTTGCCGTCGAACAGCGACGGCCAGACCTCGACCACCAGCGCCGACAACGGCTCGACGTCGGCCGTGTCCAGCCCCCGCCAGCCGGTCCCGAACGGCCACACCGCGCCTGACGGGCCGAGGCTCTCCAGCAGGCGGCGCACCATGGGCACGCCCACCAGCGTCTGGCCGCCGACCGCCCCCGCTCCGTGCATCTGCCACACCGACTTGGGCTGCAGCTTGCCCCTGCGGGCGGCGTCCTCGGTCGCGCGGAACTCGGGGATGTCGGCGCCGGCGCCGGCCGGCGGCTTGGTGGTGGTCAGCCAGCGCTGCGCCTGCTTGGCCGGCGCGCCCCAGAACGGCCAGGCCTCGTCGGTCATCAGCCGGTTCATCTTGGCCGCCACCTGATAGCGGTTGTTGGTGTTGTCGGCCTTGTCCACCACGTTGGCGGCGACGAACTTCCACATCGCCTGCCAGGGCGTTCCCGCCAGCTTCAGCCGCGCAGCCGTGCCCGCCGGATAGCCCAGGTTGAAGTCGAAGCCGACCAGCACCCGGTCGCCGCGTTTGCGGTGATCGGCCAGCAGGCTGTTCAGCAGGGCCTCGCCCTCGGTGCGGGTCGCCACATTGTGGGTCTCCGTATAGAGGCGAAAGCGCACGTCGCGCTTGGCCACCCCGATCCACAGCGAATTGTCGCCCAGCTTCCGGGTCTCGGCGGCGGTCCAGTCGGCCACGATGTAGGCGTCGAAAAGGCGGGCCACGGCGGGCTCCTTCGGGGTATGCGAAAGGGGACGAGCGGCCGCTTCTAGCGCTCCCGTGCAGGGATCGAAAGCCCCGCGCCATGCATCTCTCAGTCCTTCAGCAGGGCCTCCAGATGCGACAGCCACCGTCGGCCCAGCCGCAGGGCTTCGCCCGGCGATCCTGTAGGCGCGGGTAGGGCGGCGTCCCACAGGGCCAGTTCGAACTCCGGGTTCCGGGCGTCGGCGAACATCAGCCGCAGCACAACCTGTTCGGCGTCCGGCGCCATGACGTCCAGCGCCTTGCGCGCCTCGCCGCGGCGGACCCGGGCGACGACATGGCCGTCGACGATGATCTCGCCCCCGTCCACCTCCTGGAAGTGATAGGCCAGGCCGTGGGCGCCGTTGGCCCACAGGACCACGACCTGTTCGACATCGAAGTTCAGGGCGCAGGCCTTGCCTTCGCCAACCGCCATCGCTTCGACCTCGGGGGCGGCGCCCAACGCCTTGAGCAGGGCGCGCCGCATCCGCCGCGACGGCTCCATCCACCAGGACAGGCCCAGGGCCAGCGTCGTCAGCAGCGCGGCCGCCAGGGCGACCAGAAGGACCACCCTGAAGGCGTCGGCCATGACGCTCAGGCCTCCAGGTCCAGATCGACCACCACGGGAACGTGGTCGCTGGGCTTTTCCATGTCGCGGGCGTCGCGATGGGTCTCGATGCCGCGAAAGCGGTCGGCCGCCTGCGGAGACATCAGGGCGAAGTCGATGCGGATGCCGTGGTCGCGCTGCCAGGCGCCCGCCTGATAGTCCCAGAAGGTGTAGGTCCCGGCCGGCTCGTCGCCCAGCTCGTGCGCATCGGCCAGGCCCAGGTTCTTCAGGGCGCGAAACGCGCGGCGGCTCTCGGGCTGAAACAGGGCGTCGTCGGTCCAGGCGGCGGGGTTGCGGGCGTCCTCGGGGCCAGGGATGACGTTGTAGTCGCCGCACAGCGCCAGCGGTTCCTCGTAGGCCATCAAGGCGCGCGCAGGGGCGTGGAGCCGCTCGAACCAGGCCAGCTTGTAGTCGAACTTCTCGTTCCCGACCGGATTGCCGTTGGGCAGATAGATCGCCGCGACCCGGATAGGCCGGGGAGCTTCCACGAGGGCTTCCAGATACCGCGCCTGCTCGTCAGCCTCATCCCCCGGCAGGCCGCGCCGGACGTCGGAAAGGGGATGCTTCGAGACCAGGGCGACGCCGTTGTAGGACTTCTGACCGTGTGTCTCGACATTGTAGCCCAGGCTTTCGAACGCCTCGCGCGGGAACTTCTCGTCCACGCACTTGATCTCCTGGAAGCAGGCGACGTCGGGATTGGCCTGCTCCATCCACGCCAGCACGGTCGGCAGGCGGGCGTTGACCGAATTCACGTTCCAGGTGGCGATGCGCATGGCGGCGACGCTAGGCCGCGTCACGGTTCGGGGAAAGAGGGTGAATGCAAAAGGCTGCCGGATCGCTCCGGCGGCCCTTCGAACCAGATAGGATCGACCGCTTACGGCTGCTGCTCGGTCGTCGCCGGAGCGGCGGCGGGGGCCGGCGTCAAGGTGCAGCCGCCGCCGATTTGCTGGGCGGTGGCGCAGGGATAGATCTGCTGAACCGCATTCTGGGCATCAAGCCTCGCTATAACGCCGTCCGCGCCGGCGCATTTGGCTTCGTAGAAGCGGCCATTAGCGTTCTGCCCCATGAGGCGCACCTGCTGTACGTCGCAGTTGGCCGCCTGGCTGCCGACAAGACGCTCCTTGAAGGAAGACGCTTCTTCTTCAGGCGTTGTGAACCGGCACGTCGCGCCCTGCGCCTTGACCTGAAGACATTCGGTCTTCGTCCAAGAGGTAGCTGTCTTCTCGATCCAAGCCCCTTGAGCGCCGGCGCATCCGATCTCGTAGACGTTTCTGCCTTCGGTGGACTTTCCGATGAGCGACGCCTGATCGACGTTGCAGGAAACACCGGCCTCTTGGGCGTAGGCGCGCAACACGCTCATAACATCGAGGTTGGCTTCAATGGAGCACAACATACCCACATCAGCATTGGGATCGCGAGCCCGCGCTTGGTCCGCTTGCGCCGCCAATTCGATGCAATCGTAGGATTGCAAAGGGGCCGCAGCCACGAGGATATAACCGGGACCCGAGGCGCAAGAGGTTTCATACACCTTTTGCTGCTCGGCGTTGACGCCGAGTTGTTTCGCTTCGGCGACTTGGCAGTTCAACTCGCCTGAGATCAGCAGGGCTTCGACTTCCGACCTGATGACCGCAGGGTCTGGCGGCGTGGGTGCGCGTTCGCTACGGTTACGACGGTTTCTCTGAATACGAGACGGCGTTTCCTGAGTAACGGTCGTCTGTCTTTGATCAGTCGCCGAACCGGGCTGGGTTGGACCAGCATACCCGCCAGACAAATCTTGTGCTTCAGCGCGGACAAATCCGGTCGTAGCGTTAAGTGACGCCGCAGCGATCAACGCGGCTACGGCGATTGTGAAGTTCTTAATCATAGAAGCCGGCTCCGTCGCTCTAAAGGCGCAAGGCATGGCCATTCGCGTGCTTCGGGTCAAGGTGTTGATCGCATACCGCAGAGATGATGTACAATGCCGTTTCAATTTGAAACGGACGCAGACGACTCCGGTGAAAGCGAGCCAAACGCCGAAAAAAAGCGATATCCGGTATGTATCGCAGGCTGCTCCGGAAGCCGAACGTGCTGTTCAGCTTCTCCCGACTGTGAAGTGGATCCGACTAGGGCTTCCATTCCAGCTCGCCCATGTGAACGTCTACGCTGTCTCTGATTGGGATGGCTGGACGGTGATCGACACCGGCTTGAGCACGCCGGCTTCCGTCGAGGCGTGGGATGCCCTGCTGGCGGGGCCTTTGCAGGGCCGGCCCGTCACGCGGGTGATCTGCACCCATATGCATCCCGATCACATCGGCCTGGTCGGTTGGCTGTGCCGCCGGACGGGCGCCCCGCTCTTGATGTCGCGCACGGAATATCTGACCGGACGGACGCTGGCGGCCGAAAGCGCGGGGGACGCGCCGCCGGAAGGCGAGGTCTTCTATCGCGCCGCCGGGTGGAGCGACGACCAGATCACGGCCTGGCGCGAGGGTTACGGCATGTTCGGGAAGGGCGTCAGCCCCCTGCCGCGCGCCTTCACCCGACTGCAGGACGGCGATGTGCTGAACATCGGCGGCGACGAATGGCGGGTGGTGGTCGGCGCCGGCCATAGTCCGGAACACGTCTGCCTGTGGCGAACGTCGGACGACGTCTTCATCGCCGGGGATCAGATCCTGCCGCGCATCTCATCCAACGTTTCGGTATGGCCCACCGAGCCGAACGCCGATCCGCTGGGCGACTGGATGGACTCCCTGGCGAAGCTGCGCGGGATGTTGCCGGAGCACGCCCTGATCCTGCCGTCGCACGGCGAGCCGTTCCGCGGCGTTCACAATCGTCTGGACGCTCTCAGGCGCGGGCATGAGACGGCGTTGAAACGACTTGAACGGACGTTGCGGAAACCGACTAGGGTGCTGGACGCCTTTCCGGCTGTGTTCGGCCGGACGGTCGGAGATGCGATGTTGGGCATGGCCACGGGCGAGGCCCAGGCGCATCTCAACTATCTGGAAAGGCGCGGCCGCGCACGGCGGGCGCGCGACAAGAACGGCGTCGACTGGTGGTCGACCGTCGAACGGGACGAGGAAGCCTGATGAGCGAACATATCCGCACCGACCTCGCCGACGGCGTGCTCAGCATCGTTCTGGCGCGCCCCGACAAGAAGAACGCCATCACGCAGGCCATGTACGCCGCCCTGTCGGCGGCGACCGAGCGGGCGCGCACCGACGCCGACGTGCGGGCGGTGCTGCTGAAGGCGGAGGGCGACAGCTTTTCGGCCGGCAACGACATCGGCGACTTCATCGCCATCGGGTCGCAGACGCAACAGCCCTTCGACATGGCGGTGTTCCGTTTCCTGAAGGCCCTCGCCGACCTGGACAAGCCTTTGGTGGCGGCCGTAAGGGGGCGGGCGGTGGGCATTGGCCTGACCATGCTTCTGCATTGCGACATGGTGGTCGTGGCCGAGGACGCCCTGTTGTCCGTGCCCTTCGTGAATCTGGCCCTGGCGCCGGAGGCGGCGTCCAGCCTGCTGCTGCCGGCGGTGATCGGCCATCAGCGCGCCTTCGAACTGTTCGCCTTGGGCGAGGCCATCGACGGGCGCACAGCCCTGGGCTGGGGCCTGGCCAATCGGGCGGTCCCGGCCGATCGGGTCGATGAGACGGCCGCCGCCCTGGCCGCCGCCCTGGCGACCCGCGCGCCCAACTCGATCCGCAAGACCAAGCGTCTGATGCGCGACGCCGAGGCCCTGTGGGCGCGGATGCAGCGCGAGGGCGAGGCGTTCGGCTCGCAGATGAAGAGCCCCGAGGCGATGGAGGCCTTCATGGCCTTCACCCAGAAGAGGGCGCCGGACTTCACCAAGGCGGACTGAGGCCAGCTTCTCGCGCCTTGATTTGGCGCCGCTTTGGTCCTAGGTGCGCGCGCCCCCCGCCGGAGCGCCCATGTCGCACGCCCTCGTCCTGCCCGCGGCTCCCAGCCGCATCGACGCCGAGACCTCGGCCGACGCCGAAGGCGTGGAGGCGCTGGTCATCGCCGCCTTCGGGCCGGGCCGCTTCGCCAAGACGGCCGAGCGGCTGCGCGAGGGCTCGGTCCCGGCGGCGGGTTTCGTGGCGCGTCAGGACGGCCGGGTGGTCGGCTCGGTCCGTCTGTGGCCGATCACGGTCGGCGACACGCGCGCGCTGTTCCTGGGGCCGATCGCCGTGGACAAGGCCGCGCGCAGCGACGGCCTGGGCGCCGAACTGGTGCAGGCCTGCATCGAACAGGCGCGCCGAATGGGCGCGGGCGGCGTGCTGCTGGTCGGCGACCGGCCCTATTTCGAGCGTTTCGGCTTCCAGCCCGCGCCCGAGGCGGTGCTTCCGGGGCCGGTGGACCGACGGCGGGTCCTGTGGCTGGGCGCGGGGGTCGAGGCCGTTTCCGGGGCCGTGCGGATTTCGTCCTAAGCCGCGATCCGATCCACCTTGATATCGGCTTCATGGGCGCGGGCCCGGGCCAGGTCATGCGCGGCCTGCAGGCGAAGCAGCGTTTCGGCGCTGAGCCCGAAAGCCTTCTCGAAACGAATGGCCATTTCCGCGGACAGGGCCGCGTGCCCATTCAGGAGATTGCTCATGGCCTGTCGAGTGACGCCAAGTCGTTCGGCCACCTCCGAGATGGTCAATGCATGGGGGGTGACGACCTCGGCGCGCAGCCAGGGGCCGGGGTGGACGGCGAAGCTGGCGTGAAGCTTGATAGCCATCAGTGGTAGTCCTCCAAGTCCATGTCCGCGATCGTCGAGGTCTCGGTGATCCGAAATGTCAGGCGCCAGTTTCGTGTGACGGTTAACGACCAGACGCCTGATCGATCACCCGTAAGCTGATGGGCGCCGAAGTTGGGCGGAACAAGCAACTCCTGCGCCGTCTCGATCGCGGAAAGAAAGGCCAGCATGTTCCGCAGGCGGTCCACCAGGTCGGCCCGCAGTCCCTTCGGCGAGCCGGTTTCAGCGAAACGTCGCAGCGCCTTGTGCCGAATGCTGTCGATTTCCACGCGCCAGGATGAGCCGAAAGAATGACAATTGTCAAGTTATACTTGACGTTCGGGGGCTGTCCATTAGGATCGCGCTATGCGCGAAGGTCCTGAAATCGCACTGAAAGGCGTCGCGGAAACGGCGGGGAACGGCGCAGGCCTGCCGCCGGTGCATCTGTGGAATCCGCCGCATTGCGGGGAGATCGACATCGTCATTCGCGCCGACGGCGTGTGGATGCACGAGGGATCGCCGATCGGGCGCGAGGCGCTGGTGCGGCTGTTCTCGACCGTCCTGCGCAAGGACCCGGACGGCTATCATCTGGTCACGCCGGTCGAGAAGATGCGGATCTCGGTCGAGGACCTGCCGTTCCGGGCGGTCGCGATGCGCGGGGAGAACGAGGCGCTGATCTTCACCACCGACGTCGGCGACGAGGTTCGCGCCGACGCGGACCATCCCATCGTGGTCGAGACCGACGCCGAGACGGGCGAGCCCCGCCCGCGCGTCCATGTGCGGCGCGACCTGTGGGCGCGGATCGCGCGTCCGATCTTCTACGACATGGTGGAGGCCGCCGAGGCGGTCGGGGGACGGCTGGTCTTGAGATCGGCTGGCCAGGCGTTCGACCTGGGGGCGTTGTCGTGAGCCTGGAGACGCTGAAGGCGCGACTGGTGGAGCGGCTGGCGCCGATCGACAGCTGGCGGCCTGGCGTCCGGCCCGCGCGGTCGGACTTCGACCTGAACCCGACGATGAACCGGATCGCGGGCGAGCTGAGGCCGGCGGCGGTGCTGGTTCCCGTGATCGCGCGCGCCGAGGGGGCGACGGTGCTGTTGACCCGCCGGGCCGACACCCTGGCCAGCCACACCGGCCAGATCGCCTTTCCGGGCGGCCGGCTGGACCCGGGCGAGGACGCCGTGACCGCCGCCCTGCGCGAGGCGGACGAGGAGGTGGCGATGGACCCGTCGGCGGTGGAGGTGCTGGGCCTGTCGGACGCCTATGAGACCGGCACGGGGTTTCTGGTGACGCCGGTGGTGGGCTGGCTGCGCGAACCGCCCCGCGTCACGCCGTCGCCGGACGAGGTTGCCGAGGTGTTCGAGACGCCTTGGAATTTCCTGATGGACGCGGCCAATCACCGCCAGGACTTCTATGACGTGGACGCGGGCCTGCGGCGCTGGTTCTGGGCCATGCCGTGGGGCGAGCGCTACATCTGGGGGGCGACGGCGGGCATATTGAAGGGGTTGCACGCGCGGCTGTATGGCGA
>JAFAEC010000148.1 GCA_023424215.1 Pseudomonadota bacterium
GGGGGGGGGGGGGGGGGCGCCCCCCCCGGACTCCGCGACCCGCAGGAGTTCGGTGCGGGACGCACGATGCTCGCCTTCCTGGACAAGCATCTGGAAGCGGCCATTGGAATCCCGCTCCAAGGTAAACCGCTGGTAGTCCGAGAACCGACCGTGGAGCCGAAGTCCATCGCCCATCGGCTGGAACTCGATACGGGCTCCATCCCGCTGGTCATTGAGACCGGGGGTCCAGGTTACGCCAACAAGACGGTTGCGGTCGCCTGGCCGGAAATCCCACTGTTTGGTTGACGACGCGTTCTGCCAGCGACCGGTCATGGCCTGCATCAAGGCCTGCTGGTCGGGCGTAGCCTGGCCCAAGGGCTCCTGCTCGCTCGGCCGACTTCTCTCACCCGTCCAGTCGAGGCGCTGGGTTCCGGTGCGGTTCACGTCGGTGAAGTAGCCGCGGAAGCTGTTGCCATCGGCCGACACCTGAAGCCAGACATCGCCCCGGTCGACGGTGGAGGACCACTCGCCCTCCTTCTCCCACGCGCCTACCGCGATGCCGCCGGCGTCGCCGCGGAACGACAGGCGCGCGGTCGCCGTGAGGGGCTCTCCGGACCGAATGGCTCCAAACAGACCCTGACCGTCGTTGCGGATCTCCATCAGCCCCCGGCTGGTTCGCCATTCGCCCTGCCAGACCGGGAGGTTCGGGGCTTCGAGGCCGGGCGGCCGCTTCAGGTTGAAGTCAAGGGAGCGAGCCTCCGGCCCCCTTTCGGGGTGGGCGAGCGCCTGATGGCCATTGGGGAAACGTCCCGAACGGACGAACAACGCGGCGCGGCCCTCGTGATTGACGTAGCCCGTGATGCGGCGGTCAGACTCCGGATCGGCGGGATCCTGGCCGGGCACACGGAAACTCCCTCCCATGCCGTCAGGTCTGGGAGCCCAGTCGAGCGTCGCGACGACCTCGCCGGTCGCGATGCGGGTGACGACGCCGGTGATCCGCCCGTAGCCCGCGTCCGAGAACACATACTTCAGTCCGTAGTCGTCGACCCACTCTCCCAGAAAGCGGATCGCGAACACCGTGCGCTCCGGCTCCGCCGCAACCTGGGCCGTGGCGACGACGGGAGCCGCCAGGGTGAAACCCGCGGGCAGGGCGACGGCGCAGAGGAGCGCTCTGGAGAGGGCGAGCTGTAGGCGGACGGACACCGGGAATCTCCTGATTTCGAACTCTCCCTGCTTGTGGTCGTCGTCGGCGCCTCGGTCGGCCAGGGTTCGACCTCCGCCCCTCGTTCTTGAGGTGGAGCGACGAACCGCCGGCAATCCGTCGACGAAAGTCCGCGCAGCGGGCGGCGCCGCGCCCTCGAGCTCTCGTCGCGCGTGGATCCTGCCGGCCCCCGGGTTCGTCGAAACCCAAGGGCTGTTTCGTCGACGTCCCGTGGACGGCCACGAAATCGCCGTGCTTCATGCGGCGAAGGGCGCGCTCGCCCAAGGTCGGCGAACGCCCGACCGGCCACCGTGGGCGAGGATCAGTGTTCGCAACCAGACTGCAGAAAGAAGACCGGTCGGCGCTGCTCTCAGCCGCCCTGCTCTGGATCTTCGGCTATGGGCTCGCCACCGGCCTCATCCTGCTGAGCAGAGGCGTCGGTGGCTGGCCCTCCATCGTCGCCGAGGCTCCGGTGTTCGCCATCGCTGCCGTGGAAGCCGTCGGACTCTACGCGGCTATGCGGGCCCTGCGCAGCGCGCCGTTCTGGGTCCGTCTGCTGGCTGCCGGAGTTCTGGTCGCATCGGCGGCCGCGGCCCTGGCCGCGATCAACGTGGCGATCGCCGCCTGGGCGACCGAGGTCGCGGCCGCGATCGGCGAAGAGGGCGTCCGCCTGGGCCCCAACCCCTTCTCGAGCCGGTTCCTCGGGTATTTCTGGGCGTTCAGCCTGAACGCGAGCATCTTCTGGGGTCACATCGCGACGGCGAGGGTCCGCGCGCAAGCCATCGCCCTGGCCGAGGCGGAGAAGGCCGCCATGCAGGCGCAGATCGCCGCCCTGCGCTTTCAGCTGAATCCGCACTTTCTGTTCAATAGCCTGAACGCGCTTTCGTCCCTTCTGATGGAGGCAGGGGCCAGGGACGCGGACGCCATGCTCGCAAAGCTCTGCGACTTCCTTCGTGCGTCACTTGTCGCGGACCCGAACGCCATGATCGCCCTAGAGGAAGAACTGGAGACCGCCCAGGCCTATCTGGAAATCGAGGGGATCCGGTTTGGGGATCGTCTTTCGGTTGAGTTCGAGTGCGGCCCGGAAGTGCGTGAGGCCCTGATCCCCAACTTTCTGCTTCAGCCGCTCGTCGAGAACGCCGTCAAACACGCCGTTGCTCCTGCCCGGAGGCCGGTCGTCATTTCGATCTCGGCCCGTCGTGAAGGTGACAGCATTCGTATCACCGTGGATGACGACGGCGACGCCGAAGGTGTGATCGAACAGCGCGCCGGTGGCGGTCTCGGACTGCGCAACGTCCGGGACCGTCTCCGGGCCGCCTTCGGCGACCGCGGCGTCCTGAGCGCTGCACGGGGCAGCGAGGGTTTTCGATCGGAGGTTATAATGCCCTTCTCGAGCGGTGGAACGCGGGGTCGGATCGCCTGATGCGGGTCCTGATCGTGGATGACGAGCCCTTGGCGTTGCGCCGCCTGACCATGGCTCTGGCCGACGTTGCAGAGGTCGAACTGGTCGGCGCGGCCGCTGACGGCGACGAGGCGCTCCAAATGATCGAGACGTTGCGGCCGGACCTGGTTTTTCTGGACGTGGAGATGCCGGGGCGCAGCGGCATGTCCGTCGCCGGCGGACTGGCGGGGGAACATCGTCCCGAGATCGTCTTTGTGACGGCGTTCGAGCACTACGCGCCGGACGCCTTCGGCGTGGACGCCGCCGACTATGTGCTCAAACCGGTGCGTCTGGATCGGCTGCGGCAGGCGCTGGACCGTGCGCGTCTGCGCCGGGACATGCGTCTGGCCCATCGGCAGTCGGACATCAGAGAGCCGCCCGCCGCAGAGGGTTCCTACGACCAATGCCTGTGGGCCCCCGAGCGGGACGGCATGGTCAGGGTGCCCGTCGAGCAGATCGACTGGATCGAGGCCGCGCGCGACTATGCGCTGCTGCACACCCGATCGCGCTCCTACATCCTGAGAACAACGATGACCGCCCTGGCGGATCGTCTCGATCCAGCGGCGCTGACCCGCGTACACCGCTCGGCCTTCGTGCGGTTCGCATCGGTCGAACGGGTGGTTCAATCCCCGTCCGGTCTGATCCGCCTGATCCTCTCCGGCGGAGCCGAAGTACAGGTCGGGCCAAGCTATACCGCCGAGGTTCGCGCCAGGCTAAAACAGCTCACCGCATGAATGTGTTGCCGGGTAGCGGCCACCACGATCGCCGCTGAGACCAAGGTCGGAATAAGATCGCCACGCCGGGTCGCCCGAGGTCCGCAATGAGTGGGAGGGGACGCTCAATCGGCGCAGGATCGAAGGCCCGCTTACCGGCGGCGGATGAATGTCCGGTTCTGGCGCATAGCCGCCGCTGTACTGCCCCTCCACAAGAGAAACGGCCCCCCACCCCGGCGCGGGGCAAGGACTGTCTGTTATACCCATCTCCGAGCC
>JAFAEC010000152.1 GCA_023424215.1 Pseudomonadota bacterium
CCTCGGGTCAAGCCCGAGGGTGACGGAGCAGGTGGGGGCGGGCGGGAGGGACTCATACGTGCGGCGCGTTGGAGGAGCGCCTCCCGAAGCCCCTTTCCAGCCCCCGCTTTTCCTCGCAATTCGCCCCGGAATTCCTATATCCTGCGGGCCTCGGCGCGGATCGGATTCGCGTCTCTCCCGCCGTCCCTTCCAGGCGGTTCCAGAACCGCCTTTCCGGGCCCCCAGCGGGCCGTCTCACCGACCGAATTGATGACCGACCAGACCATCCCCTCGCCGGAATACGGCGCCGACTCGATCAAGGTGCTCAAGGGCCTCGACGCGGTGCGCAAGCGCCCGGGCATGTACATCGGCGACACCGACGACGGCTCGGGCCTGCACCACATGGTCTACGAGGTGGTCGACAACGCCATCGACGAGGCCCTGGCCGGCCACGCCGACCTGGTCCAGGTCATCCTCAACGAGGACGGCTCGGTCACCGTCACCGACAACGGCCGCGGCATCCCGACCGACATCCACGAGGGCGAGGGCGTCTCGGCGGCCGAGGTCATCATGACCCAGCTGCACGCCGGCGGTAAGTTCGACCAGAATTCCTACAAGGTCTCCGGCGGCCTGCACGGCGTCGGCGTCTCGGTGGTGAACGCCCTGTCCGACTGGCTGAAGCTGGTCATCTACCGCAAGGGCAAGCGTCACGAGATGCGCTTCGAGCGCGGCGACACCGTCGAGAGCCTGCGCGTCACCGGCGACGCCCCCATCCGCGAGGACACCGGCCAGCCGCTGACCGGCACCGAGGTCACCTTCTACCCCTCGGTGACCACCTTCTCGCACATCGACTTCGACCTGAAGACGCTGGAGCACCGCCTGCGCGAGCTGGCCTTCCTCAACTCCGGCGTGGTCATCAAGCTGGCCGACCACCGCGGGGCCGAGCCGTTCGAGGAGATCCTGCACTACGAGGGCGGCGTCGAGGCCTTCGTGCGCCACCTCGACAAGTCGAAGTCGCCGCTGCTCAAGGACGTCATCTCCATCCGCGGCCGCAAGGACGGCATCGAGCTCGACCTCGCCCTTTGGTGGAACGACAGCTACCACGAGACCATGCTGTGCTTCACCAACAACATCCCGCAGCGGGATGGAGGCACCCACCTCTCGGCCTTCCGCGCCGCCCTGACCCGGGTGATGGGCAGCTACATCGACGCCGCCGGCGCCGCCCGCAAGGAGAAGGTCTCCGTCTCGGGCGAGGACGCCCGCGAAGGCCTCACCTGCGTGCTGTCGGTCAAGGTGCCGGATCCCAAGTTCAGCTCCCAGACCAAGGACAAGCTGGTCTCCTCCGAGGTCCGCCCGGCCGTCGAGGGCCTCTGTCAGGAAGGCCTCGCCACCTGGTTCGAGGAGCACCCGGTCGAGGCCAAGCAGATCGTCGCCAAGATCGTCGAGGCCGCGGCCGCCCGCGAGGCCGCCCGCAAGGCGCGCGAACTGACCCGGCGCAAGACGGCGATGGAGATCAGCTCCCTGCCGGGCAAGCTGGCCGACTGCCAGGAGCGCGACCCCGCCAAGTCCGAGCTGTTCATCGTCGAGGGCGACTCCGCCGGCGGCTCGGCCAAACAGGCCCGCAACCGCGAGAACCAGGCGGTCCTGCCCCTGCGCGGCAAGATCCTCAATGTCGAGCGCGTGCGCTTCGACCGCATGCTGTCGTCGGAGACGATCGGCACCCTGATCCTTGCGCTGGGCACCGGCATCGGCCGCGACGACTTCAACATCGACAAGCTGCGCTATCACAAGATCATCCTGATGGCCGACGCCGACGTCGACGGCGCCCACATCCGGACCCTGCTGCTGACCTTCTTCTTCCGGCAGATGCCCGAGCTGATCGAGCGCGGCCACGTCTTCATCGCCCAGCCGCCGCTCTACAAGGTCTCCAAGGGCAAGCAGCACCGCTACATCAAGGACCAGGCCGAGATGGACGCCTACCTCATCGAGGAAGGCTCGTCCGAGGCGACCCTCGAAATGGCCGACGGCGAGCAGCGCGCCGGCCTGGATCTGCAGGCCCTGGTCCGCGACGCCAAGGCTTTCCGCGCCGGCGTCGACCGCCTGTCGCAGCGCGCGCCGGCCTTCGCCATCGAGCAGTCGGCCCTGGCCGGCCTGTTCGACGAGGACGCGGAAGAGGCCGCCGCGGCCCGCGCCGCCGCCCGCCTGGACCTCTACGCCGAGGAAGGGGACGGCCCCTGGTCCGGCGGTCCCGGCGCCCAGGGCGCGGTCGCCTTCGAGCGCGTGCGCCGGGCCGTGACCGAAAAGGTCGTGCTCGAGGAGCCGCTGATCCGCTCGCTTGACGCCCGCCGCCTGGCCGAACGCGCCGCCGCCTTCGAGGGTCTGTTCGACAAGCCGGCCGTGTTCCGCCGCAAGGACAAGGCGACGACCATCCGCGGTCCGCTCGACCTGCTCGACGCCGTTCTCGACGCCGGCAAGAAGGGCATCGCCATCCAGCGCTACAAGGGCCTGGGCGAGATGAACCCGGAGCAGCTGTGGGAGACCACCCTCGACGCCAACGCCCGCACCCTGCTGAGGGTCGAGGTCGAGCATGAGGACGAGGCCGCCGACCTGTTCGCCAAGCTGATGGGCGACGTGGTCGAGCCGCGCCGCGAGTTCATCCAGGAGAACGCCCTGGACGCCGCCGTCGACGCCTGACCGGGGTCAGGGCCGGCCGGCGTCGATGAAGGCCCGCACCGTGGGCCAGGTCGGCGGGTCGGCCCGCGAGCCGTCGCAGGCGATCTGCTTCAGGAAGTCGGGCTGGGTGTTGGCGCGGATGGGCTCCCACGCCGCGCCTTCCTCCGGAAAGCGGTCCAGCTCGGCCCCGTCCGGCCCGATCTCGACGACGCCGGCCGGGCGCCAGCGGTTGCCGCCGCACTGGAACTCGTAGGTCTCCAGCGAGTGGCTGTAGTCGCCCGCCTCGGTCCGCAACGGCACCATGGCGATCACCACCGAGGTGACGCCGTCGGTGGTGGCGATGCTGTCCACGTCGGCCATGAACACGTTGTTGGGGCTGCGCGAGTAGGAGTTCCAGTTCTCCGCCGCCGCCGGTCCCGCCGCGATCAGCAGGGCCCCCGCCCCGATCAGAATACGCATCATCGATGTTCTCCCCAGAACCTCGTTCGCCATGATGCGCCGACCGGCGCGCTTGGCAAGAGGGGTGGGGGGTCAGGCCGCGCGCGGCAGCGCCTCTCCGGCCCGCGCCAGCGGCTCGAACAGCCACTGCGCCAGATGTCGCACCACCGGCACGGCGACCCCGTCCCCCGCGAGGTGGCAGGCGGCGCTGTGCGACGTCGGCAGGCGATAGCTGTCCGGCAGCCCCATCAGCCGCGCCATTTCCCGCGCCGTCATCAGCCGCGACCGCACCCGTCCGTCCTCCACGACCAGCAGGGTCTGGCGACTGGATCCGCCGCCGGGCGTGCGCAGGCAGCCGGCCAGGTCGAAGCGCGCCTCCGCCCGCTGGGCCTTGCCGCCGTCGGGCGCCGGCCGCGTCCGGCGGTACAGGGTTCCGACCCGCCGCCCTCCCGCCGCCCGGGCCGCCTCGACCTTGGCCCGGTTGACCGGCGTCATCAGCGCCAGAAGACGTGCGGTCTGCTCATCCGAATGCCAGCGCAACGAGGGCCCGTCCGCCTCGATCAACTCGGCCAGCGTCGGGACCGGCGCCGTCGGCGCCGGCAGTCGCCACCAGACCATCCGCGCCGCCGTCTCGCGCGGCAGCCGCCCCGCGGCGCGGACGAGGGCCGGCGGATGGAACGGCCCTTGCGGCCCGTCCGCGAGCAGCGCGGGGTCGATGACGACGTCGCCGCGTACGCCGACCACGAACAGCCGCGGCCGCGACTGCGGCAGGAACCTGTCGGCGTTGATCACCAGCGCGCCGAAGACATAGCCTGCCTCGGCCCAGGCCCGGCACAGGGCCTCGAAGTCGCGCCCGCCCCTCGAGGTCAGCGCCCCGCAGACATTTTCGACGGCGACGATGCGCGGCGCCCGCCCCTCGGCGGCCAGCCCCTGCGCCAGTCTCCAGAAGGTGTGGAAGGTGCCCGACCGCGCGCCCTCCAGACCCGCCCCGGCGCCCGCCAGAGACAGGTCCTGGCACGGGAACGATCCCCACATCAGTTCCGCCGCGCCCGGCAGATCCGCCGGCGTCAGCGCCCCGATGTCGCCGACCCTCAGCTCCGCATCGCCCCAGTTGGCGCGGTAGGCAGCCGCCTTCGCCGGGTCGATGTCGTTGGCGAAGCGGCAGTCCCAGCCCTCGCCCAGTCCGGCCCGGACCATGCCGCCGCCGGCGAAGAACTCGTAGACTCCGGGCGCGCGGGGCGGCGATTCGACCATCCCCTCAGGCTGCGGCCTGCGCGGCGCCAAGTCCATCGCGGAACCGGGGGCGGCCCCTGTCCGCTGAGCCGCCATGGCCCCGCGTCTGAAGGTCTTCACCTGGTCCGACGGCTTCCACGCCTTCACGGTCGCGGCGCCCTCGCGGCCCAAGGCGCTGGCGGCGTGGGGGATGGAACGCGACATCTCCGCCAGCGGACTGGCGCGCGAGATCCGCGAAGGGGCCGACTACGACGCCGCGCTCGCCCGCCCCGGCGAGGTGATCGAGCGCGGTCTGGCCGTCGACGTCGGCGAGGTCGCGCCGCGCCGGAAGACGACGAAGACGAAACGCGCCGCGCCCGCCGCGTCACCCGTTCCCTCGCCGGCAGCCCGCGAACGCGTCCGCGGTCTCGAGGCGGAGCTCAAGGCGCTGGAGCGCGACCAGGCGGCGGCGCGTCGCGACCTGGAGGCCGAGGCGACGCGCGTCGCCCGCGCCCTTGAGCGCCTGAAGCAGACGCAGGAGCGCGAGCGTGACCGGCTGCAGGGGCGCCTCGACAAGGCGCGCGCCGCTCTCAAGCCGTGAAGGTCAGGCCGGACAGGCCGCCACGCAGTTGTCGTACTGGTACCGGGCGTAGCTGACGCAGGGCCGGTAGAACCCGCCCCGGAATCCGCCGGCCAGGTCGGCGGCGAAGCAGCGCGCGTCTTCCGCTTCGAAGGTCGCCTGGCAGGCGGCGACGCAGTCCGCGTCCTGTCCGATCCGGGTCATCGCCACGGCGGCCGTCGCGCCGGTTCCGCCGCCCGCTCCGGCGAGGGTGGCGACCCCGAAGGCGGCGGCGAACACAAGGCTTCGTGTGAACATTGGAACTCTCCCCAGCTACGCTTGGGGACCGCGCGGCCCCGTCGGCTGTTCCATCACCTTCGCGTGACCTCCGGTCGCTGCGCTGAGGGCCGCGGCGAGGTCATCGAGACCATAGGGCTTGCTGAGTAGCCGGAAGCCGGCCCGGTTCGCCGTCGCCGCCGCCTCGCTGAACCCGGTGGTCAGGATCACCGGCAGGGTCGGATCGAGACTTCGCAGTTCGGTGGCCAGGCCCAGACCGTTCAACGCCCCCGGCATGACCATGTCGGACAGCACCAGGTCGAATCGACGACCGCCGCGCACCATTTCCAGCGCCGCGTCTCCCGTTGGGGCGCGTTCGTGACTGTATCCGAGATCCGCGATCATTTTCGCCACGCCCGCGGCTACCGCGTCGTCGTCCTCGACCAGCAGGATGTGACCGGCCCCGGCTCCGGTCGCGGGCGTCGCCAGCGTCGCCTCAACCATCGCTGGCAGCGGCTTGTCGGTCGCCGGGAGGCAAAGGCTGAAGAGCGCCCCGCCGTCGGCCGGAGAAGCCACGGTGACGTTCCCGCCCGAAGAGCGCGCGAAGCCGTAGACCTGGCTCAGCCCGAGGCCTGTGCCCTTGCCCACTTCCTTGGTGGTGAAGAACGGTTCGAAAATCCGGCCTATCAGGTCAGGCGGAATGCCGCTGCCGGTGTCGCGCACCTCGATGCAGACCGTCTCCCCCTGCGGCCGCACCGAGACGCTCAACCGCCCGCCCTCGGGCATGGCGTCGCGGGCGTTTACCGCCAGATTGAGGATGGCCAGCTCCAGTTCGCCCACGTCCACCTCGATCGGCCTCAGCGGTCGGTGCACGTCGATCTCCACCGCGATGTCCTCGCGCAGGGACCGCTCCAGCAGAATCCGCATGGCCTCCACCTGCTCGCCGACGTCGATCACGGCGGTGCGGAGCGGCGTCTGGCGCGAGAAGGCGAGCAGTTGCCGGGTCAGGCCGGAGCCGCGCTCGACAGCCTGTCGCATGCCGTCCATCAGCGCGCTGCGCCGGGCCGGATCGTCGCTTCGCTGCATCAGGTCGACGGCGCTGGAGACCACCATCAGCAGGTTGTTGAAGTCGTGCGCCACGCCGCCGGTCAGGCGGCCGATCGCCTCCATCTTCTGGCTCTGACGGAGCGCTTCTTCGGCCTTCTCGCGTTCGGCCATCTCCTGCTGCAGGCGCGCATTCGCGTCCGCCAGTTCCGCCGCCCGCACCGACAGGCTGCGGTTGGCCCGGCGCAGCGCCGACTGGGTCAGCGCCAGCACGGCGATCAGCAGAGCCGCCAGGGCCAGAACCAGCATCATCCCGGCGTAGCGCGAGAACCGCTGGCTGGCCGGGGTGTCCATCAGGCGCAGGCGGGCCGTGCCAAGCGTCTGTCCGCCCTCCGTCACCGGACGCACAACGTACAGGCGGCCGTCCTGGAACTCAGTGGTTTCCGGTCTGGGCGTCGCGGTGGACGGGATGGTTTCGCCGGCCCGGGCGTAGCTGGCGACCAGGCGGTTCTCCTCGTCGTAGATGGCCGCCGCCAAGACGTTCGGATTCACCTGGACGGCGTTCACATAGTCCTGGGCGGCTTCGGCGTCGTCAAAGGCCAGGGCGCCGCTGACCGCCGACGCCAGCAGGTCGGCCTGGGCGCCGGCTTCGCGGGCAAGCTCGAGCTTCATCGTCCGGTCGTGGGCGATCGACACGAACGCGCCGACGATCAGCAGCACCGCCAGACAGGCGAGGGCGACAAGGGGCAGGCCGCGCGCGCGGATGGCCGGGAACCAGCTCATCGCCCACGCTCCCGCACGTCCACGGCCAGGTTGAGCAGGCGTGAACTGAGTTGAAGCCGGGCACGCTCCGCGCCCGCCTTGTCGATGTGGAAGCGCACCCGATTGCTGGAGATCACGAAGTGGATCATCGCCCGTCGCGTGGTCACGGCGGAGTCGCTGACCGTCAGCACGGGCGCGCCGGCCGTGGCCGCCTCGGCACCCCGCCCAAGGTAGACGATATGACAGCCGCTCGCGCCGGCGCCCTGCCCGAGCCGTCTCACCGCGATCCTCCGGCCGTGCGCCGACTGGGCCGCCGCCGCGGTGTCGAGGACCCGTCCGAAGGGATCCCGCCCGGCCACGCACACGGTCAGCGGCGCCGTGGCCGAGGTGAAGGCGGACGGCGGCCATTCCACGAAGGCGGCGAACCGGACCAGGTAGTTGGCTTTGATCTGGTATTCGAGGGTCTGCGCGCGGGCCATCCCCGCCTCGCCCAGCAGGGCGAGAGCGGTGAGGACGCCCGCGATGGTCTGTCGACCCGGCGCCATCAGAAGCCTGCCCTCAAGGTCAGGTAGGCGCTGCGGCCCAGCACGCGTCGACGACCGGGGTCGCCGGTCTCGATGCGCGTGTCATTGAGCAGGTTCGAGCCGATCAGGGCCAGCTCCACGCCATTGTCGAAGCGCCAGCCGAAGCGGACGTCGGCCTCCACGTAGCCGTCGACGCCGGACGCCTCGAGCTCGTCCACCGCCCGCAGGTGGACGTCCATCTCCAGCCGTTCCGTCAACTGCGTCCGGGAGTTGAGAAGCACCTGCCACGAGGGGTCGTCGCCCACCGACGCCAGGCTGGCGATGTCCACCTCGCCCGGCTTGAGGCGGAAATCCTTCTCGAGGGTGACCACCCCCAGATCGAGGCGCCAGCTCGGCGAGACTTCGTAGCTGCCCCAGGCCTCGATGCCGCTGGTGTGGCCCTCGCCGCCATTGGCGAAGCGCAGCGGCAGCACGGTCGCGGGGTCGGGCGCAACCGTCCGCAAGTCCGTGTAGTCGTGGTAGAAGGCCGACAGCGACAGGTTCAGGTTGCGGGCCGGCCGGGCGCGGTAGCCCAGTTCGTAGGAGGTCAGTTTCTCGGACTGGAAATCGCCGCCCACAAGGAACCCGGGCAGCGTCAGGTCACGATCGATCCGGCTGGCGGTGCGCGCGGCGCGCGACACGGCGCCCCAGATCAGCGAACCATCCTCGAGGCTCCACGCCAGCCGCGCGTTCGGCAGCACCTCGACGCCGGTGAAGCTGCTGTCCTCCACCTTCACGCCCAGGGTCAGCACCAGGTCGTCGCGCAGCGAAATCTGGTCCTGGACGAACAGGTTGCCCAAGGTGATGTCCCGCCGCGCGGGCACGAGCGTGGCCGCGCCCGGCGGGCTGGTCAGGGTGTTCTCGACCCAGCGGTGACCCCCGCCCCAGACGATGGCGTGCCGGCCGAGATCGATCGCCTGCTGCAGCGACACGTCCCAGGTGCGCACCTCCTCCTCCACCGGCCCGTTCACCCGGTCGGTCTGGTCGTAATAGGCCTGCGCCTCGATGCGGCCGGCGCCGTCGAACTCCCGCGTCCAGCGTCCGAGGGCGAAGCCGCCGCGCAGCGTCACGTCGCCCGGAGACTCGTGATCGAACACGTCGCCCTGCAGCATCCAGTCGCCGAGCCCGCTGGACCAGTCGGCCCGTCCCCCGGCGCGGATCCCGGCCGCGGCGTCCAGGCCTGACCCGCCGCCCACCATCTCCGTGTCGCTGCGGTCGAAGCCGGTCAGGAACAGCCGCCATGCCCCTGCGTCGCCAAGGGCGCCGCCGTGCCGCAGGCTGAGCGTCCGGTCGTCCGTCCCCGCCCCGACCGAGATGGCGGGCCCCTGGGTGTCGCGCGCGGAGCGGGTGGTGATGTTGATCACCCCGTTCACCGCATTGGCGCCGTACAGCGCCCCGCCCGGGCCGCTGATCACCTCGATCCGCTCGATGTCCTCCAGCACCAGCCCCCGGGCGTCCCACAGCACGCCCGAGAACAGGGTTGTGTAGATACTGCGCCCGTCGATCAGCACCAGCAGCTTGTTGGCGGTCTCGAACGAGTTGAAGCCGCGCGCGGTGACCGCGTAGTCGACCGACCCCACCCGCTGCACCTGCAGGTTCGGCGCGAGCCGCAGCACCTCGGGCAGACTCGCGGCCCCGGACCGCCGGATGTCGTCGCGGGTGATCACATAGACCGCAGCGGCGGCACCCGACAGCTGCTCCGGCCGTCGCGACACCGAGGTGATCTCGATGGCGGCCAGTTGTTCGAGGGTCAGGCCGGTCAGGTCCTGCGGCTGCGGCCCCTGCGCCTCCACCGTGGCCTCGCCTCCCGCTCCCAGAACACTGACTGCAGCGAGACCGGCCATTATCGACATAAGCGACTTCCCCCTGGGCGGGCCTGCATCAGGTTCCCGCCGTCTACGGATAACCGCCCGCTGCGGCAAAGGTTGCGCGGCGGACGGGATGCGCGGCCGATCTGCCGCGACGGAAGCCACGGGTCAATGAAGCGGCGGACCGCCGTCGGCGTCCGACACGCTTGACGTCATATTCCGTGCTGGTTATGAGTTGATGTATAGCCATCGAGTTATGGAAGCTATGGCGGACGCTCCAGACGCCCTGTTCCGGACCCTCGCCGATCCGACCCGGCGGGCCCTCTTCGAACGCCTGTGCCGGGAGGGCGAGCAGACCGTCGGCGCCCTCACCGCGACGGCCGGGGTGTCGCAGCCGGCCGTGTCCAAACACCTCGGCGTGCTCAAGCAGGCCGGCCTGGTCCGCGACCGGCCGGCAGGGCGCCAGATCCACTACAGCGTCCGTCCCGGCGCCCTGGCTCCGCTCGTCGAGTGGACACATCGGATGGAGGGCTTCTGGGAAGCCCGCCTCGATGGTCTGGAAGACCTCCTGAAGAGGATGGACCAATGAACGACGCCCCGTCCGCGATCCGATCCGTCGTCGTCGAACGCGAATTCCCGTGGCCGCCGGAAAGGCTCTGGCGCGCCCTGACCCAGCCCCACCTGATCGAGGCGTGGCTGATGAAGAACGATTTCGCGCCGGTCGTCGGGCATCGCTTCAATCTGCGCGGGGACTGGGGCGGCGTGCTGGACTGCGAGGTCCGCCTCGTCGAGCCGAACCGCCGCCTGTCCTACACCTGGGACTTCGCGCACGAGGATCCGGCCTTCGACCTCAGGAGCGTGGTGACCTTCACTCTGGAACCGACGACGGAGGGGACCCGGCTGAAGGTCGAGCAGGTCGGCTTCCGGCCCCACCAGAAGCAGGCCTTCGGCGGCGCCCGCGCCGGCTGGGCCGGCTTCCTCGGGAAGCTCGAGGAGCTGCTGCCCGCTGTGGACTGATCGACTGGAAAGAGGAGGCGCGTGATGGGGTTCGGAGGATGGACGCGGTGGCTGCACCGCTGGGTGTCGGCGATCTTCGTCGCCTGCGTCATGGCGGCGACCGTGGCCGCGGCCACGGGGCAGGACACGGGCAGCCCGGTCTTCTACGCGCCGCTGGCGCCGCTCCTCGTGCTGATGCTCAGCGGCCTCTACCTGTTCGTCCGGCCGTGGGTCGGCGGCCGCGGCCGCGGAAAGGCGTAGCGACATGACGGAAAAGCCCTCGAAGCCCGTCCTGCTCTCCGGCGGCAATCCGCAGATCCCCAAGGGCTACGGCGACGCCCCGGTGCAGGCCTGGATCGCCGCCGCGCCCGGCTGGAAGAGCGACGTCTGGCGCCGCCTCGACCGGCTCATCGAGGAGACCGTCCCGGGCGTGCGCAAGGCGGTGAAGTGGAACTCGCCCCTCTACGGCGTGGAGGAGGGGACCTGGTTCCTCGGCGTCCACGTCTACGACCGCTATCTCAAGGTCAGCTTCTTCCGCGGCTCCGACCTCGATCCGCCGCCGCCGGTCGGCTCGAAGCAGAAGCACGTCCGCTACCTCCACATCCACGAGGACGAGACCCTCGACGAGGCGCAGTTCGCCGAATGGGTGCGGCAGGCCAGCCGCCTGCCCGGCGAGAAGATGTGAGCCGAGCCCGAGGGAGACCCTGACCATGTCCGACGCTCCGGCAGACGAGTCGCCGTCCCGACTCATCGACGCGAGGATCGCCGCCCTGGACGACTGGCGCGGCGCGGCGCTGGCGCGCGTCCGCGCCCTCATCCACGAGGCCGACCCGTCGGTGGTCGAGACCGTCAAGTGGCGCGGCGTTCCGGTGTGGGAGCACGCCGGCATCCTGTGCACCGGCGAGGCCTACAAGGCGGCGGTGAAGCTGACCTTCGCCCGCGGCGCGGCCCTGCCGGATCCGGCCGGCCTTTTCAACGCCAGCCTGGAAGGCAACGTCCGACGCGCCATCGACCTCTGCCAAGGCGATACGATCGACGCCCCCGCCTTCCGCGCCCTGATCCGCGCGGCGGTGGAACTGAACCTGTCGAAGGCAACGCCGAAGGCGCGCCGCAAGTCAGTCTGAGCGGGAAGGAAAGTGGCGCACCCGAAGAGATTCGAACTCCTGACCCCCAGATTCGTAGTCTGGTGCTCTATCCAGCTGAGCTACGGGTGCGCACGGCCGCGAACGGCGAGGGCGGGTCTCTAGCGCACGGGGGGAGAGGGGGCAAGTCCCGAACGGCGGGTTTTGCTCCGCGCGGAACGGCCCCGCCGCGGCTTGACCAGAACGGACCAGGTTCCCACCCCGCCCGGACCCGCCAGCGCCAGTCCGGACAGGGCGACGACCAGGTCGTACAGCCAGCCGCCGACCGAGGCGGCGTGGATCGGGTAGAGGACGGTCTGCAGCCGCGTCCCGCCGCCCAGCGCGTGGGCGTCGACGGTCTGGACCACGCGGTTGGCGGCCGGGTCGATCAGGGCCACCGTGCGGCCGTTGGGGCGCCATTCCCCGGCTGACGAAGTCGGAGGCGCGGCGGCGCACGTCGGGCCGGAAAGCGGCTGGCCAATCTGGAGTTGCATCACTACCCTCGCCTGCAGCCAGACGTGGGAGGGGGGCTTGCGGGGAGAGGTTCTGACGTTCGACGAGGCGACCGGAATGGGCGCGATCGTCGGGGACGATGGCGCGCGCTATCTGTTCGCAGCGCCCGAGGTGCGGGGAGGAGGGCCGCTGCGCGCCCGCCAGCGCGTGGAATTCGCGGCGACCGAAGACCGGCAGGCCCGGAACATCGTGCTCGCCGCCCCGGTCGGGAGGCCCACGCCGCGGCATCAGGCGGGCTATTTCGATCTTGGGCGCGTCATCCAGCGGACCTTCTCCGCCATCGGCGGCAACGCCGCCGTCTTCTTCGGCGCGGCCATCGTCCTCGTGGGCGCGCCCAGCGCCATGCTCGCCTTCGGGCAGAGCCAGCTGGTCTCCGGGACGGACGATCCGGGAGCGAGCCTCCTGCTGATGGCGGCCGGCTGGGTGCTCAATCTCGTCGGCATGTTCCTGCTTCAGGGCATGGTGGTGAAGGCGGCGGTCAACGGGTTCAACGGCGCGCCCACCGGCTTCGGCGACGCCTTCGACGCCGGCGTGAGGATGTTCCTGCCGCTGCTGGGCCTTGGCGTCGTCGCCGGCGTGGCCATCCTGTTCGGCTACCTCCTGCTGCTCGTGCCCGGCCTGATCCTGACGGTCCTGTGGTCGGTGGCGGCGCCGGCGGTGGTGGTCGAGAAGCGCGGGGTCTTCGAGAGTCTCCAGCGCAGCCGGGACCTGACCCGCGGCCATCGCTGGTCGGTGTTCGGACTGATCGTCATCTACGGCGTGCTGTCGTGGCTGATCAGCATCCTGATCGGCGGGGTGAGCATCGCCACCGGCGGGGCGTTGACCGGCGGGTCGCCTAACCTCTGGGTCAACCTGATCGCGGGTCCGGTGGTGAGCGTGCTCAGCGGCGTGGTCGCCTCCGCCGGCGCCGCGGCACTGTACTATGAGCTGCGCACGGCCAAGGAAGGCGCGGGTCCCGAGGTGCTGGCGTCGATCTTCGACTGAGCCTCAGACGTCGTGCTTGTCGCGACGTCGCACCCCCATCAGCAGCTTCTGCTCCAGCCGGCCTCGCAGCGCGGCGTAGTAGGCGCTGAGAAACTCGCGGTCCGTCTGGTGGGGATCGCGGGCCCAGCCGATCTTGGTCTGGATGCGCTCGGCGACGGCGCGCAGGGTCTTGCGGTCGCCCTGGCGGAGGACGGTCTCAAGGACGTGCAGCTCCCGGGCTCCGTAGGCGTCGACCTGGGACGGGGTGAAGGCGAAGGCGGACAGTCGCGACGCGCCGTCGTCGGCCATGTCGCGGGCGAGAGCGCGTCGCGGCGTCCGCACCACCCAGGTGCCGCCCACCAGGTCGCCGAGGCGTAGCCGATCCCGGTTGAACAGCGGGAAGAAGACGAGGACCCCGGCCCACACCACGCCCAGCAGGTACAGCCAGCTTTCGCCGCCGCCCTGGGTGGCGCGCGAGAGCACCAGGGAGAGCGGCAGGAACACCTCCAGCTCGCGCATGGCGTTGCGGGCGAAGACCGACTCGGCCCTCAGGCGTCCGCCGTCGCGGGAGGCGACCCGCAGACCCAAGGCGCGCTTGCCCGGCGTGGCGGCGGCGGCCGACAGCTCGAAGGCCGTGAAGTAGAAGTTCCGCAGCAGGAAGAAGACCAGCAGCCAGATCACGGCGATGACCTCGACTCCCGTTCCTCCCATCGCCTCGATGGCGCCGAGGGCTGTGAAGAACAGAACGAGGGTGAAGACGAACAGCCCGCCCATGATGATGCCGGCGTCGAGAAGGAAGGCGGCGGCGCGTTGGCCCGCGTCCCCGATGTGCAGGCGCAGGTCGACCCCCTCGGGCGTGACGAACGGGCGCTCGGTTCGCGCCGACGGGAGAGGCTCAGCGGACATGGCGGGCCTACCGTCGGGGACCGTAGAAGTAGAGCGCCCAGATCACGCCCGTCGTCGCCGCCACGCCGTAGCGCAGGCCCGTGTCCTGGATCAGCTGTCGGCCGAAGCCTTCCAGCAGGCCGGCGAGCAGCAGCATCACCACCACTCCGCCCACGGCGACGCCGGCGACGCGGCCGGCTTCGACCGCGGCGTCCAGACGCCGCTTTCGTCCGGGGAAGGCGACCGACCAGCCGATGCGAAGACCGGCCGCGCCGGCCAGCACGACCGCGAACAGCTCCGTCACGCCGTGGATGAGCAGCCAGCCGCCCAGCTCCGGCCCCAGGCCCCGGCTGGCGAACAGGGCGACGAAGGCGCCGAGCGTGGCTCCGTTGTAGAGGATCAGCAGGGCCGTCGGCAGACACAGGGCGAAGCCGAGGGCGAAGGCGAGCAACGCCACCTGGGCGTTGTGGGTGAACAGGAAGGCCGCGAACACGGACAGGCCGTCGGCGTTCTCGGTCCCGCCGAGCGTGGCGCGCAGGGTCTCGGTCGAGGCCGCAGGATCGCGCCCGCCGCTGAGCTCCGCCGGCACAAAGGCGTAGAACCACTCGGCCTCGTGGGTGACCAGCCACGCGCCGATCAGGGCCCCCAGCAGCAGCAGCCCCCCGGCGACGAGGGTTTCGCGCCACAGGCCGCGCACCGCGGTGGGCCAGTCCCGGCTGAAGAAGGACGCCAGACGGTCCTGCAGGGTGGCGCGCGACCCGTAGACGAAGAAATAGGCCCGGGCCGACAGCGTCTCGAGATAGTCGATCAGACCCTGGTCCAGCGATGTCTCGCGCGCCACGGACAGGGCGGAGAGGGTGGAACGGTAGAGCACCGGCACGGCCAGGATCTCGGTGTCCGAAAGCTTCGCGGCCGAGCCCTTCTCGGCCTTGTCCATCAGCTTCTCCAGGCGGCGCCAGTCGTCCTCCCGCGCCTGGCGGAATCGCTGGCTCTTGAGCAGGCCCGCGGCGCGCAGGTCGTTCACAGCAGGTTCCTCCGCTTCAGATCCAGGTAGGCGTCGACCACCTCGGGTCCGACCTGCGCGGCCGGGGCGTCGACGATATGGGCACCCATGCGGCGCAGCCGGGCGATGACGGTGTCCCGCTCGCGCAGAAGCGTTCCCGCGACCACGGCGCGCGACACGTCCTCGGGCCGTTCGGGTTCCGAGCCGGTCAGGCTCTCCAGTTCCTCGTCGCGCAGGACGACAAACAGGACCAGATGCCGTTTCAGCAGGCGCCCGAGGGATTCGAGCATCAGTTCGGCCGCCGTCGGGTCGGTGAAGTCGGTGAACACGACGACCAGCGACCGACGCTGCAGCTCGCCCGACAGGGTGGCCAGGGCGAGGGTGTAGTTGGTCTCGTGCGTCGAATAGTCGATGCGGCCGGCGAGCTGCTGGAGAATCCGGAAGGCGTTCAGGCCGCCCACGGCGCCGGTGGACAGGCGCGGATGGGAATCGAAGGCGAACAGGCCGGCCCGATCTCCCGACCGGAGGCAGGCGTAGGACAACAGCAGTCCGGCGTGGATGAACCTGTCCACGCGCGGCATGCCGCCCACCGGTTCGCAGGCCGCCCGACCGCAGTCGAGGGCCATGATGACGTTGTGGTTGCGCTCGGTCCGGAACTCCTTGGCCAGCAGGGCAGCGTGGCGCGCGGACTGCTTCCAGTCGATGGCGCGCCGGTCCATGCCGGCCTGATACTCGCGCAAGGCCTGGAACTCGGCGCCTTCGCCAATGTCCAGCTGGGTCTTGGCGCCGAACAGGGCGTCGCGGGCGAACAGACGCACGGCCTGGTCGCGCACCCACTGCAGATCGGTGGTGACCGGCGTGGAGACGCCGAGGTGAAACCGCTTCTGCTTCCAGGCGAGGCCCATCGGTCCGCTCCAGCGGACCCACAGTTCGTCCAGCCCGGCGTCGCCGCGCCGGTCCGGCGTGAAGGGAAAGCCGAGATCGGCGGCGCGATCCCTCACGCGCACGCGGCGGGGCCTGTCCTCGAGGCCCAGCCGGGCGGCGCCGGACAGGGCCGCCTCGACGACCCGCGGCGACGGCCCCTTTGACGCGAACCGGATTGCGAGCGCGGCCAGCCCGGGGCGGCCGACTGCCGCGCGCGGCGGCTCCGGCGCCTGCAGCTCCAGCCCCGCACGCGAACCGCCGGCCATCGCGTCCAGCGCGACCAGCAGCGCCAGACCCGCGACCCATACCGGTCCCGCCAGCCAGCCGACCGGCAGCAGCACGCCCGCCGTCAGAGCGACGGGGGCGCCCGCCGCCATCAGGATCACCGCGCGTCGGGTGGGATAGATCACCGGGGCGCCGCCACCTGTTCCACCAGCGCCGCCAGCACCTGTTCGACCCGACGTCCCTCGATCTCCGCCGCCGGCGACAGCACCAGCCGGTGGCGCAGACCGGGAACGGCCAGCGTCTTGACGTCGTCGGGAATGACGTAGTCGCGGCCGTCCAGAGCCGCCCGGGCCCGGGCGCCGACCGCGAGCATGGCGCCGGCGCGAGGCGAGGCGCCGGTCTCCACATCGGCGGACTCGCGGGTCGCGCGGACCAGGTCCGCGACATAGCCGATGACCTCCTCGGTCAGTTGCACGCCGGCCACCGCATCCACCGCCGCGCCGATGCTCGCCGCCTCGGCGACTGTCCCGACGCCGAGGGCGACCGGATCCATCTGACCGGTCCGCGAGCCGTGGGCCGCGATGATGGCCCGCTCCTGATCGACGTCCGGATAGTCAAGCACATGCTTGAACAGGAAGCGGTCCAGCTGCGCCTCGGGCAGCGGATAGGTGCCCTGCTGCTCGATCGGATTCTGGGTGGCCACCACCGTGAAGCGGGGGCTCAGGGCGTGGGCCTCGCCGTCTATGGTGATCTGGCGTTCCTGCATGGCCTCGAGCAGGGCGGCCTGGGTCTTCGGCGGCGTGCGGTTGATTTCGTCGGCCAGCAGCAGCTCGCAGAAGATCGGACCGCGCGTCAGGGTGAAGCTGGAAGTCTGGAAGTTGAACAGGTTCGAGCCGATGATGTCGCCAGGCATCAGGTCCGGGGTGAACTGGATGCGGCCGTAGTCCATCCCCACGGCGCGGGCGAAGCTCTGGGCCAGCAGGGTCTTGGCCGTGCCCGGCGGACCTTCCAGCAGGACGTGGCCGCCGGCGAACAGGGCGGTCAGCAGCAGGTCGACGGCGTCGTCCTGGCCCACCACGGCCCTCGCCACCTCGGCGCGGATGCGCCCCGCGATGGTTTTCACCTCATTGACGTGCACGGGTCAGCTCCTGCTTCCAGCGATGGAGATCGGCGGCGACCTGCATCAGGTCTCCGGGGGTTCTGGCCGCCGCGGCCCGTTCGGCCAGGGCGGTGTAGGTGTGGCTCGCGCCGACGGTCCGGCTGATCCGGTCGAGGAAGGCGTCGAGCTCCGCCTCGTCCAGGTTGCGCGGCGCGCCGGTCGCCCTGGCCACGGCGGCCCGCGTCAGCTGGGCGTAGGGCCGGGCCATGTGATGCTCGCGCCGCGCCAGCCGGACGAGCCCCGCGGTGTTGTCGGCCAGGCCGCGCTTGCCGAGGGCGATCACCCGGCCCGTGGTTCGGGCCGGGCCGAAGCGGATCGCCGCCTGCAGGCCGGCGAAGGCCGCCAGGCCCACCATGGCCAGGGTCAGCCCGAGCAGCGGCGGCTCGAGCAGCAGGCGCAGCAGGTTTCGGGTCCGCTGCAGCCCGTGCAGCGTCAGGTCGAAGACCACCGGCGACACCGGTCCGATGAGCTCGATCAGGGCGACGGCTGTCCGGGCTCCGTTCAGCGATTTCAGGCCCTGGGTGTTGAGCAGGTCGGGATCGGCCAGCACATAGACACGCTGTTCCCGATGCCGGACCAGAATCGGCTGGGCGCGGTCGTCGATGACCACGGGGATCCAGCCGGAGCCGGACAGGGTCCGCAGGTTCTCGACCTCGACCGGCGCTCCGAACGGGGTCCCGTCGGGCCGCCGGAAGGCGACGGTCCCTGCCCCGCTCCGGGTCTCCAGCCTCAGGCCGTCCTTCAACGCTTCCGGCAGCGGCGAAAGGGCCGCGGCCGGAGGCAGCGCGCCGAGCGTCCGCACCCAGCCGGGGTGTTTCGGGTCGGGCATCGACGTCCATTTGGGCAGGACGATGAGCGTCGATCCCTCGTGCAGGATGTTCTCGACCGCTTCGGGAGGGGTGTTGGCCGTCGGGGTCAGCACCAGCAGGCTCTCCCAGGCGGCGTCGGTCAGGGCGGAGCGGTTCATGACCACCGGCTTGCCGGTGTTCCGCAGCAGCACCGGCAGGGCGCCGAAGCCGGTGGACGCTCGCGACAGGGCGTGGCCGCCGCCGTCGTCGCCCGACCGCAGCTCCGGCTCGTAGGCCGACAGCACGCCGATGCCGGCCAGGGCGACGATCCCGACCAGGATCGCGACGATGATGGCAGCGGGTGAGAAGGCGCCGTGAGGCGTCCCCGGGCGATCGCTCATGCCGACCAGGCCTCCGGCAGGGCGAAGGCCTCATAGGCCCGGCGGCAGTTGGCGAAGCTCCCGGCGTCCACGGACGCGCCCCCGAACAGGCTGGCCTCGACCACGCGGCCGATCAGCACGAAGGCGGGGCGGCCGGTCTCCGGCAAGGCCTCCAGGGCGGCGATCTCCCGCGTGGTCAGCGACGCCCGCAGGGCCCGGGGCTGCCGGCGTTCGATGTCGGCGACGCTGCGCAGCAGCAGCAGGTGCACGGCTTCGGCGTAGCGCCCGTCCGCCGCCAGCCGGTCCGCCTCGGCCAGCAGGTCGCGGGCGGCGCCGGGGTCGGGCCGCCACTCCGCCGCGACCGCCCCCCGGGCCTTGGCGGGCTTCGGCGTCGGCGCGCGCAGGCGCAGGATCTCGCGGACGATCGCATAGAGGATCAGCCCCGCCAGCAGGGCCAGGCCGATCCAGAAAATCCATTTCATGAGCGGCGCGACGGCCTGCATCAGGTCGCCGATCCAGCCCAGCCATCGCGGGGGCGCCGGCGGATCGAAGCCGGTGCGGTCGAACTGGAGCGAACCGTTCTCCAGCAGCCGGGCGTGCGCCCGGGCCAGGGCCTCATCTGTTGGGGTAGCCCTGTCCTGCATCCTTCATCCGCCCGCCTCCGACGCCTCAAGGCATAGTGGCCGCGAGCCCCGAGTCAACTTTGGGTTCATCTCGCGGCCCTCGGGATGGGGCGAACCTGGACAGCGTTCCCGACAGTCGGAGGCCCGATCGCCATGGCCCGCGTTTGCGGGCGAACGGCTGACGCGCCGCCGGGGCGCGGCGATCAACTTCGGGCGAGGAAGCCGTTCTCGATGAAGCGCCGGTCGGCCCAGGTCGAATGGGTGCCGCTGGAGATCTTGTGGGGAAGGGCGATGCGGACCACGGGACCGGCGGCGAAGTCCTTGCAGTCGATCAGGATGCACTCCGAGGTCTGGGTGTTCTCGTCGATCAGGAAACTGACCAGATAGCCGTCGTCCTCATCCGTGGCGTTGATGCGGGGCGCGAACGGGGACTCGCTGGCGTAGACGCCCTCAGGCAGGGTGATCTCCCACGACTCGCCGGTGTGCAGGTCGTGCTTGACCATGCCCTTGAACAGGAACCACCCCGGCTTGGTGAAGGTGCTGTAGGCGTAGCGGTACGGCACGCCGGCGTAGCGCTGGTTGAACATGCCGAACTCAAGGATGCGATCGTCCAGCCGCTGCTCGCGGGTTTCGCCGGTCTTCAGGTTGAAGCGCCAGCGGTGCAGCCGGGGCCGGAAGCTGTGCTCGTCGAGGAAGGCCATCATGTGGCCCATGCCCTTGGGATAGCCGTCGAGCGGCGCGGGGCAGGGGTCCTCCTGGAAGTAGCCGTCGAGGACGATCTCGTCGCCTTCCTCCCAGGCGTTGAGGAAGTGCAGGACATAGGTCGGCTCGGCCTCGAACCAGCGGATCTCATCGGAGCGACCGTAGCGGGGGATGATCCCGAACCGCGACTTCAGGCCGGGGTGCATGCGCGAGACATGGATGTCCTGCTTGAGCAGCTCCTCGTCCCAGAACAGCGGGAAGTCGTTGAGGATCGAGTAGTTCTCGGTGAAGGCCATGTCGTGCGGCAGGCGCGGTCCCGGCAGGTCGATCGGCACGTAGTGGACAAGCTTTCCACTCCGGTCGACGACGCCGTAGTGCATGTAGGGGGCGTGGGTCCCGTAGTTGAAGAACAGCATCTCGCCCGTTGTCTCGTCGACCTTGGGATGGGCGGAAACGCCGTCGAGCGGACCCCAGGCGGCCACGCCGGCGGGATCGAGGGTCTCCGGGTCCAGCAGATAGGCTTCGCCGCACTGGTAGAAGGTGGAGGCGATCTTGCCGGCGTGGACCACGACGTCGGTGCTGGAGGAGTCCTTCAGCGACCCGTGCGCGCCGAAGCCCGGGCGCCGTGACGTGCCCGGCGGGTCCATCAAACCGCCCCAGAGGGAGGCGCCGGCCTCCTGCTCGGCCTGGAAGCAGCGGGTGCGCACGAAGCGGTTTCGATAGTCCGCCTTGCCGTTCCGGAAGCTGATCATGTGGACCATGCCGTCGCCGTCGAACGGGTGATAGCGGCCGAGCGGCTCGTGGATCTGGTTCTCGGTGTTGCGGACGTAGATGCCGTCGATGTCGTCGGGGATTCGCCCCTCGATGACCTTGAGGTCCATCGCGTCGACCTCCCGCAGAAGCGGGGTCCAGGCCCCCGTCAGATAGGGGTGGTTTGACGGCTTCAGCGACGCCTTGATGGGAGGCAGGACGTGGACGGTCATGGCGGTTTTCCGATCTCCGGGCCCGCCAGCCTAGGCACGAACGGTATGCTTACGCAAGCTACGTCGGTCGCAGATGCTGCGACTTGCACAGGCGGACCATCTCTGGCTAGCTTGCTTTCGTAAGTGGACCTTACAGCGTGGCCGGAGGGTGGCGCGGGTCCGGAGAGGACCCACGCATGTCCGCCGAAGCGTCTGAATCGCCGCCCTTCCGCGACGCCGGCCTGATGTCGGTCGACCTGGAGGTCGAGGCCCGCGCCGACGGCGCCCTGCTGGTTCGCTCGCGGGTCCCCTTGGCCAGTCACGACTGGAACGTCCCCCGCGCGGTCCTGCAGGCCGCGCGCGGACGCGCCGACCGTCCCGCCATCGCGCGGCGCGAGAATGGCGCCGGCGACTGGGTCTTCACCTCCTACGGCGACTTCGCCCGACGCTGCGCCGCCTTCAGCCAGTGGCTGATCGACCGCGACCTGCCGCGGGGTGCCGCGGTGATGATCATGGGCCCAAATTCGGCGGCCTACGCCGTCGCCGTGGTGGGCGCGATGGCCGCAGGCGCGCCGGCGGCGCCGGTCAGCCTGCAATACGCCATGCTGGGGGGCGATCTCGGCAGGCTGAGGTATGTGATCGACAAGATCCGCCCGGCCGTGATCTTCGTCGAGGACGCCCGCCCCGTGGCCGGCGCGCTCGCCGCCCTGGGCCTCGAGGGAGTCGTGATCGTCACCTCCACGCCGGAGGTGGTGGAGGCGCCGGGGGTGGTCGATCTCCCCGAGGTTCTGTCCACACCGGTTACGGAGGCGACGGAGGAGCGCCTCGCGTCCCTGAAGCCGGACGACCACGCCCACTACCTGCTCACCTCGGGCTCGACCGGCCTGCCCAAGGTGGTGGCGGTGTCCTATGCGAACCTCGCGGCCAACACCGCCCAGGCCGTCCAGGCCACGGGCGAGGCGCTGCGCTGGGACGGGCGGATCCTGAACTGGCTGCCCTGGCACCATACGGCGGGCGCCAGCGTGCTGCGGGCGACCCTGCTGGCCGGCGGCGTCTTCTACGCCGATGACGGCAAGCCCTTGCCCGGACTGCTGGAAATCTCGCTGAGGAACCTCCGGGAGATGCCGGTCGAGTACTACACTAATGTGCCGCTGGGCTTCGCCCTGCTGGCGGATGCGCTGGAGGCGGACGCCGACCTCCGCCGGACGTTCTTTTCCGAACTGAGGCTGATGCTGTTCGGCGGGGCGGCCCTGGCCCAGCCGGTCTACGATCGCATCCAGCGCATGGCGGTGGAGGAGACGGGCCACCGGATCATGATGACCTCGGCCTACGGCTCGACCGAGACCACGGCGGGCTTCCTCGCCGGCTACGCCTACACCGACAAGGTCGGCCTCGGCCTGCCGCTGCCCGGGGTGACCCTGAAGCTCGTGCCTCACGACAGGGAAGGCGCTCCGGACGCGCGCTGGGAGGTCCGCGTGAAGGGCCCCAACGTCACCCGCGGTTATCTGGACGATCCCGAACGCACGGCCGCCGCCTTCGATGACGAGGGCTTCTACCGCATGGGCGACCTGGCGACCTTCATCACCCCCGGCGACGTCGCCGGCGGCCTGGCCTTCGCTGGACGGCTGGCCGAGGAGTTCAAGCTGTCGACCGGCGCCTGGGTCTACGGCGGACCGGCGCGGGAAACGGTGCTCGCGGCTCTGTCCCCGCTGATCACCGAACTGGTCCTGTGCGAGGAGAACCGGCCGTACCTCGGCATCCTGGCCTGGCCGTCGTCCGAAGGGGTGAGGCGCGAACTGGGACTCGACCTTCCTGAGGCCATCGCCTCGGGGCGCCTGTCGCAGGCGATGCGCGAGCGGCTGGTGGCCCACAACGCCGCCCATCCCGTCGCCTCGATGCGCATCGCGCGCGCGGTGGTTCTCACCACGCCGCCCGACCCCAACGCCCATGAGGTCTCCGACAAGGGCAGCATCAATCGCCGCGGGGTGATCGACAACCGGTCCGCCGACGTGGCGCGGCTCTACGCCGACCCGCCGGATGCGGGCGTCATCGTGGTCTGAGCGCCGTCGAACCGGCCAGCCTTCTGGAAGGATACCCCTTGGACATCGCTCTGGCGCTGCTGATCAACTTCGCCGTCGCCCTCGGCCTGCTGCTGACCGTGTGGCTGGTCTGCCTGGCGCTCAGGGACGCGACCATCGTCGACGCCTTCTGGGCCTTCGGCCACATCGCCGTCGCGATCGCCAGCTTCGTGCAGGCCACCGAGGGCTACGAGCCGCGCAAACTGCTGATGCTGGGCCTCTGCGTGCTGTGGGGGCTGCGCCTCGGCGGCTACATGCTGTGGCGCTGGCGAACGCACGGACCCGACCGTCGCTACGCCTCGCTGATCGGCAAGGCGGGCCGCGACCGGGGCTGGGGCTTCGCCAAGGCCTCGCTGCTGCTGGTCTTCCTGACCCAGGCGCCGGTGCTGTGGCTGTCGTCCCTGCCGGTGCAGCTGGGGCAGTTCGCGGCGACGCCGGCGGCCCTCGGCCCGCTGGCCTGGATCGGCGCCGGAGTGGCCCTGTTCGGTCTCGCCTACGAGAGTGTGGCGGACTTCCAGATGCAGCGCTTCCGGGCCCGACCGGACGCGCGCGATCGGGTGATGAACGAGGGCCTGTGGCGCTACTGCCGGCACCCGAACTATTTCGGGGAGGCGCTCGTCTGGATCGGCATCTTTCTGGTGGGGGCCGAGACGTTTCCCGGCTGGTTCGCCCTGCCGGGAGTCCTGTTCCTGATCTGGACGCTGAACAAGTGGAGCGGCGCGGCGACCCTGGAGCCGCGACTGACCCCGCACCCGCGCCGGTTACGCCGACTACATGGCCACCACCAACCGCTTCATTCCCTGGCCGCCGCGCAAGGCGGCCGCCCATGGGTGACTGGACGCCCCTGGTCGAGGCGGCCGGCCCGTTCGCGGGCTGGACCACCTGGCGCAACATCGATCCGTTCGAGGCGCAGGCGGGGCCGTTCTACTACCGGACCGAGGCGTCCGGAGGCGTGCGGGCCGCCTTCCAGGTCGAGGCCCGGCACCTCAATGTCGGGGGCTTCGCCCATGGCGGTTGCCTGCTCACCTTCGCCGACTTCGCCCTGTTCGCCATCGCCATGCCGGAGATCGGCGAGGGCATGGCGGTGACGGTTTCGCTCAGCGCCGACTTCATGGGCCGGGTGATGGAGGGGGATCGCGTCGAGGCGACGGGTGAAGTGCTGCGCCGGGGTCGGTCGCTCGTTTTCGTGCGCGGACTGGCCGAGGTCGCCAGGCGCCCGGTGCTGGCCTTTTCCGGCGTGATCCGACCCTTCCCGGCCGCCCCCTTGCCGAGTCGCGACGAGCGCGCCTAGGCTGACTTTCAGCAGGAGACTGAGATCAATGGTCTACATCCTGGGCGGCTGGCAGACCGACTTCCGCCGCAACTGGGCGCGCGAAGGACTCGAGATCGCGGACGGCTTCTCGGAGACCCTCGCCGGCGGGCTGGAGGCGACGGGGCTTGAGCCGGCGGACATCGACGTGGGCCACGTCGGCAATTTCGTCGGCGACCTGTTCGCCGGACAGGGGATGCTCGGCGGCTTCTTCGCCCTCGCCGACGAGCGGTTCGACGGCATGCCGGCCTCGCGCCACGAGGGCGCCTGCGCGTCCGGATCCCTGGCCATTCTGGCCGCCATGGCCGACATCGAGTCGGGCCGGTACGGCACGGCCGCCGTGCTGGGCCTCGAGCTGATGCGCAACGTGCCCGGCCAGACCGCGGCCGAGCATCTCGGCGCGGCCGCCTGGGCCGGTCACGAATATCAGGACGCGCGCTATGTCTGGCCGCGCGCCTTCTCCGACCTGACCGAGGAATACGACCGGCGCTACGGCATCGACGAGGCCCACCTGCGCCGCATCTCGCAGATCAATTTCGCCAACGGCCGGCTCAATCCCAACGCCCAGACGCGCGGCTATATCTTCCCGGACGAGGCGTTCACGGCCGACGACGAGGCCAATCCGGTGATCGAGGGGCGGGTGCGCAAGACCGACTGCGGCCAGGTGACCGACGGCGGCGCCGTCGTCTTTCTGGCCTCGGCCGAGCGGGCGGCGGACTACGCGCGGCGGCGGGGCGTGCCGCTGGAGTCCGTCCCCCGCATCAAGGGCTGGGGCCATCGCAACACGCCGATCAGCTACGCCCGCAAGATCGCCGCCAGCGCCGACCAGGCCTATGTGTTCCCGCAGGTGAAGCGGGCCATCGACGAGGCGCGCAGCCGGGCCGGCGTGGGGCTGGATGATATCGACGCCATCGAAACCCACGACTGTTTCTCGATGACCGAATATATGGCCATCGACCACCTCGGCCTCACCGCCCCCGGGGAGGCCTGGAAGGCGGTCGAGGCCGGCGATATCGAGATCGGCGGCCGGCTGCCGATCAATCCATCCGGCGGGCTGATCGGCTGCGGTCACCCGGTCGGAGCGACCGGGGTGCGGATGGCGCTGGACGCCTTCAAACAGACGACCGGAACCGCCGGCGACTATCAGGTGGCGGGCGCCCGCAACGTGCAGACCCTGAACATCGGCGGTTCGACCACCACCACGGTCAGCCTGGTGATCGGGACCTAGGCCTCGCGTCGCCGGATGGCGATGGCGGCCGTGCCGTGCACGATGACGCGGCCGTCGGGAAGAGCCACCGTGACCTCGGCGACGACCTTGCGCGGGTCGGCGTAGGCGGCGCGACCCTCGACCATCAGGTGGCCGGCGTCGATCGGGGCGGCGTTGAGAAAGCGCAGGTTCAGGTCCGTCGACAGGAGGTATTCGCCGGGCTTCAGCAGGGTCATCGCCGCTCCTCCGCCGGCGATGTCGACCAGGGCCGCCGTGACGCCGCCATGAACCAGGCCGACGAAGTTGCCGTGCCCCTCGTCCAGATCGCAGCGCACGACCATCCGCCCTTCGCCGACCTCGACGGGGCGGGCGCGCAGGCGTTCGGGAAAGCCGCCGGCGAAGCGCGCCTCGGCCCAGCGTCGGGCCAGCTCCAGCCCGCTGGCCGACGGGTCCAGCTCGAAGCGCGAGGCGAGCGAGGGGGCGGTCACGCCGCCGCCCGCGCGGTCAGGCCATTGAAGCGGTCGGCGGCCGCCCGGTATTCCCGCTCGAGCCGATCCACCACCGCAGCCGTGGACGCCACCGTGTCGATCCGGCCCAGCCCCTGACCCGCCGCCCAGATGTCCTTCCAGCGCTTGCTCTGGCCGCCGGAATAGTCGCGCTGGATGGCGCCGCCCAGATGGTCGGGGTCGAGGCCGGCGGCCCTCAGGCTGGGCTTCAGCCACGAGGCGTCCGTGCCGGTCACGGCCGGCGACACGATCAGGTCGTCCGCGTCGCTGTCGACCACCATCTGCTTGTAGGCGTCCGGGGCCAGGCTCTCGCGCGTGGCCAGAAACCGGGTGCCCATGTAGACCATGTCGGCGCCCGCCGCGATCGCGCCGGCCACGCCCGCCCCGTCGGCGACGCCGCCGCCGATGACCAGGGTGCCGTCGAAGAACTCGCGCACCGCTGAAACGAAGGCGAAGGGCGACAGGTGCCCGGTGTGGCCGCCCGCGCCGGCACTGATGCAGGCCAGTCCGTCGACCCCCGCCTCCGCCGCCTTCCGGGCCAGCTTCATGTTGACCACGTCGGCGAAGACCTTGCCGCCGTAGGCCTTGACCGTCTCCATCACCGGCTTCGGCGATCCGAGGGCGGTGATCACGATCGGCGGCTTGTAGCGCGCCACCATGGCCAAATCCTCCGGCAGCCGCGCATTGGTCGAGTGGGTGATCAGGTTGGCGATCCACGGGCCGTCGCCGGGGGACAGCGCGGAGGTGATCTCGTCCATCCAGCGGTCAAGGTCCTCGATCGAGCGGCAGTTCGGCGTCGGGAAGGCGCCGCCGATCCCCGCCTTGCATGCGGCGATGACCAGGTCCGGCCCGGAGACGAGAAACATCGGGGCCGCGATGACCGGCAGGCGCATCGGGTGGGACAAGGCGGAACTCATACGGGGGATGCTTCTCCGAGGCGGTCGCGCAGCTCACGCTTGAGCACCTTGCCGACCGGGTTGCGCGGCAGGGCGTCGACGACCTCCAGCCGCTCGATCTGTTTGTAGACGGCCACCTGCTTTTCGTCGGTCAGGTAGCGGTTGATGGTCGCCAGGTCCGCGGCCTGGTCCGGGCGGAAGACGACGAAGGCGCACAGCCGCTCGCCAAGGCGCGGGTCAGGGGCGCCGACCACGGCGACGTCGGCGATGGCCGCGTGACCGAGCAGATGTCCCTCGATCTCCTCCGAGGAGATGTTCATGCCCCCGCGGATGATGATGTCCTTCAGCCGGCCGACGAAGCGCAGGAACCGCCCGTCCGCCCCGACCAGTTCGAACAGGTCCCCGGAGCGGAACCAGCCGTCGGCGTCGAAAGCCCGGGCGCTGACCTCGGGCGCCCGCCAGTAGCCTGAGAACACCGTCGGCCCCTTCACGCGCAGTTCGCCGATCCGGCCCGGCTCGAGGATCTCCTCCTCCGTCTCCGGGTCCACCAGCCGCGTGTCCAGCCGATCGTGCAGCATGGCCTTCCACCGCCGGCCGCCGCCGAAGCGGGGGAACATGGCGGCGCGCTCGGCGGGATCTGGCACGTCCTGCCAGGCGCTGGGGAAGGAGCAGCCCTCGTTCGAGCCGAAGTAGTTGACGATCTGCACGCCGTGCTTCTCGTGGAAGGTGGCCACCATCCACGGCGACAGCGGCGCCGAACCCGAGCCGATGGCCTTCAGGCGCCCGAAGTCGATCCCCGCCAGCAGGCCCTCGTTCTGCAGCAGCAGGTTCAGCACCGCCGGCGGGGCCACGGTGTAGTCGATGGCCTCGTCGCGCATCTGCCTGAGCAGCACCTGCAGGTCGAACGGATGATGCTGGATCAGCCGCCCGCCGGTGATCAGCCAGCTGACGAAGCCGGTCGAGATCCCCGCCATGTTGACCATCGGAAAGGGATTGAGGATGCGCGCGCCCGGTCCGAGGTCGGCGGCGTCGACGACCCCCGCTCCCATGATGATCCACTCGTTGTGGCTGCGCGGCACGCCCTTGGGCTGGGCCTCGGTCCCGGAGGTCCAGCAGATGGTGACGACGTCGTCGGCGGTGACCTTCGCCGCCTTCATCGCCTCGCGGGCCGATTTCAGCTGCTTCGGCGTCACCGCGTCGAGCCGGGGCTCCAGATCGACGGCTCCGGCGGGACAGGTCTCGCCCAGCACGAAGATGTGCTTCAGCGTGGGCGAGCGATCCCGGACGTGCAGCAGCATCTCGCCATGGGCGTGCTTGCCGATGCGGTCCGTGGTCAGGGCCGCGACGGCGTCGGTCTTGCCGGCGATGTAGTCCAGCTCGTTCTCCCGGTACTGCACCGGGGCGGGCGAGACGATGACGCCGAGCCGGGCCGCCGCCAGATAGGCGATGCTCAGCTCGTTGATGTTCGGCAGCTGGACGATCAGGACGTCGTCCTTCTTGAGCCCATGGTCGTGCAGGACGGCGGCCATCCGGTCGACCGCCTCGTCGACCTGCCGCCATGTCAGCCGCTCCGGCGTCCCGCCCATGATGTCGGCGGCGTTGAACGGATCGACCAGCGCGATCTCGTCGGGATGGGCGGCCAGATGACGGCGGAACAGGTCGTCCAGGCTGTCCTCGCCCCACCAGCCCTTCGCCTTGAACTCGCAGATGCGTTCCTGCGGGACGATGATCATCGAACAGTCTCCACTCGGTCTCTCGGTTCCGGGGCGCGAGGCGCCGGGTAGATCAGGTCCCGCACGGCGCTCCGGGACACCTTGCCGACCGGATTGCGGGGGAGGGCCTGGACGGCGTGCAGGGCCTTGGGCGTCCGCACCGGCCCGATCGCCTGACGCACGTGCTCGAGCAGGTCCTCGGCGTCGGCCCGGCCCGCATCGAAGGCGACCGCGATCTCGAGCCGCTCGCCCCAGATCGGATCCTCGACCCCGAAGGCGCAGGCCTCGCGCACGGCGGGATGGCCTGCCAGCGCGGCCTCGGCCTCGGCCGGATAGATATTGTAGCCGCCGGAGATGATCATCTCCCGCGACCGCCCGAGGATGGTCAGCCGCCCGTCGCTCTCCAGCCGGCCGAGATCGCCGGTCCGCAGCCAGCCGTCACGGCGGGCGGCGTCCGTCGCGGCGGGGTCGTCGAGATAGCGGGTCGCGGCGAGGTCGCCGCCGACCAGAATTTCGCCCTCTCCCGTCGCGGCCACGTCGCCGTCGGCGGTCAGCACCCGCACCGGCGTGCCGGGGAAGGGATAGCCGGCGGAGTCCTGCAGCTCCGGGCGGACGACCTGGTCGGGGGTCAGGGCGGTGATCGCCATGGGCGCCTCGGTCTGGCCGTAGAGCGCGCCCAGCACGGGACCGAAGCGCTCGATCGCCTGCCGGATTCGCGCCGGCGGCATCGGCGCGGCGGACCAGGTCAGGTGACGCAGGGCCGGGAAGTCTTCGGGACCGAACGCCGCTTCCTCCATCAGCAGATAGATCAGCGTCGGCGGCATGAAGGCGACGGTGATCCGGCGCTTCAGCTCGGAGAGAATCGCCGCCCGGTCCGGACGGGCGAGCAGCACATGGGCCCCGCCGGCCGCCAGCACGGGCAGGATGTAGTGCGACGAGCCGTGAGTCAGCGGAGCCACGGCCAGGTTCACGTCGGCCGGCTCGAACCGGTAGTAGGCTTGCATCGAGCGCAGGGCCGCGAGGGCCGAGCGACGGCTCTGCACGACGCCCTTCGGCGTTCCGGTCGAACCGCCGGTGAACTTGATCGCGAAGTCGGCGTCGGGGTCGTCGTCGATCGGCGGCGGGGCGTCGCCTCCGGCGCCGTCGATCCAGTCCTCCAGAGGAAGCATGCCGCGGTGGTCGTCGAACTGGGGCCGCGCCTCGCCGTCGGCCAGAAGCAGGTCCAGCCCCGCGCGACGGCGCAGGTCCCCGTTCAGGCTGGGCCCGTTGCGGGGATTGAGCGGAACCCAGACCGCCCCCGCCCTGAGGATCGCCAGATAGGCGGCGACGTGCCGCCAGCTGTTGCCGGCGCACAGGCCGATGCGCGACCCGGTCGCGAGCCCCCGGCGCGCCAGACTTCCAGCGAGGGCGTCGGCGAGGGCGAAGAGTTCGCCATGACTGACCGTGCGGGGGCCATCGATCAGGGCCGGCCGGTCGGCGCGCCCTGCGGCCGCCTCGTAGATCACCGAGACCGGGTTCACGCCGCCCGCTCCAGCACGGTGACCACGGTGGCCGCCTCCTCGACCCCGAGGAAGCCGCCGCCGTTCTCGGCGACCGCGATCCGGGCGCCGGGGACCTGGGCCGCTCCTGCCTCGCCGCGCAGCTGGCGGGTCAGGTCGTGCAGCTGGACGATGCCGGTGGCCCCCACCGGATGGCCCTTGGCGACCAGGCCGCCGGAGACGTTGACCGGGGATCGACCGCCCAAAGCGAAATCGCCGCGCCGCATCCGTTCGCCGACCGTCCCCGGCTCGGCCAGGGCGAGGTTCTCGATCTGCTGGATCTCGGCGTAGCTGGTGGCGTCGTGCACCTCGGCGACGTCGACGGCCGCCGGTCCGACGCCGGCCGGGGCCCAGGCCGCCAGCGCCGCCCTCCGACCGATGTGGTAGCCCAGGTCCCCGGCCTCGCGGAGGGAGGCGCTGACGAGGGCGCAACCGCGCACCCTCGACGCGCGGGCCGCCGCGCCCAGTCGGGCCAGCCCGGCGGCGGAGCACACGACCGCCGCCGCCGCCCCGTCGCTGACGGGGGCGCACATGGCGCGGGTGAAGGGCGACACCACCGGCTTGTCGGCCAACACTTGTTCGAGCGTCATCGGCGTCCGGTACTGCGCCAGCGGGTTCAGCGCGCCTGCAGTGTGATTTTTGGCGGCCGCATGGGCGAAGTCCTCTGCGGTTGTGCCGTGGCGGGCCATGTGAGCCCGTGCCTGGGCGGCGTAGAGGTCCATGAACAGGCTGCGGCCTTCCCCCGGCTCCTCGCCCCCGAGATCGCGGATGAAGGCCAGCATGCCGGCGCGGTCGTGGATGTCGGTTCCGCCGGCGAAGGCGGCCGCGACCCGCTCCGGCCGGTCGGGCCAGACCATCTTCTCCGCCCCCACGATCAGCGCCACGTCGCCGGCGCCGGATCGCAGCCACTGCATCGCCAGCCACAGAGCGGTGGAGCCTGAGGCGCAGGCGTTCTCGACGTTGACCACCGGGATCCCCGCCAGCCCCAGCGGACGCAGGGCGATCTGGCCCCGCACGGTGTTCTGTCCCTCCAGCATCGGCTGGCGGGTGTTCGAGAACCAGGCCGCGCCGATGTCGGCCGGCTGTGCGCCCGCGTCGACGAGCGCGCCACGCACCGCCTCGGCCGTCAGCGACTTGACGCTCTGGTCCAGCCGCTTGCCCAGTCGGGTCATGCCGACGCCGGCGATGAAGACCTCGACCGTCATGCCGCCGGTCGCCGCCGCTGCACGATGCGGAAGCGCGAGGCCACGAAAGCCAGGTCCGCCAGGCAGGCGTTGCCTGCGGGGTTGAGCCCGGTGACGTGGTAGTCGCTGTAGGCCGCCGCGAAGTTGATCCACATCGCGCCGGTCAGGTTGATGGTCAGGTTGGCGCCCGCCTGCTCGTAGAGCGGCGTGGACCGGTCGATGAAGGCTTCGTCCGTCGAATAGAGATAGGACGAGATGGAGCCGTGCTCGCGCGCCAGCCGCGTCGCCTCGGCCACCGCCGCGTCCGGTTCCATCGCCACCACGAACAGCACCGGCCCGAAATGCTCTTCGGCGTAGAGCTCGGGGGCGGCGCCGTCGACCGCGACGACCAGCGGGGTCAGGGTGCGGGCGTTGGGGAACTGCGGATGGCTGTAGGGCGCGGCCTCGCGCAGCACCCGGGCGTGCGGCTGCTGTTCGACCGAGCCACGCACCGAGGAGACGGCGCGCAGGCTGACCGCCCCTTGGATGGCGCCCATGATCCCGGCCGCCTGGGCGGGGTCGTCGGCGATGGCGTCGATCTGGTCGACCAGCGCCCGGCCGAACTCGGCGGCCAGCTCCGGACGGACGTAGATCACCTGCGGGCTGGTGCACATCTGCGCCGAGAACAGGCAGGAGGCGCGGGCCACGGCGCGGGCGACCGGGTCGAGGTCCTCGACCGACTCGACCACGACGGTGTTCACCCCGGCCGTCTCGGTGAACAGCAGCTTGCCGGTCACCGTCCGCTCCAGATGGCCGCCGTAGCGGGGGCTGCCGGTGAAGTCGACGATTTGCACGGCCGGATGGTCCACCAGCTTCTGCGCCACCGGGTCGTCCAGCGTGTCCACCGCCAGGGTCACCAGGTTGGGATCGAAGCCGTGCGCGACCAGCACCCGCCGGCACTCGCGCACCACGATGGCCATCGGCAGGACGGCGATGGGGTGCGGCTTGACGATCACCGGATTGCCGGTCGCCAGGCTGGCGAACATGGCCGGATAGGCGTTCCAGGTCGGGAAGCTGGCGCAGCAGATGACCAAGCCGATTCCGCGCGGCACGAGCGCATAGGTCTTGTCCAACGCGACGCGTTCGCCGCCGAACTCCCGCTCGTAGTGGCCCGACCTCGCGACCTCGCGCATCGCCTTGACCGCATAGGCCAGCGCCTCGAGGCCCCGGTCCAGCGCATTGGGCCCGGAACCGCTGAAGGCCTGGGTGTAGCTCTGGCCGGCGACGTGCATGACGGCCTGCGCCATCTCGAAATTCACGTCGTACAGCCGCATCGCCATCTCGGCGCAGAGCGCCGCGCGGAGCTCGGGGTCGGCCGCCGCCCAGTCAGGCAGGGCCGCCTGCGCCGCGGAAACCAGGGCCTCGGGGTCGCAGACGGGGTAGGTGACGCCGAGCGGCTCCAGCGTATAGGGCGACACCTCGACGCCGGCCCGGCCGACGATCCCCGGAAGGTCCAGCTCGAACGGCCGTCCCAGCTGGGCCTCGAAGGCGGCCTTGCCGGCGGCGGGCTTGTCCGGCCCGTGGATCTTCGTCGACGGGGAGTCGCGGAAGGGGGACCATGCGCGGCGGGTCCGGATCGCATCCAGGGCCGACCCGATCAGTTCGGCGTGGCGGGCGACCACCTGTTCGCGGGCGAGGCCGGGCTGGGCGTCGTCCATCAGGCCGCTCCGGACAGGCGTTCCACGACCATGGCGGAGCCGACGCCCTGGGCGCCGGCGGCGACCACCAGGCCGTAACGACCCTCGCAGGCGTCCAGCGCGTCCAGCAGGGACGACAGCAGGATCGCGCCGGTCGCGCCCATCGGATGGCCCTTGGCCAGATGGCCGCCGCCGACGTTCACCTTCTCGGGGCCGACCTCGCGGTCCCGCAGGAAGGCCACGATGGTGACGGCGAAGGCCTCCATGAATTCGATGCGGTCCATCTCCGCCAGCGTCAGGCCGGCGCGGTCCAGCACCCGGTCCATCGCCGCCGTCCCGGCGGTCAGCGAGGCGGCCGGGTCGCCGCCGACCTCCACATGGGCGACGATCCGCGCCCGGGCTCCGGCCCGGTCCGCGCTGACGAGGGCGAGCCCGGCCCCGTCGGACATCGGCGGGGCATGGGCGACGGTGTGGCGGTGGTCGATCCTCCGTCCTTCGAGCGCGTCGGCGTAAGGCTCCGCCATCTCGGCGAAGGCCGGGGCCAGGCGCTGCAGCTTCTCCAGCGTGGCCGGTCGCGCGCATTCCTCGGCGTCCAGACCGTTCAGCGCGATTCGCGAGGCCATCAGCGGTCCGCCCTCGGCCGCGGCGGTGCGCGTCTGGGAGACAAGCGCCGCCCGATCCATCTCCTCGCGGGTCACGCCGATATCCTCCGCCAGCCGGTCGGCGGCGACGGCCACCGGCACGTATCGGGCGCGGGCCGGGAAATCCGGGTCGGTGTAGTAGGCGGCGCGGTCGGCCATGAAGGGCACGCGCGACATCATCTCGACGCCGCCGGCGAGGACCGAACGGGCGCCGCCTGCGGCTGCCATGTCAGCCGCCTGGCCGATCGCGGTCAGGCCGGAGACGCAGTAGTTGTTGATCGTCCAGGCGGCCGTCTCGTCAGGAAGCCCGGCGTGCAGCTTCGACACGAGGGCGATATTGCCGCCCTGGGCTCCCGTCTGCCCGACGCAGCCGAGGATCAGCGCCTCGGCCGAGCGCACGTCGTGGCCGCGCGCCTGCAGGCCGTCGATCAGTCCGCCGATCAGCTCCTGCGGCTTCAGGGCGGCCAGGCCGCCATCGGGGCGCGCCTTGGCGCGCGGCGTGCGAACGGCGTCGTGGATATAGGCGGCCATGGCTCAGGCGCCTGCGAGCTGGTCGCCGCGCGCCCAGGTCCCGTGGAAACCGGCCGGAACCCGCGCCGGGAGCAGAACCCGCGCCACCGGGCCCGCCGCCATGTCGCGGGCGTCGATCACCTGCACCTCGGACTTCCCCGTCCCGGCGTCCGTGACGAAGGCGATGACGTAACCGTCGTCCTCCGAGGTCGCGCCGATGCGCGGCGCGAAGGCGGGTTCCGAGCCGAACTGCGAGGGGGCGTAGTCCCAGGTGGTCGCGGCCCCCGTCTCGAGATCGTACTTGATCAGCCCCTTGAAGCGCTGCAGCTCGGTGGGGGCCATGGCCACATGGTAGGACCACTTCGTGCGCCGTCCCGTGTAGTCGAGGTTGATCACGGGGAACTCGCCGATACGGTCGTCGAGCTGGCGTTTGCGGACCTCGCCCGTGCGCATGTTCATGCGCCATTCGACCGGCACCGCGTGCAGCGCCAGCACGTTCACCATCGCCGCGTAGGGGCCGTACTCCGGGTTCGGCGGGAAGCCGTTCGGCGTCATCATGCAGGCGGTCATGACCACCTCGTCGCCGTCCTCCCACGCATTGACGACGTGGTAGATGTAGCAGCTGTCCGTCTCGAACCAGCGGATCTGGTCGCCTGAGCCGTTGCGCGGGATCACGCCGAAGCGGGCCGGCTGGTCGGCGAAATGGATGTTCCAGGTGCTGCGCCGCAGACCGCCTTCGGTGAACACCACCGGCAGGTCGTGCAGGATGACGTAATTCTCGGTCAGGCCCATGTCGTGCGGCAGGCGCGGTCCCGGCAGGTCGACACGGGCGAAATGGGTCAGCTCGTTGGTCGGGCTGACCACCCCGAAGCTCATCCATGGCTCGTACAGCGAATAGTCGAAGAAGACGAACTCGCCGGTCTTCGGATCGACCTTGGAGTGGGCCGAGACGTGGCGGGGCAGCTTGCCACCGAAGGTCTCGCCGCCGATCGTCTCCAGGGTCCGCGGATCGACCCGGACGGGCTGGCCCGAGATGTACCACAGCGCCATCAGCGAGCCGTTGTGCAGCACCACGTCGGTGTTGGCCGTGTCCTTGTAGACTCGCTCTCCGCGTGTGGAAGCCGGGTTCGCGCGTGTGGACGGCTCCATGACGCCGCCGGCGCCGCATCCCCCCTTCAGGTCCGCGAGGTGATCCGCGGAGCGGACATAGCGGTTGCGGTACTGCGCCCTGCCGTTCTCGAACCAGACCGCGTGCAGCATGCCGTCGCCGTCGAACCAGTGGTGCAGGCCCTGCGGCGCCTGCGCCGGATTGGGGCCGTTGCGATAGAAGGCGCCATGCAGGTCGGTCGGAATCTCGCCGATCACCGGCAGGTCCTCGAAGGTGGTTTCGCGGGCGACCGGCTCGTAGACGCCCTGCACGTAGGGATTGAGTGCGTTCAGGGGGCTCAGCGCACCCGTCTCGATGCGGCGGGCGAGGGCGGCGTCATCGGCCATAGGGGTCCTCCCGGAGACTTGCGAAGACAGACCATCGGACAAACGGTCCTCTTACGCAAGTCGCATTTCCGCCAGGTTGCGAGGTGACGGCTGCACAAATCAGCGTATGCAGACGGCGAGGATCGCCCGGCATGAGCCAGACAGACATCCGCGCCCTGATCATGGGCAACCCGGTCGCGCGGGCGTTCGCCATCACCGGCGACGCGTGGACCCAGTTGATCTTGCGCGAAGCCTTCTACGGCGTTCGCCGTTTCAGCGTCTGGCGCGAGCGCCTCGGCGCGCCTCGCAGCGTCCTTGCCGACCGCCTGCAGCGGCTGACCGCAGCGGGCCTTCTCGAGATGGAGCCGGTCGTCGAGGGCGGCGCCCGCATGGCCTACCGGCTGACGCCCATGGGGCTGGACATGTTCGGCGTGGCGCTGATGCAGGGGCAGTGGGAGCGCAAATGGGCGCGCTCGCCCCTGCAGGACCGGTACGCGCTGAAGTTTTTCGACCGGACCACGGGGGCCCAGGTCATCCCGATCGTGCTGGGGCGCGAGCACGGCCGCCCCTTCACCACCTCGGAAGTGCAGTGGAAGGTCCTCCGACCGATGCACCCGATCGCGCCGCCGACCTCGCGTCGGCGCCGCTCGCAGCCGCTTGAGACGGACCGGCCGATCATAGACCGCTCGACCGAGATCATGGGCGATTACTGGAGCTGGGCCGTCGTCTCCGCGGCCTACTTCCGCCTGCGCCGGTTCGACGAGATTCACGCCGCCCTGGGGGTGGCGACCAACATCCTGGCGGACCGTCTGTCACGACTGGTCCTGCACGGCATCCTCGCGCGCGTGCCCTATCAGGATGCGCCGGTGCGCTACGAGTACCGTCTGACCGAGGCGGGACGCGACATGTATCCGATCGTGCTGGCCATGCACGGCTGGAGCGAGCGGTGGCTGTATCCCGGCGAGGAGCCGCACATGCGGCTGGTCGATCGCGAGACCGGCGAGTTCCTGACTCCGGTCGTCTGCGACCTGAACACGGGCAAGCGGCTCGACGCCCGCGCCATCCGCTGGGAGATGGACAAGGCCTGAGCGACAAGAAAAAGGCCGCCCCCGCGATGCGAGGGCGGCCAGTCGATCAGGAGACGCTTGCGCTCAGAAGCTGCGGGTCAGGGCCACGCCGAAGCTGCGCGGCGGTGCGAAGACGCTGAAGCCGATGCCCACGTTCTTGATGACGTGGACCGGATAGACCTCGTCCGTCAGGTTCTTGCCGTAGATCGCCACCTTGTAGCCGTCGCCCGACTCCCACGAGGCGAAGGCGCCAAGCAGCCCGTAGGACGGCACCAGCACCTCGGCGTTGTTGGAGGGGTCGAAGTAGAAGTCGTCGGTCCACTGGTAGTCCACGCGCGCCGCCAGCGTGCCGCCCCACGCGTCCCATTCGCCGTCGGCGTAGAGCGTGAACTGGCTCTCCGGCGAGCGCGGCAGGACGTGGCCGTTGTAGGGCAGGAGGCCGACGCCGGAGGTCGCGTCCGACGTGTAGTGGGCGTCGAGGCTGGTATACGATCCGCCGATGGTGACGTTGCTGGTCACCGCCAGCGCCGTCTCGATCTCGAAGCCGTCGACCTCGGCCTGGGCGTTGGACGTCACCAGGTTCAGGCCGGACAGTTCGTAGACCTGCAGGTCGGTGTAATCGAGGCGGAAGGCGGCCGCGTTGAACCGCAGACGACCGTCCAGCAGGGTGGTCTTGGCGCCGATCTCGTAGTTGTCGAGCAGCTCGGAGTTCAGCGGACGAACGGCCTGGGCCGCGGTCTGCGCGCCCGACACATAGGCTCCGGCCTTGTAGCCGCGATCATAGCTTACGTAGAACCGCACGTCCTCGACCGGCGTGACCGACAGGGCGAGGCGCCAGGTCGGCTCTTCGAACGAGGTCTCCGCCCGCACGTCGTAAGGCGAGCCCACCGGTCCCAGGGGAATGCCGGGCGGCGGGCTGGCGCCGCCGTCATTGTCGATGGCGACCTGATGGATCTCGCGGTCGTCCTGGCTCCAGCGGGCGCCGACGGTCAGTTCCCAGATGTCGGCGAAGGGGATGTTGGCCTGGCCGAAGACGGCGTAGCTGGTGTTGACTGCTTCCTGGATGAAGGTGGTGTCGCCGCCGAAGTTGGGCGGAGCGATCGGCAGCCCCGTGTTGACGATGAAGCGCTCGCTCCGGTCCACCGTCTCGCGGAAATAGTAGAGGCCCGCCACCCAGTCGATGGCCGAGTCCGACGGCGACAGGAAGCGGAACTCCTGGCTGAATTGATCCGCCTGCTCGCTGGCCTGGTCGTCCACGCGCAGGGGGAACGCCGGGTAGGGCAGGCCGCCGAGGTTGTCGCGCCACTCGTAATCATTGTCGCGATAGGAGGTCAGGGACACGAAGCTGAACCGGTCCGCCTGCCATTCCGCGCGCCCCGTCATGCCCCAGTTGGTGCGGTTCTGGTAGGTGAGGGCGCTGTCGGTGGTCTCCCTCGGCCCGAGCCCGGATCTCAGGGCGTCGATCAGCGCGACGAAGGGCGCGGGCGTGCTGGACGCGGTGACCGGAATGCGGGCCTGACCATCCATATCCTCCTTGCTGCCGTCGACGGCCCCGAGGAAGGTCCAGTTTCCGGCCTGGTGCAGGATCTGTCCGCGAGCGCCGTAGGACGTCCCGCCGTGCAGGTCCTCGCCGGTCGGCACATTCTCTGCGTAGCCGCTGTTGGTGTTGTAACGGAAGGCGAGGCGCCCGGCGGTGTCCTCGCCGATCGGCCCGTTGACTACGCCCTCGACGCCATATTCGTCGAAGCTGCCGATGCGCCCGGTGATCTGACCCGAAGGGGTCATGTCGGGGCGGTTGGTGTAGACGTTCATCGCGCCGCCGGAGGCGTTGCGGCCATACAGGGTGCCCTGGGGTCCGCGCAGGACCTCGACCCGCTGGACATCCATGAAGGCGAGGGCGCTGGCGCCCGCCCGGCCGATCGAGACCTCGTCGATCGAGACGCCGATCGACGGGTCGCTGGCCGCGGAATCGCTGGTGGTGCCGACACCGCGGACGAAGATCTGCGGCTCGCCGACATTGAACTGGGTCATGGTGACGCCGGGCGCCTTGCCGGCGATGTCCTCCAGACCGTTGGCCGCGGTTCGTTCCAGCACTTCTTCACTGAAAGCGGTGACGGCGATCGGCACGTCCTGAAGGCGCTGCTCGCGGCGCTGCGCGGTGACGACGATCTCGTCCAGCATAGTCTCCTGCTGCTGGGCCTCCTGCGCCAGCGCCGGCGTCGCCAGACCTGTGGCGATGACGAGCGCCACAACCGACGCACCCTGCAAGGCTGATCCACCCCGATACCTGACCATGGTTCCCTCCGACTGATCCATTTTTGGACTCTGCGTGAAGGCAGCTTGCGCTAGCGGACCAAGTTTGCAAGTCTTTTTATGAAAGTGACGTCCAGCCCTCCTCGGGAGCCGCGATCCCTTGATAATGGCCGCAACAATCTGGGCGGGAGTGACGGCCCTGTGGTGGGGGCTCATGCCCCCCGACCTCCGCGGCAAGGCCTGGCATCGGGTGCTGCCCTTGCTCCCGCTGGCGGTCATCGGCCTCGCCCTGGTCCTGCCGGCCTCCGTCCTCCGCGACAGCCTGACATTGTATGTTCTGTCAGCGGCGGGACTCCTGCCGGTGCTGCTGGTCGCCTGGGTCTGGGGAACCGCGAGCCGCAATCACGGCGTGATGGATATCTGCTACCCAGCGATCCCGGTCGCGGTGGCTGCTGTGATCCTGGCGGTCGATCCCCGGCCGATGGACGGGGCGACGGGGCTGTTGCTCGTCCTGCTGGCGGTGTGGTCAGGGCGGCTGATCGTCCAGACCTGGGGTCACAACATCGGCGCCGAACGGCAGCCCTATGCCCACTGGCGCAGCCGGTTCGGCCGGCGCTGGGCGTGGTGGAGCCTGTTCCAGATCCATCTGCTGCAGGGCGTGGTGGTCTGGCTCTGGTGCGCGCCGCTGGTTTTCGCCCTGACCGCGCCAGCCCCGATTCCGTGGCCGCTGGCCGGCGCCGGGATGCTCGTCTGGCTGGCCGGCTTCCTGCTCCAGTGGACCGCCGATCGCCAGCTGGCGCGTTTCAAGGCGGACCTCGGGAACCGCGGTCGCCTGCTCGACACCGGCGTGTGGAGCTGGGTCCGCCATCCCAACTACCTGGGCGAAACGATCATGTGGGCGGCCTGGTTCGTCTTCGCCCTGGCCCACCCGTGGGGCGCCCTGACCGTGCTCGCGCCGCTCTTCACCGGCTGGTTCATGGGCTACGCCTCGGCCGCGCCGTTCAAGGAAATGCACATGGCCCGCACGCGGGGAGAGGCGTGGGCGGCCTATTGCGCCCGCACGCCGCGCTTCCTGCCGTGGCCCCGTCCCATCCCGAGCAAACGGGACCAGGAGTTCACATGAGTCCGCTCACGGATCGCGTCGTCATCGTCACCGGAGCCGGCCGGGGTCTGGGGCGCGCCTATGCGCTGGATCTGGCGGCGCGCGGGGCGCGGGTGGTGGTCAACACCCGACCGCGGCCGGCGGACGCGCCCGGCTCGGCCGAGGCGGTGGTGGCCGAGATCGAGGCCGCGGGGGGGCGGGCCGTGGCGGCGGCCCTCGCCGTGGAGGAGGCCGACTCCGGAGATCGTCTGCTCGCCGCCGCCCTCGACGCCTTTGGCCGGGTGGACGGACTGCTGAACAACGCCGGGGCGCCCGAGGCCTCCACCCTGCACAAGCAGAGCCTTGACGGTTTCCGGGCCAATTTCGAGGTCAACTTCTTCGGGTCGCTGACCCCGACCCTGCCGATCTACCGGCACATGCGCGAGAACGGCGGCGGCCGGATCCTGATGTCGACCTCCACCGCCGGCCTGCACGGGGTGCACGGCATGGCGGCCTACTCCGCATCGAAGGCCGCCTTGATCGGCCTCATGCGGGTCATCGCCCTCGAGGGGGTCAGCCGCAAGGTGGCCGCCAACGCCATAGCGCCCTTCGCCGCCACCGGCATGACCGGCGAATATCTGGATCCGGCGATAGCGGCGCGGATGGGCCCCGAGCGGGTCGCGCCGGTAGCCAGCTGGCTGATGTCTCCGGACTGCCCCCTGACCGGCCAGACGGTCACCGCCGGGGCCGGCGGCGTTCGCCTGGCCGCCCGGGTCGAGGGATCGGCGCTGTGGTTCGAGGACGGCTTCGGCCCCGCCGATCTGAACGGGCGCGTGGACGAGATGAGGTCGACGGCAGGCTGGCGGGACTACACCGACGGCATGGCCGCCTTCGAACAGCTCATGGCCGAGGGCGCGCGGGCGCATCGCCCGGGCTGATTTCGCCCGGGGTTCAGGCGAAGATCAGGAACAGGCTGATCGCCACCAGCACGACCACGGCCACCGCCCAGATGACCGGCCAGACGGCGGGGCCCTGGGACTTCACAGAGACCGTGTCCAGCGGCGTGCTGCCGTGCTGTTCCTCGGCGTAGGTCTCGTCGTGGCTGCGCGTCAACTCCGGATTGAGGCCGGTGGGTTCGCCGTCGCGGGGCGGGGTGGGATCGGTCATCGGGCGTCCTCCATGGGCGGAACCGGCGCGGTCGCCAGGCGCCAGCGCACCATTTCCTCGAGACAGGCGAGGCCCGGATCGGCGGCGTCATGCAGGCGGCCGGTGAGGCGGGTCCAGGCCTCCGGGTCGGCGTAGAGATCGAACTCGACCAGCGCCGCGCGCGCGAAGGCGGCGGGGCTTTCGCCCTGATCTGCGGCGGCCTTGCGCAGGTCGGCGGCGAGCCCGGGCGCCGCCTCGGCCAGCCAGTTCTCGAACGCCGGGGCGGCCGAGCGGGCGCGGGCCATCAGGTCGCCGAGGGTCAGCATGAGGCGCACGGGCTGGACTGCGGGGCGGCCAGCTCGAGGCCCTCGATTGTCGCCGCGGCGGCCAGTTCGGCGACGTACTGGCCGGCGGCCACCGCCCACGCCCGCGCCTCCAAGGTGTCGCGCAGACGGTCGCGCACCACCTCGTAAGGGAGGTCGCGCCCCTCGATGCGCCGTTCCAGCCGGATCAGGTGCCAGCCGAAGCGCGAGCGCACCGGCTCGGCGCGGTTGGTTCCGGGCGGGGTGTCCTCCAGCGCCGCCTGCACCGGCGGAGCCAGTTCGCCGCGCCGGACCTGGCCCAGCGAGCCGTCCTGCTGGGCCGAGGGACAGGTGGAGTGGGCGCGCGCGGCCTCGACGAAGGCGGCGCGGCTGTCGCCGATGTCGGCGCGCAGGGCCCGGACCCGTGCCTCGGCGGCGGCCCAGCCGGCCTCGTCGTCGGTCTCCGGCTCGATCAGGATGTGCGCCGCCTCGAACAGCTCGGGGGTGCGGAAGCGGTCGCGCTGGCTCTCGTACAGGCGCAGGCACTCCGCCTCGCCCGGCTCGGCGGGGACGAGGGCCTGTTCGAGCAGGGCCCGGACGAGGGCTTCCTCCTCGCTCTCGCGCACACCGCCGTCGTCGTCGGGGTCCGCCTCGACGCCGCGGCGCCGCGCCTCCTGCAGCAGCAGTTCGCGCACCGCCAGCGCCCGCACCGCCTGGGTCCAGGCCTCGACGGGATCCTCCGCCGGGTGGTGCTGCAGCTCGCGGGCGATGGCCGCGGCCTCGATCTCCACCCCGTTGACGCGCACGTCCGGGAAGCTCGGGACGGCCGGCCTCGTTTGCGGAGCGCCATGATGATGATGGCCGCAGCCGCCGGCGGGAGCCGGGGTCGCTGCGGGCGGAGGCGAGGGGGCCGGGGCGGGCGCCTTCCGGCCGGAGGAGCGGGTGAGGACGAAGCGGGCCGTGGTCACTGGGCGCTCTCCGCCTCGCCGCGCAGCACCGAGGGGCCGCCATAGGTCGGGGCCTGGCCGGGCTGGCCGTGGGTCGGGGTGGTCGAGGGCTTCCGCACCGCGCCGCGCGAGCGGACCAGCTGGTAGCCCGGCCGCAGCAGGAAGAAGAGCGGAATGCTCCACACGTGCACCAGTCGGGTGAAGGGGGTGATGAGGAAGATCGTCAGCCCCAGCACGATATGCACCTTGTAGACCCAGTAGGCGTCGATGATCAGGTCGGCGGCGGCGGGGTTGAACGTCAGCAGGCCGTTGGCCCAGCCCATGAACAGGACCATCTCGGAACCGTCGAGATGCTTCATGGTCCACCAGGTCGTGGCCAGGCCGACGGCCAGCTGCAGCCACAGCAGGAACAGCACAAGGATGTCCATCTTCGACGAACTGCGCCGGATGCGCGGGTCGAACAGGCGGCGGTGCAGCAGCAGGCTGGCCCCGATGAAGGCGGCGAAGCCGGCGAGGCCGCCGACCACCAGCGCCGTCATCTGCTTGAAGCCGTGGCCGATGCCGAAGAAGTCGAACACGCCGATCGGCGTCAGCAGGCCGACGAAATGCCCACCCAGCAGGGTCAGAATGCCGAGGTGGAACAGGTTGGAGCCGATCAGCATCTGCTTGCGGCGCAGGAACTGGCTGGACTGCGACCGCCACGAGTACTGCGCCTTGTCGAAGCGCAGGATGCTGCCGAGGAACAGCACCGTCACCGCGAGGTAGGGATACCAGCCGAAGGCCAGTTGGTTGAGGAACCCTTCCATCGTCATCCTCCCTGGGTCCGGGCCGCGGGACGGCGCCCCGCGCGGATCTTCGCGATCAGACCGGTGGGCCCGCCCGCCTCATGGTCCGGCCGCCCGAAGGTGACCGGCGCCTCGCGCCACTCGTCGTCGACGTCGCCGTCGGCCGGATCCTCGACGGCGCGCTCCAGCAGGGCCTTCAGCGCCTCGGCGTCGGGCCGGGCCTCGGCCAGCGCCAGCAGGGCGGCGAAGACCCCGGCGTACGGACTGTCCCGCCCGGTCAGCCGCTGCTGCAGGGCGGCCAGCACATGGGCGGGCTCACCGAGCAGTTCGCGCGCCTCGGCGAACGGCTGGCAGGCGAGGAATTCGAGGTAGAGCGGCAGATAATCGGGCAGCTCCGACACGGCCATGACGAAGCCGCGGTCGAGGTAGGTCTGGCCGAGATCGACCATGGCCGGGCCGCGATCCCGGCTGTCGCCGTGGACGTGCTCGAACAGGTGCAGCGACAGCTTGCGCGAGCGGTCGAACAGGTCGGTGTAGGCCTCCTGCAGCTCGAACAGGTCGCGGGTCTCGAGCTCGCTCAGCAGCGGTTCGAGCGCCTCGCGGCCCGCCGGCGGGACCAGGCGCTCGGCGGCCAGCGCTTCGCGGATGGCGCCGACGTTGGCCTGCAGCTCCTCCGACGGATAGCCGAGCAGGGCGGACAGGGCGCGCAGCGAGCGGATCATGTCGACACGTCCATGAAGGGCGAGCGCCGCGGCGTGGTCTTGGGACCGCCGAAGATGTTCAGCTTGCTGCTGCCGTTGGTGTTGCGGTCGAGGGTGAAGCCGCCCGACCCGCGCAGGACGTAGGCGTCCTCATTGTCTTCGCGGTGCGTGGTCGGGATGACGTAGCGGTCCTCATAGGCCGCCAGCGCCATGATCCTGTACATGTCCTCGATGGTCGCCCCGGTCAGGCCGACGCGCTCGGCGATCGACTCGTCGACGCGGCCGTCGATGGTCTTGGCCCGCATGTAGGCGCGCATGGCCAGCATCCGCTCCAGGCCCCGCGCCACCGGCTCCTCGTCGCCGGCGGTGAGCAGGTTGGCGAGGTAGCGCATCGGGATGCGCAGCGAGCGCACGTCCGGCATGCCGTCGTTGACCGACATCTTGCCGGCCTCGGCCGCCGACTGGATCGGCGACAGCGGCGGCACGTACCAGACCATCGGCAGGGTGCGGTACTCAGGGTGCAGCGGGAAGGCGACCCGCCACTCCTTGGCCATCTTGTAGACCGGCGAGCGGACCGCGGCCTCCAGCCAGGCCTCGGGCACGCCGTCGTGGCGGGCCTGTTCGATCACGGCCGGATCGTGCGGGTCCATGAACAGCGACAGCTGGGCCTCGTAGAGGTCCTTCTCGTCCTCGACCGAGGCGGCGTCCTTGATGCGGTCTGCGTCGTACAGGAAGACGCCGAGATAGCGGATGCGCCCGACGCAGGTCTCGGAGCAGACCGTCGGCTGACCGGTCTCGATGCGCGGGAAGCAGAAGATGCACTTCTCGGACTTACCCGAGGACCAGTTGTAATAGATCTTCTTGTACGGACAGCCCGAGACGCACATGCGCCAGCCGCGGCACCGCTCCTGGTCGATCAGCACGATGCCGTCCTCGGCCCGCTTGTAGATCGCCCCCGACGGGCAGGCGGCGAGGCAGGCCGGGTTGAGGCAGTGCTCGCACAGCCTCGGCAGGTACATCATGAAGGTGTTTTCGAACTGGCCGTAGATCTCCTTCTCGACCCCTTCGAAATTCACGTCGGCCGAGCGCTTGGCGAACTCGCCCGAGAGGTCGTCCTCCCAGTTGCCGCTCCATTCGATCTTGGTCATCACGTCGCCGGTGATCAGCGACCGCGGCCGGGCCGAGGGCTGCGCCTCGAGCTCGGGGGCCTTCTGCAGCCATTCGTATTCGAAGGTGTAGGGCTCGTAGAAGTCGTCGATCTCGGGCAGGTCGGGGTTGGCGAACAGCTTGGCCAGGATGCGCCACTTGGAGCCGATGCGCGGCTCGATCCTGCCGTTCTTCTTCCTGACCCAGCCGCCCTTCCAGCGCTTCTGGTTCTCCCAGTCCTTGGGGTAGCCGATGCCGGGTTTGGTCTCGACGTTGTTGAACCAGGCGTATTCGACGCCTTCGCGGTTGGTCCAGACGTTCTTGCAGGTGATCGAACAGGTGTGACAGCCGATGCACTTGTCCAGGTTCAGGACCATGGCGATCTGGGCGCGGATCTTCATTCGGCGGCCTCCAGGTCAGGTTCGGCGGCTTTGTCGAACCAGTTGATCGCGCTCATCTTGCGAATGACCACGAACTCGTCGCGGTTGGCCCCGACGGTGCCGTAGTAGTTGAAGCCGTAGGCCAACTGGGCGTAGCCGCCGATCATGTGGGTCGGCTTCATGTTGATGCGGGTGATCGAGTTGTGCACCCCGCCGCGCTGGCCGGTCAGCTCGGAGCCGACCGTGTTCACCAGCTTTTCCTGGGCGTGGTACATGATCGCGGTGCCGGCCATGACACGCTGGGAGACGATGGCCCGGGCGGTGACCGCGCCGTTGACGTTGAAGGCCTCGATCCAGTCATTGTCCTCGATGCCGGCCTGTTTCGCATCCGTCTCGCTGATCCAGATCACCGGCCCGCCGCGGTTGAGGCTGAGCAGGATCAGGTTCTCGGCGTAGGTCGAGTGGATGCCCCACTTCTGGTGCGGCGTGAGGATGTTGAGCAGGATCTCGGCGTTGCCGTTGGGCAGCTTGCCGTGCACGGCGCGCACCGTGCGGGTGTCGATGGGAGGCCGCCAGGTGACGAAGCCTTCCCCGAAGGCCCGCATCCAGTGGTGGTCCTGGTAGAGCTGCTGGCGGCCGGTCAGGGTCCGCCACGGGATGCGCTCGTGCACATTGGTGTAGCCGGCGTTGTAGCAGACGTGCTCGGATTCCAGCCCCGACCAGGTCGGCGACGAGATGATCTTGCGCGGCTGGGCGACCACGTCGCGGAAGCGGATCTTCTCCTCCTCCTTGCCCTCGGCCAGGTGGGCGTGATCCAGGCCGGTGACCGTCGACAGCGCCTGCCAGGCCTTGACCGCCACCTCGCCGTTGGTCTCCGGGGCCAGCGTCAGGATGGTCTCGCAGGCGTCGATGTCGGTGAGGATGCGCGGCCGGCCCTTGCCCGGCCCTTCCTCGGCGACGACGCCGTTGAGGCCGGCCAGCAGCTTCACCTCGGAGTCGGTGTTCCACTGGATGCCCTTGCCGCCGTTGCCCAGCTTCTCCAGCGCCGGGCCCAGCGAGGTGAATTTGGCGTAGGTCTGCGCATAGTCGCGCTCGACGAGCGAGACATTGGCCATGGTCCGGCCGGGGACGGGATCGCACTCGCCCTTGTCCCAGCGCTTCGGCTCATAGGGCTGGGCCAGCTCCTGGGCCGTGTCGTGCATGATCGGGGTCAGCACCAGGTCGTGCTCGACCCCCAGCACCTCGGGCGCCACGTCGGAGAATTTCCTCGCGATGGTGCGGAAGATGTCCCAGTCGCTCTTCGCCTCCCAGACCGGATCCACCGCCGCGGTCAGCGGGTGGATGAAGGGGTGCATGTCCGAGGTGTTGAGGTCGTGCTTCTCGTACCAGGTGGCGGTGGGCAGGACGACGTCGGCGTACATGCTGGTGGTCGACATGCGGAAGTCGATATTGACCATCAGGTCCAGCTTGCCGACCGGGGCGTCGTCGCGCCAGACGACCTCCTGCGGCTTCTCGCGGCCGTCCTCGCCGAGGTCGACGCCGACCACGCCGTGCAGGGCGCCGACGAGGTGCTTGAGGAAATACTCGTGCCCCTTGCCGCTGGCCCCCAGCACGTTGGAGCGCCAGAAGAACATGTTGCGCGGCCAGTTCCGCGGATTGTCCGGATCGACGCAGGACAGTTTCAGCCCGCCGCTCTTCAGCCGGTCCGAGATGAAGGTCTTCGGGTCGGCGCCGGTGTCGAAGATCTCCTTGCCGATGCTGAGCGGGTTGGTCTCGAGCTGCGGCGCGGTCGGCAGCCAGCCCATGCGCTCCGCGCGGACGTTGAAGTCGATCATGCTGCCCGACCAGTCGCCCTCGGGCGCGGTCGGCGACAGGATCTCCTCGATCCGCAGGCTTTCGTAACGCCACTGGTCGGTGTGGGCGTAGAAGAAGCTGGTGCCGTTCATGAACCGGGTCGGGCGCAGCCAGTCCAGCGCGAAGGCCAGCGGCAGCCAGCCGGTCTGGGGCCGCAGCTTCTCCTGCCCGACGTAGTGGGCCCAGCCGCCGCCGGACTGGCCGATGCAGCCGCACATCACCAGCATGGAGATGATGCCGCGGTAGGCCATGTCCATGTGGTACCAGTGGTTCAGACCGGCCCCGAGGATGACCATGGAGCGGCCGCGGGTCTTCTCGGCCACCTCGGCGAACTCGCGGGCCGTGGCGATGATGGCCTCGCGCGGCACGCCGGTGACGTTCTCGGCCCAGGCCGGGCTGAACGGCGCGTCGTCGTCGTAGGTCGCGGCGACGTTGCCTCCGCCGAACCCGCGATCGACGCCGTAGTTGGCGCAGAACAGGTCGAAGACGGTCGCGACCAGCGCCTCGCCGTCCTTCAGCTTGACCCGCTTGACCGGCACATTGCGGTCGAGGATCTGCTCGTGGCTGGTCGAGACAAAGGACTCGGGGGCCGTGCCGCCGAAATAGGGGAAGCCGACCGGCACGATCTCGTCGTGGTCCTCGGCCAGCGTCAGGCGCAGGCGGATGTCCTTGCCCTTGCCGTCCTTCTGCTCGAGGTTCCACTTGCCCGGGTCGCCCCAGCGGTGGCCCGACTGACCCTGCGGGCAGACGATCTTGCCGCTGATCTCATCGATCCCGACCGCCTTCCAGTCCGGGTTGGCCTTCTCGCCGAGGTCTGCCCGGAAGTCGGCGGCGCGCACCATGCGGTCGGCGACCAGCCGGCCGTTGCGCTCGACCAGCTTCACCAGCAGGGGGAAGTCGGAATACTGGCGGCCGTATTCGGCGAAATAGGGCGCCTGCCGGTCGCAGTGGAACTCCTTCAGGATGACGTGGCCGAAAGCCAGGGCCAGGGCGGCGTCGGTCCCCTGCTTGGGGTGCAGCCACATGTCGGCGAACTTCGACGCCTCGGAATAGTCCGGCGTGATGACGACGCTCTTGGTCCCCTTGTAGCGGACCTCCGAATAGAAGTGGGCGTCGGGCGACCGGGTCTGCGGGATGTTCGAGCCCCACACCAGCAGGAAGCCGGCGTTGTACCAGTCCGCGCTCTCCGGCACGTCGGTCTGCTCGCCCCAGGTCTGCGGCGAGGACGGCGGCAGGTCGCAGTACCAGTCATAGAAGCTCAGGATCGTCCCACCGAGCAGCGACAGGTAGCGGCTGCCGGCCGCGTAGGAGATCATCGACATGGCCGGGATCGGTGAGAAGCCGGCGATGCGGTCCGGGCCGTATTCCTTGATGGTGTGGGCGTTGGCGGCGGCGATCAACTCGGTCGCCTCGTCCCAGCCGGCCCGGATGAACCCGCCGCGCCCGCGCCGCGACACCCAGCTGTGGCGCTTGGCCGGATCGTCGACGATCGAGCGCCAGGCGGCCACCGGGGTCATCGTCTTGCGCGCCTCGCGCCAGTGGCGGAGCAGGCGGCCGCGGATCAGCGGGTATTTGATGCGCGTGCCGGAATACAGGTACCAGCTGTAGCTGGCGCCGCGGGGGCAGCCGCGCGGCTCATGGTTCGGCAGATCGGGCCGGGTGCGCGGATAGTCGGTCTGCTGGGTCTCCCAGGTGACGATGCCGCCCTTGACGTAGATCTTCCACGAGCACGAGCCGGTGCAGTTCACCCCGTGGGTGGAGCGGACGATCTTGTCCGCCGCCCAGCGGGTTCGATAGGCGTCCTCCCAGTCCCTGTTCTCGCGCGTCGTCAGGCCGTGGCCGTCGGCGAAGGTCTCCCTGTCGCGACGGAAATAGGTCAGGCGATCGAGGAAGTGGCTCATGACGGGCTGCCTTCCGCTTGGGCTGGGTGAGGAGGAGCAGGCGCGCGCCGCCCTTCGACGGCGCGGAGCAGGCCGCGCGGGCCGGCGTAGGCGACCCAGGTCAGGGCGGCGCAGCTGAGATAGAAGACCAGGAAGCCCCACAGCGCCGCTTCCGGCCCGCCGGTCGCGTCGATCGAGGCGCCGTAGGCCTTGGGTATGAAGAAGGCGCCGAAGGCGGCGACCGCCGAGGTGAAGCCGACGATGGCGGCGGCCTCGCGGTCCGCGCGCACCCGCTGCTCGGCGGCAGAGAGGGCGGGCGCCAGCCGCGCCGTCTCCAGCGTCATGATCGGACCGATCATCTGGAAGGTGGAGGCGTTGCCGACCCCGGTGAGGAAGAACAGGGCCAGCACGCTGCCGAAGAAGGCCGGGAACGACTGGACCGACAGGGCCCAGAGCATGCCGCCGACGGCGAGGATCATGCCGACGAACACCCACAGGGTGACGCGCGCGCCGCCCCAGCGGTCCGAGACCCAGCCGGTGCCTGCCCGTGACAGCGCTCCGATCAGCGGTCCGAGGAAGACGTACTGCATGGCGTTCACCTCGGGGAACACCAGCCGGGCCAGCAGCGGGAAGCCGGCCGAGAAGCCGATGAACGAGCCGAAGGTGCCGGTGTAGAGCCAGCACATCAGCCAGTTGTGGGTGCGCCGGAAGATCGCCGCCTGGTCCGCGAACGAGGCCTTGGCCGAGGCGATGTCGTTCATGCCGAACCAGGCCGCCAGGGTCCCCAGCATGATGAAGGGGACCCAGATGAAGCCGGCGTTCTGGGCCCAGACGCGGGCGCCGTCGTCGGCGATCTGGGCCTGTCCGCCCAGCGCCCCGAACACCGAGAAGGTGACCACGATCGGCACCAGGAACTGCATCAGGCTGACGCCGAGATTGCCGAGGCCGGCGTTCAGCGCGAGGGCGTTGCCGCGCTCGGCCTTGGGGAAGAAGAAGCCGATGTTGGCCATGGACGAGGCGAAGTTGCCGCCGCCGAAGCCGCACAGCAGGGCCAGCACGAGGAAGATCAGGTACGGCGTGTCCGGGTCCTGCACGGCGTAGCCGATGCCGAAGGCGGGGATCAGCAGCGAGGCGGTCGACACCGCCGTCCACAGCCGCCCGCCGAATACCGGCACCATGAAGGCGTAGAAGATGCGGAAGGTCGCGCCGGACAGCCCGGGCAGGGCCGCCAGCCAGAACAGCTGGTCGGTGGTGAAGGCGAAGCCGAGCCGCGGCAACTGGGCCACCACCACGCTCCACACCATCCAGACGGCGAAGGCGAGCAGCAGGCAGTAGGTCGAAATCCACAGGTTCCGCTGCGCCACCGCGCGTCCGGTCGTGCGCCAGAACTCCGCGTCCTCGGGCCGCCAGTCGGCCAGCACCCCGGCGCGGGCCTTGCGCAGCCGGTCCAGCATCGGCTTCGCCGGCTCGTGGATCGGCTCCATCTCGGGAAGCTCGGGCAGGCCGGTGATCGCCCGGCCCTCGCGCAGGGCGGTCGCCTCCATCTGCCGGACGGCGAAATGCATCCACAGCAGCGACACCGTGACGATCAGGAACAGCAGGGCGAAGCAGCTGGTCCAGATGCCGGTCAGGTCGTTCATCACCCCGAACACCAGCGGCAGGACGAAGCCGCCGAGGCCGCCGACCATGCCAACCAGCCCGCCCACGGCGCCGATCTGCTTCGGGTAGTAGACCGGGATGTGCTTGAACACGGCCGCCTTGCCCAGGCTCATGAAGAAGCCGAGCACGAAGATGGCCACGAGGAAGGGGATCAGCCCCATCGAGGTGGAGAAGCTGATCGGCCCGCGGACGCCGTGGATGGTGTAGTCCGTCGGCGGATAGGACAGCATGAACAGGCACAGGGCCGAGACGCCGAACGTCCAGTACAGTACCGCCCGGGCGCCGTACCTGTCCGACAGTCGGCCCCCGTAGATGCGGAACAGGCTGGCCGGCACGGAATAGAAGGCGGCCAGCATGCCCGCCGTCTTCACGTCGAGGCCGTAGACGCCGATCAGGTAGCGCGGCAGCCACAGGGCCAGCGCGACGAAGGCCCCGAAGACGAAGAAGTAGTAGAGGGCGAAGCGCCAGACCTGAATGTTCTTCAGCGCCGCTAACTGGGCGCCGGCGGACTGGGCCGGGCGGCCCTCGCGACGGCGGGCGACCGTTTCGGGATCGTCGCGGGTGACGAGGTAAAAGACGACGGCGGCGACCGCGAGCACGCCGGCCCAGATCTGCGCCACCGCCTGCCAGCCCCAGGCCACCATCACCACGGAGGCGAGGAATTTGGTCACCGCGGCGCCGACGTTGCCGGCGCCGAAGATGCCGAGCGCGGTGCCCTGCTGGCCCGGCGGGAAGAACTTCGGCACGTAGGCGACGCCGACCGCGAAGGCGCCGCCGGCGAGGCCGACGCCGAGCGCCGCCAGCAGCATCTCGGAATAGCTGTCCGCCCACGACAGCAGCAGCGTCGCCAGGGCGGCCGTCAGCATGACCAGCGCCAGCATGCGCCGGCCGCCGAGCTGTTCGGTCCAGACGCCGAGTGCGACCCGCACGAGCGAGCCGGTGAGGATGGGGGTGCCGACGAGCAGGCCGAACTGGGTCTCGGACAGACCGAGTTGGTCCTTCATCCCGAGCCCGATGATCGAGAAGATCGTCCAGACGGCGAAGCAGATGGTGAAGGCGAGAGTGCTCGCCCACAGCGCCGTTCTGCCTCCCTCCGCCGGGGTCTCCATCCCGAGCGTGCCCTCCGCGGCTTCCTTCGGGGACATGGCCCCCCCTTCCGTCAACTAAGACGCCTGGTTGCGCTACGGTTCCAGCATGCACGTCCGGAATCGTACGAACCTTGCTCCCCGAACCATGTTGGCGCGACAAAGCGACGCTTGCCAGAGGAACTCGTTGCCTCACGATATGTTTTTGCTTCGGGCTACGAAGCCATGGGAGGGCGAATGGCGGAGGCCGGACTGATGGAGCTGGACGCGGCGCGCGCGCCGTCGCCCGCCCCGCCCTCGCTGGTCGACGGCTTCGGTCGCCGCTTCCGATATCTCCGCCTGTCGGTCACCGAGGTCTGCAACTTCCGCTGCGCCTACTGCCTGCCTGACGGCTACCGGGGGAAGGCCGACGGCTTCCTCGAACTCGACGAGATCGCCCGTCTTGTCAGGGGATTCGCCGCCCTGGGTGTGACCAAGGTTCGCCTGTCGGGCGGCGAGCCTTCGGTGCGGGCGGACCTTGACGACATCATCGCAGCCGCGGCCGCGACGCCGGGGGTGATGAAGGTCGCCCTGACCACCAACGGCTGGCGGCTGGACCGTCGGGTGCGCGGCTGGCGGGACGCCGGCCTCAGCCACCTGAACGTCAGCATCGACTCGCTCGACCCCGCCGCCTTCGCGCGCCTCACAGGGCACGACCGGCTGGACGACATCCTCCGGGGCGTCGATACGGCGCTGGGGCTGGGCTTCGGGGCGGTGAAGCTGAACGCGGTGCTGCTGCGTGATACGGTCGACAGCGCCTTCGACCAGTTCGCCGACTGGCTGCGCCACCGGCCCGCCACCGTGCGCTTCATCGAACTGATGCGCACCCTCGACAACGGCCCGTGGTTCGATGCCCAGCACGTGCGGGCCGAGGTGCTGGAACGCTGGCTGCGGGAGAGGGGCTGGACCGCCCGGCCGCGCCGCGCCGACGACGGCCCTGCGATCGAGTACGCCCATCCCGACTACGCCGGCCGGTTCGGCGTCATCGCCCCCTACGGCGCCGGCTTCTGCGACGGCTGCAATCGGCTGCGGGTGACCGCACGCGGCAAGCTGCGCCTGTGCCTGTTCGGGGAGGGCGGGGTGGACCTGCGCGATCTGCTGACGGACTCGGTGGCGCCGGAGCGGCTCGAGCAGCGTATTCTCGACGCCCTACCGACCAAGCAGCGCGGCCATGAGCTGATGCTGGGCCGCTCGGGAGACCTTCGGCGGATGGCCGACGTGGGCGGCTGACGGGAAGGGCGGGGGTGGACGCAAGCACGATCCTGCTGATCGCCCTGCTGATGGGGGCGGCGGCGGCGCTTTACTCCTCCGTCGGCCACGGCGGGGCCTCCGCATACCTTGGCGTCATGGCCCTGTTCTCCCTGTCGCCGGAGGTGATGCGGCCCACGGCGCTGGCCCTGAACCTGGTGGTCGCCGGCTACGGAGCCTGGCGCTACGTCCGCGCCGGGGAATTCAACCCGCGCCTGTTCCTCGCCTTCGCGGTCACGGCGATCCCCATGGCCTTCATCGGCGGTCGCATACAGGTGCCGCCGGAGATCTACCGGCCGATGCTCGGCGCCGTGCTCTGGTTCGCCGCGGCGCGGATGCTATGGCGGCCGACGGCCACGGCGGCGCGACCGGTTCGCGCACCGAGCCTCCAGGTCGCCTTGCCCGGCGGGGCGGCGCTGGGCCTGCTGGCCGGGCTGACCGGCACCGGCGGCGGCATCTTCCTCAGCCCCCTGATCCTGCTGTTCGCCTGGGAGACGCCGCGTCACACCTCGGGCGTCGCGGCGGCCTTCATCCTGGTCAACTCGATCGCCGGGCTGGCGGGCCAGCTGACCCTGCTGCCGGCCCTGCCGCCGGAGCTGCCGATCCTCGTCGCGGCGGTGGCGGCGGGGGCGGTGCTGGGATCGTGGCTCGGCGTGCGCCGCTTGCCGCAGTCAGCGCTGCTGGTCACCCTGGGACTTGTGCTGGCGCTCGCCGGCGCCAAGCTGATCTTCACATGAGCCTGACGCCGCACGAGATCGCCGCCGTGGTGCTGGCCGGGGGCGAGGGCCGCCGGATCGGCGGGGCCAAGCCGCAGCGGATGCTGGCGGGGCGGACCCTGCTGGAACGGGCCGCGGCACAGGCTTCGACCTTCTCCGACCTGACCGCCGTGGCGGTGCGCGACCGCGCGCTGGCTGGGGTCCCCGACGACCTGACGCTGATCGAGGACGCGCCGTGGGAGGGGCCGCTCGGCGGCCTCGCGGCGGCGCTGGCCTTCGCGCGGGCCCACGGCCGGGCGGCGGTGCTGACCCTGCCCTGCGACATGCCGCTGGTCCCTGCCGATCTCTCGTCGCGGCTGGCGGCGGCGCTCGGGGACCAGGGCGCGGCGCTGGCGGCGAGCGGCGGGCGGGTGCACCCGGTTTGCGG